>NZ_CALCDX010000017.1 GCF_937900395.1 uncultured Caulobacter sp.
GCCAACACGTCCAGCGCGACCTGGCCGTTCTCGGCCTCGACCAGCTCGCAGTCGAACGGCTCCAGGAACAGGCGGATGACCCGGCGATTGACCGGATGGTCGTCGACCACCAGGACCCGCCGGCCATGCAGGGCGGCGAAGCCCTCGGTCGAGTCGGCGGCGTCCTCGGCGCCGGCGGTCGCCTCGATCGGCTCGGCCGGATCGACCAGCATCTCGATCGTGAAGATCGAGCCGCGGCCTTCCTCGCTTTCGACCTTGATCTCGCCCCGCATCATCTTGACCAGGCGGCGGGTGATGTTGAGGCCCAGCCCCGTGCCGCCGAAGTTGCGGGTGGTCGAGGCGTCGGCCTGGGTGAAGGGCCGGAACAGCTTGGCGATGGTCTCCTCGCTCATGCCGATGCCGGTGTCGGACACCCGCAGGCGCACCCGCACCCGGCCGTCATCCTCCGGATAGCAGGCCAGGCCCACCTCGACCTTGCCTTCGCTGGTGAACTTCAGGGCGTTGGAGACCAGGTTGGTCAGGCACTGACGCACGCGCACGCCGTCGAACATCAGCGGGCCGGGCGGGGCGCTCTCGAGCCGGAACGACAGGGCCACGCCCTTCTCGCGGGCCGTGGGCTGATAGCCGCCGACCAGCCGCGCGCAGCTGCCGACGAGGTCGCCCGTGGTCGGGGCGATCTCCAGCTTGCCGGCCTCGATCTTGGAGAGGTCGAGAATGTCGTTCAGCAGCACCAGCAGGGTGTCGCCGCTGTCGAGGATCAGGTCGACCTGCTCGCGCTGCTCGGGGGTCAGGGTCTCGGTGCGCAGCGCCTGGGCCAAGCCCAGCATGCCGTTCAGCGGCGTGCGCAGCTCGTGGCTCATCACGGCCAGGAAGGCGGACTTGGCCTGGTTGGCTGCCTCGGCGCGTTCCTGGGCGCCTTTCAGGCGGCCCGACGCCCGGCGCTGGTGAAGCGCCCAGCCCACCCCGCCGGCCACCAGCACCGCCAGCAGCAGGGCGATGACGACCGAGGCGCGGACCAGGCTGCGCGACAGGCGGACCTGCTCGGCCAGGCGGCGGCTTTCATCCCGCTTGGCGCGCAACTCGCCATCCAGGGCCGCTGACATCTCGGCGACGTTGCGGGCGTTCTGGCGGGCGACGCGCAGGGCCTCGCCCTTGCGCCAGGCGTCGAGCTCCCGGAAAGCCTCGGCCGAACGGCCCTCGGCCTGGTCGATATAGGCCTTGATCAAGGCTTCGGCGGCGAGGTCGCGCGGCCCCAGGACGTCCGGGACGGCCTGCATCCGCTGAAGATCGGCGCGCGCCGCCGCGGCCTGGCCCAGTTGCGCCAAGGCCGTGGCCCGGCGGCTCAGCATGACCACCTGAAGACGTCGTTCCGGCCGGTCGATCAGCGCCTTGGCTTCGGCCAGGCAGTTGAGGACTTCCTGAGGCTGATCGGCCAGGCCGGCGATCTTGGCGCAGAGGTAGCGGTCCCAGGTCACCAGGTCCGCATTGCCCACGCTGGCCGCCCAGCGGTGATGCAGGGCCGCGAACCGGCGCGCCTGGTCGATCGCGCCCAGGTCGGCGGCGGTGTAGGCGATGTCGTAGAGGCGCTCGGTCTTGCGGATGAAGAAGGCGTCGCCCTCGTCGAGCTCCACCGCGCGGGTCATGTGCTCCAGCGCGCCTTCCTTGTCGCCCATGTCGGACAGGGTGTAGCTGTGGATCTGATGCAGCTCGGCCAGTACCGGCTGGACGATCCGGTCCCGCCGCTCGGCCTCGTTGGTCAATTCGGTCGCCAGCCGGGCGGCCTCGCGCCAACGCCCCACCTGGCCCAGGTGCCGGACCCGCTCGATCCCCGCCATCAGGCGAATGTCGGGACCCGAGCGCTCCATGAACCGGGTCCAGTCGGCGTCGGTGAAGGCGCGGAAGCCTTGCGTCTCATGGCGCAGAGCGATCGTCTGCAGGTCGGCCAGCGCGGCCAAGGCCGGATCATGGTCGCGGCGCGCCACGGCTTGGACCCGCTCGACCCACGGCTCGAACCGCCGGCGGACCTGATTGCTCTTGTAGGCGTAAAGCACGCGCCAGAGATCGTAGAGCCGCTCGCGGCCGCGCTCCTTCAGCGCCGCCTCGCCGGCGCGCTCGACGTCCTGGTTGTCTGAAGACGGATGGACGGTATCGACGCCGATCTTGCGGCTCAGCTGGTCCAGGCGTTGGTCCAGGGGCACGCCCGGTTGCGCCTGGACGCTCCCCGCCGCCAAAGCCCCCAGCAGGACGAGTGAAATCAGTAGCCGACGCACAAACGAATATCCCGGAATCCCGGGTCAACCCTTCGCGGGAACTGATGTAGGACGCGTTAAGCCTATCGCCCGGCGCGCGGCGTCAGATCGTCGCCCTTCCTCTTCCGATCTCCCCGGCGAATGCCGGGGCCCAGATAAATCCCAAAAGGTTTGTGCGCTCGCGCCCCTCGCCGAACCAAGGCTTCCCACCCGCGTGAGTTCGATCTGGACCCCGGCCTTCGCCGGGGAGGCCGGGTGGCGGGTTCGTCAGATCGTCGCCCCGCCGTCCACGACCAGCGCCTGTCCGGTCATGAAGCTGCCGGCCTTCGAAGCCAGGTACACCGCCGCCCCGGCCAGCTCGTCCGGCTCGCCGATCCGGCGCAGCGGCACGCCCTGGGTGGAGCGCTTCAAGGTCTCGGGGTTCTCCCACAGGGCGCGGGCGAAGTCGGTGCGGATCAGGCCGGGCGCGATGCAGTTGACCCGCACGTTGTCGGGCCCGAACTCGTGGGCCAGGTTGCGGGCCAGCTGGAAGTCGGCCGCCTTGGAGATGTTGTACGCGCCGATGATCGCGTTGCCGCGCAGGCCGCCGATCGACGAGACGATGATGATCGACCCGTCCTTGCGGGCCCGCATCTCCGGCGCGACCATGCCGATCAGCCAGTGGTTGCTGATGATGTTGTTGTCCAGGATCTTGCGGAACTGGTCGTCGCTGATCCCCTCCATCGGGCCGTAATAGGGATTGCTGGCGGCGTTGCAGACGCAGACGTCCACGCGGCCGAACGCCTTGCGGGTCTCGTCGACCAGGTTCTGCAGCTCTTCCTTCGACGCGATGTTGGCCGGGACCGCGATGGCCGTCCCCGCGCCGTGCTTGGCGTTGAGGGCGGCCGCCACCTCCTCGCACGGCCCCGCCTTGCGCGAGGAGATCACCACCTTGGCCCCGTGCTCGGCCATCCGCTCGGCGATCGCCCGGCCGATCCCCCGCGAGGACCCGGTGATGATCGCCACCTTGCCGGAAAGGTCGAAGAGGCTCATGGCGCGCTCCCTAAAACGCTTGTTTGAATATCGGACACAGTGCGGCGGGCGCGGGGGCGGGTCAAGGCTAGCTTCGCGTGAGCGACAAACTCTAAGCCCGCCTTCCTGGGCCTCGCGCCCAGGACCCATCGTTCCGCCCCTCAGAGGTTCAAGCGAGCCCTAGGCCTTCCAACTTCGCACCCCTTCGCCGTCAGAGCCCGCCGTCAGCATGGGTCCTGGGCACAAGGCCCAGGAAGGCGGGAATGTTGCTTCGTTGGATTTTTGTCGCCTGACTGTCGGCCCCCGCCCCATCGGCCCGTCCTTGAGGCAAGATGGCAACCGCAAGGAGACGCCCCATGCCCCTCGACACCGCCCCCGCGACTTCGGAAGATCGCGACCTCGTCCTGGAACGGATCATCGATGTCCCGCGCGAGACGCTCTACCGGTGCTGGACCTCGCCCGAACTGCTGGTCCAGTGGTTCTGCCCCAAGCCCTGGTATGTCTCGGACGTGCGCCAGGACGTCCGCACCGGCGGCAACAGCTACCTCGTCATGAACGGCCCGAACGGCGAGCGCATGCCGCAGCCGGGTGTCTATCTGGAAGTGATCCCGAACGAGAAGCTGGTCTTCACCGACGCCTTCACCGTGACCTGGAGGCCGTCGGAGAAGCCCTTCATGGTCGGCATCGTCACCTTCGAGGATCTGGGCGGCGGCAAGACCCGCTACCGCGCCGTGGCCCGCCACTGGACCGTCGAGGACCGCGACACCCACGAGAAAATGGGCTTCCACGAAGGTTGGGGGATCGCGACGGATCAGCTGACGGCGCTGGCGAAGACGCTCTAGGACCAGCTCACCGGCACAGGCTGTAGCCTGCTGGGTTCAGGTGCAGGTGGTCCGCGTGGGCGGCGTTGTAGTCCGGGCTCAGCACCACGCCGAACACCCGGCAGGCGCCATCGCGGACCGCGCGGACGAAGCGGCCTTCGTCGGTGTCGCGGCGGTAGTCTCGGGCCACGGTGATACGACGCCCATCGGCCAGGCGGAAGCCGGCGATGTCGAGGGCGTTGGCGCGGGCGTGCTCGCTGGGCCGCTCGCCGGGGCGGCCATAGATCGTGCGGCAAGCGTAGGTCCCCAGGTGGTCGACCCGGACCACCGCCTGGCCCAGCCGCTCGCGGGCCGCCGGCGCCACCACCTGCCGCTCCCACAGGGCGTAGCGCAGGGCCATCGGACAGGTCATGACCGGGGCGGCGGGCGAGAGCTTGCCGGACGCCCGCACCGTGTCCCGCGTCGAGCAGAAGCCGTCATCCTTTACCGGCTGGTCCACAACGCTCAATCCGCCCTCCCGCAGCGCCGTCCGGCAAGCCGCGGGATCGGCCGCGATCCGCGACAGCTTGCCCGCGGTCGCCAGGCCGATCGGCTGGTTCAGTGAGAACGGCCGCCACGGCAGGTCCTGCGACGGGGCGATCCGGTCGATCAGGATCAGCAGCAGCATGCCGGCCAGGACCGCCTCCAGGAGGAGCGTCCACAAACCGGCGAGGGCCAGCGCTTCGGAGGATACCGGTTTCACGAGGGTCCAACGAAGGGCCGCTGCATGGGTTCACTTGCGAGCGCCGGCGCCGTACAGGCTGTCGCTCTTCGGCGGAGATGGCCCTACCGGCATGCGTTTGACGATCGACAAGGCCCTCGCGCCACGCTTCGCCCTCCTGTGCCTGGGCATCTGGCTGAACGCCGCCGACACCCTGGTGACGGCGACGATCATGCCCAGCGTCGCGCGCGACATCGGCGGCTACGCCTATTTCGGCTGGTCGGTGGCGGCCTATCTGACCGGATCGATCGTGGCCGGCGCCTGCTCGGGCAAGCTGTCGCTGGCGTTCGGGCTGCGCCGGGCGACGGCGTTCAGCGGCCTAGTCTATGCCATCGGCTGCGCCATGAGCGCCCTGGCCCCCGAGTTCGTCACCTTCATTCTCGGCCGCCTCGTCCAAGGCTTGGGCGCCGGCGCGGTCGTGGCCCTCTGCTACGTCGCCATCACCGCCCTGTTCCCCGAGAGTCTGTGGCCGCGCGTCTATGGCGCGGTGGCGGGCGTCTGGGGCGCGGCCACCTTGCTCGGTCCGACTCTGGGCGGGCTGTTCGCCGCCGTCGGCTTCTGGCGGGGAGCGTTCTGGATGTTCGTCGTTCAGGCGATCATCTTCATAGCGGCCGTCATGGTCATGCTGCCCGCCGACAAGGGCGACGCCGCCCGGGGCCGCGTGCCGGTCCCACAGCTGGCCCTGCTGGTGCTGGCCGTCAGCCTGATCGGCGCGGCTGGCGTCGTCGCCGCGCCGCGCCTGGCGGTCAGTCTGGCGATCGGCGGTGTCATCGGCATGGCGGCCATGCTGGCCGTCAACGCGCGCACGCACGACCGACTGCTGCCCAGGAGCGCCGCCGACCTCTCAACGGCCACCGGCCTGGGCCTCTTGACCATCTTCTCGACCGAGGCGGCCGTGATCGGCTTCACCGTCTATGGCCCGGCCTTCATCCAGGCCCAGCACCAGGCCTCGCCGCTGCTGGCGGGCTATGTGGTCGGCGCGATCGCCGCGGGCTGGACGCTCTGCGCCCTGCTGGTCGGCAAGGTCCCGGCCGAGCGCGACGGCCGCTTCGTGCGGCTGGGCGTCGT
>NZ_CALCDX010000018.1 GCF_937900395.1 uncultured Caulobacter sp.
TCGTCGCCCAGGAAGTGCGGGCCCTGGCCCAGCGCTCGGCCGAGGCCGCCAAGGAAATCAAGACCTTGATCTCGACCTCGACCCAGCAGGTCGACGAGGGCGTGAACCTGGTCGGCGAGACGGGCGCGGCCCTGCGACGGATCATCTCGGGCGTTCAGGACATGAATCGCATCGTCGCCGAGATCGCCGCCTCGGCCAACGAACAGTCCACGGGACTGCAACAGGTCAACACGGCCGTGAACCAGATGGATCAGGCCACCCAGCAGAACGCCGCCATGGTCGAAGAGAGCACCGCCGCGAGCCACAACCTGTCCAGCGAGGCGAGCGAGCTGGGCCGCCTGGTGCAGCGTTTCCGCCTCGCGGAAGAGGATGGCGGACAGGGCCAAGGACGTCGCGCGGCCTGATCGAAAAAACTTCTTCCAGCGTTCATTGATTTTTGGACGAATGCGTCCATTTATCCGCTTGCCGCGCCCGCGTGATGTGACTATCGGGCGCGCTCACGCTCTGGGGATGGGGTTTTTCCGTTCATGGCGACGCCGCAAAAGAAGAAGTTGGTCCCGATGGTCGCGGGCGGGGTCCTCGTGGCCGCCGTCGTGGTCGGCGGAACCTTGTGGTTCCTGGACAAGCAGCACTTCGAAAGCACCGACAACGCCTTCGTCCAGGCCGATACGGTGCAGATCAGCCCGCAGGTCTCCGGCTATGTGGCCGAGGTGCTGGTGGCCGACAACCAGCGGGTCGAGGCCGGCCAGGTGCTGGCCAAGATCGATCCGTCGACCTTCCAGGCCATCGTCGACCAGGCGATCGCCAACGCCGGCGCCGCCGACGCGGCCGTCCGCGCCATCGATGACAAGAACAGCCTCGAGCAGGCCATGATCGCCCAGCGGGCCGCCGGCGTGACCAGCGCCCAGGCCGACGCCAGCCGGGCCAAGGCCGACCTCGAGCGCTACAACAGCCTGGCGACGCAAGGCTGGGTCTCGCAACAGAAGGTCCAGACCGAGCGCGCGGCCGCCACCCAGACCGCCGCCGGCGTCGCCAGCGCCCAGGCCGCCTTGGAAGCCGAGCGCCGCGCCGCCCAGTCGCTGGGCTCGGCCAAGGCTCAGGCCGTGGCTCAAGCCGCCGCCGCCCACGCCGCGGTGGAGCAGGCCAAGCTGGACCTGGAGCGGACCGTGATCCGCGCGCCGGCCGCCGGCGTCGTCGGCGCCCGCTCGGTCCGGCCGGGCCAGCTGGTCCAGCCCGGCGTGGCCCTGATGTCGGTCGTGCCGCTGGGTCAGGCCTATATCGTCGCCAACTTCAAGGAGACCCAGGTCGCGCGCATCCGCGTCGGCCAGCCGGTCGAGATCAAGGCCGACGCCTTCGGCAAGGCCAAGATCGTCGGCAAGGTCGACAGCTTCGCCCCGGCCACCGGCCAGGAATTCGCCCTGATCCCCGTCGAGAACGCCGTCGGCAACTTCACCAAGATCACCCAGCGCCTGCCGGTGAAGATCGCCGTCGATCGCAGCCAGCTGGGCGCGGCCCTGCGTCCGGGCCTGTCGGTCGAGGTCAAGGTCGATGTCCGCGACCGCTCGGGCCCGTCCTTCGCCGAAGCGGGCCAGAGCACGCCGCAGGTCGCCCGCCAGGGCGTGGACCGCTAGACGGCGGACGCGTCATGAGCGACGCCGCCCTCCCCGCCTCGCAAGCCGCGCCCAAGCCCGAGGTTGATTGGGGCAAACTGTTCCTCGGTTTCGGGGCGATGGTCATCGGCCAGTTCATGGCCATCCTGGACATCCAGATCGTCGCGGCCTCGCTGCCGCAGATTCAGGCCGGCGTCGGCGCCAGCACCGACCAGATCAGCTGGATCCAGACCGCCTATCTGATCCCCGAGGTCGTGATGATCCCGCTGTCGGGATATCTGTCGCGCCTGTGGGGCACCCAGCGCCTGTACCTCGCCTCGTGCACCGGCTTCATCGTCATGAGCGTGCTGACGGGCCTGAGCTCGTCGATCGACATGATGATCCTGACGCGGGCGCTGCAGGGCTTCATCGGCGGGGCGATGATCCCGACGGTGTTCGCGGTCGCCTTCACCGCCTTCCCGCCCGAGCGGCGCGTGACGGCCAGCGTGATCATGGGCCTGATCGTCACCCTGGCCCCGACCGTCGGCCCCACCCTGGGCGGCCATCTAACCGAGGCGCTGTCCTGGCGCTGGCTGTTCTTCATCAACGTGCCCACCGGCCTCTTGGTGCTGTTCGGCGTGGCGCGCTGGGGCGACTTCGACAAGGGCGATCCCAGCCTGGCCAAGGGTTTCGACTGGTTCGGCCTGGCGGTCATGGCCGTCTTCCTGATGAGCATGCAGTACGTGCTGGAGGAAGGCGCCAAGGACGACTGGTTCGACGACACCGCCATCCTGTGGCTGACCGTCACCGCCGTAATCGGCGGCGCGGTCTTCATCTGGCGGCAGCTGACCTACAACAATCCGATCGTCGAGCTGCGGGCCTTCGCCAACCGCAACTTCACCGTCGGGGTCGCCATGACCGCGGTGTCGGGGGCCAGCCTGTTCGGCGGCACCTTCCTGCTGCCGCAGTTCCTGGGCCGGGTGCGCCACTATTCGGCGTCGGAGGTCGGCACGACGATGATCGTCTCGGGCCTGTCGATGTTCCTGACCGGCCCGATCGCGGGACGCCTCGTCCGCAAGAGCGATCCGCGGGTGCCGATGTGCCTGGGCTTCATCCTGGCCGGCTGGGGCATGTATATGGCCCATGGCGTGACCAAGGACTGGGGCTTCTGGGAGTTCGCCGGGGTCCAGGCCTGCCGGGGTGTCGGCGTGATGATCGCCATGATCGCCACCCAGCAGGTCACGATGAGCACCCTGCCGCCGCAGATGGTCAAGAACGCCTCGGGCCTGGTGAACCTGGCCCGCAACACCGGTGGCGCGGTGGGCCTGGCCCTGCTGGCCACCTCGATCACCCAGCAGACGGCGCTCTACTACGACGACATGACCTCGAAGGTCACCCAGGGCGGCCCGACCGCCAGCATGATGGCCGGACTCACCGAGCGGATGATGCAGCTGGGCGTCGCCGACCCTGGCGGCGCGGCCCGCAAGGCTATCGGCGGCATGCTCGAGCAGCAGGCCACGGTCATGGCGTTCGGCGACAGCTTCACCTTGCTGGCGATCGGGTGTTTCCTGGCGGCGTTCGTGTCTCTGTTCGCCAGCCCGGCCAAGAACGCCCCGCCGCCGCCCTCGGACGCCCACTGATGCCGCGCATTCCCGGACAGATCGACGTCGCCAAGACCGAAGCCATCCTCGACGCCGCCGTCGAGGTGATCGGCGAGCGGGGCCTGGCCGCGCCGATGGAGGCGATCGCCAAGCGGGCGGGCGTCTCCAAGCAGACGGTCTATAATCACTATGGCTCCAAGGCCGAGCTGATGCGGGCCCTGATGCAGCGCCGGGTCGAGCGGGTCACCGCGCCGCTGCGCGGCCAGGACGCCGTCGACAACCCGACCGCGACCCTGGAGGCCTACGCCCGCTCGCTGCTGGAGACGGTGATCACCAACAAGAGCTACTCGATGATGCGGGTGGTGATGATGGGGGCGGGCGAGATGCCCGACGTCGCCCAGGAAGTCTATGAAGCCGGCCCCTTAAGCGCCCGCCGCCAGCTGGCCGCGTTCCTGAAGACCGAGACGGAACTGGGCCGGATGAAGGTCGAGGACTGCGACCAGGCGGCGGAGTTCTTCTCCGGCATGATCATGGGCCAGAGCCAGATGCGCGCCCTGCTGCGGCTGCCTTCCGACAAGACGCCGGAAGAGTTCGGCCGCTTCGCGCGGGAAGCGGCCGAACGGTTCATGCGGGCCTACGCCCTGTAGGCCTATAGGGCGGGCTTACGCCTCGTCCTGGTCGGGCATGCCCATCATGTGGAAGCCGGCGTCGACGTGGACGACTTCGCCCGTGGTCGACTTGCCGAGGTCCGAGGCCAGCCACAGGGCGCAGCCGGCGACGCCTTCCATCGAGGTGTCTTCCTTCATCGCCGAGAACGCGCGGCCCTGGGCGATCATGCTGCGGCCGCCCGAGATGCCGGCCAGGGCCAGGGTGCGCATGGCGCCAGCCGAGATGGCGTTGGCGCGGATGCCCTTGGGGCCGAGGTCGCGGGCGATGTAGCGGGTCGCCGCTTCCAGCGCCGCCTTGGCCACGCCCATGGTGTTGTAGTTCGGAATGGTCCGCTCCGACCCCAGATAGGTCATGGTGATCAGCGAGCCGCCGTTCGGCATCAGCTTGGAGGCGCGCTTGGCGACGTCCACGAAGCTGAAGGCCGAGATGTTCATGGCCATCAGGAAGCCTTCGCGGGTGGTGTTGTCCACGAAGGAGCCCTTCAGCTCGTTCTTGTTGGCGAAGGCCACCGAGTGGACGACGAAGTCCAGCGTGCCGAACTCCTTCTCGATCTGGGCGAAGGCCGCGTCCATCGAGGCGTCGTCGGTGACGTCGGCCGGGATCATCGTCTTGACGCCGATGCTCTCGGCCAGCGGGCGCACGCGGCGCTCCAGCTCTTCGCCCTGATAGGTGAAGGCCATCTCGGCGCCCTGGGCGGCCAGCTGGCTGGCGATGCCCCAGGCGATCGAGTTGTGGTTGGCCACGCCCATGACGAGGCCCTTCTTGCCCCGCATCAGCTCGCCCTTGGGGAACGCGTAATCGTCGGCCATGTGTCGGGCCCTCTATGGCAAATCGTTGAGCGCTGGTTAGCAGGGCCCGCCCGTGGGCGGAACCCACCCCCCAAACCTAGACCTTGCTGAAGATCAGCGTGCCGTTGGTGCCTCCAAAGCCGAAGCTGTTGGACATCACGGTCTCGAGCGGCTTGTCGACGCGCTGGCGCAGGATCGGCAGGTCGGCGAACTCGGGGTCCAGCTCCTCGATGTGGGCGCTCTCGGCGGCGAAGCCGTTGTCGAGCATCAGGATCGAGTAGATGGCTTCCTGCGCGCCGGCCGCGCCCAGGCTGTGGCCGGTCAGGGACTTGGTCGACGAGATCATCGGCGGCTTGTCGCCGAACACCTCGCGCACAGCGCCCATCTCCTTGCTGTCGCCGACCGGCGTCGAGGTGCCGTGCGGATTCAGATAGTCGATGGTCCGGTTGCCGGCCTCGGCCATGGCCAGGCGCATGCAGCGCGCCGCGCCCTCGCCCGACGGGGCGACCATGTCGTAGCCGTCGGAATTGGCGGCGTAGCCGACCAGCTCGCCGTAGATCTTGGCCCCGCGGGCCTTGGCCCGTTCGTACTCTTCCAGCACCACGATCCCGGCGCCGCCAGCGATCACGAAGCCGTCGCGGTTCTTGTCGTAGGCGCGGCTGGCGACGGCCGGGCGGTCGTTGAAGTTGCTGCTCATGGCGCCCATCGCGTCGAACAGGTTCGACAGGGTCCAGTCCAGCTCCTCGCAGCCGCCGGCGAAGATCACGTCCTGCTTGCCCAGCTGGATCTGCTCGGCGGCCGCGCCGATGCAGTGGGCGCTGGTCGCGCAGGCCGAGCTGATCGAATAGTTGATCCCGCGGATCTTGAACCAGGTCGACAGCACGGCCGACGGACCCGAGCTCATGGCCTTGGGCACCGCGAACGGGCCGATCCGCTTGGGACCCTTTTCCCGGGTCGTGGCGGCGGCCTCGACGATGACGCGGGTCGAGGGACCGCCCGAGCCGACGATCAGGCCCGTGCGCTCATGGCTGATCTCGGACTCGGAAAGACCCGAGTCGGCGATCGCCTGCTCCATGGCGATGTGGGCGTAGGCCGTGCCGGGCGCGAGGAACCGCGCCGCGCGGCGATCGACCAGCGGCTCCCAGTCGATCTGGGGCGCGGCGTGGACCTGGCAGCGGAAGCCGAGCTCGGCGTATTCCGGCGCGGCGATCACGCCCGACTTGGCCTCGCGCAGGGAGGCCAGCACCTCATGGGCGTTGTTGCCGATGGACGAGACGATCCCCAGTCCGGTGACGACGACGCGACGCATTCTGTAAATCCTCTTCTCCCCCTCCGATCCGTCAGGGGCCGGTTCTTTCGCTAGACGACCGGTCTCTAAACTAACGGATCAAGCCATCTGTTCAGGCGTGAACAACCCGACCTTAAGGTCCTTGGTTTCGTAGATCACCTTGCCGTCGGCCTCCAGCACGCCTTCGCCAATTCCCATGACGAGCTTGCGCATGATGACGCGCTTCAGGTCGATCTTATAGACGACCTTCTTGACGTCCGGCGTGACCTGGCCAGTGAACTTGACCTCGCCCACGCCCAGGGCGCGGCCGCGGCCCGGCGCGCCCGACCAGCCCAGGAAGAAGCCGACCAGCTGCCACATGGCGTCCAGGCCCAGGCACCCCGGCATGACCGGGTCGCCGATGAAGTGGCAGCCGAAGAACCAGAGGTCCGGATTGATGTCGAATTCGGCTTCGACATAGCCCTTGCCGTACTTGCCGCCTTCCGACTCGATGCGAACGATCCGGTCGAACATCAGCATCGGCGGGGCCGGCAGCTGGGCGTTGCCGGGGCCGAAAAGCTCGCCGCGGCCGCAGGCCAGAAGTTCTTCGTAGGTGTAGGCGTTCTTCTGCATGGGGCACGCCCTAGCACGGCGCCGGGCCGGGCCTCAATGTTTCCCTGTCGAAACAGATCGTGATAGGGTCAGTCCTCACGGCACTGCACCGCCGGATCGGCGCCCCAGATGTCGCCCTCCCGCGCCCAGCCCGAGGCTCCATCCGCGCGCAGCCGGCACCAGCCCTTCTCGCACTTGTCCAGCGCCGCGACGCCTCGCGCCTTCAGATAGGCGGTGACCTTGGCGCCGTCCTTGGGCGATTTCAGCAGCGGCAGGTTGGTCGGCTGGACGCGCATGGCCGAGCGGCGGCCATCGACCGTGCGCTTGTGCACCCAGGCCAGACCGCCTTCCGGATCGCAGATCCGGCGCCATTCGCGCGTCTCGGCGACGATCTGCACGGGCAATCCCTTGGCGCGATAGATCCACAGCAGCTGGTGGGCCTCGTCGGGACCCTTGCGCGCGTTCACCTCGGCGTATTTCAGCGAGACGTAGCGCGGCACCTCCAGGCCCGAGGGGGTCACCCTGGGCCCCTCGGCCGCCGCCGGACCGGCCGCCATGACCGCGAATCCCAGGAAAAGTCCCGTGAAACGCATCCGGGGCAAACCTTGTTCTGTTTTCGACGGCATGTTGCTTGGCCCTTTCGGGCCCCTTTGCTACAGCTTTCAAACGCCCGTCAGTGAGAGCTTTTCAGTCCGACCATGGCCGCCCGCAAGCTCAAAGTCGTCGTCACCCGCAAACTCCCCGATCCGGTGGAGACGCGGATGTGCGAACTGTTCGATACCGAACTCAACGTCACCGACACGCCGATGACGCCAGATGAGCTCGTCGACGCCATGAGCCGCGCCGACGTGCTGGTGCCGACCATCACCGACCGCATCGACTCGCGCCTACTGTCGCGATCCGGCGATCGGCTCAAGCTGATCGCCAATTTCGGGGCCGGCGTCGACAATATCGACGTCGCCACGGCCAATGCGCGCGGCATCATCGTCACCAACACGCCGGGCGTCCTGACCGAGGACACTGCCGACCTGACCATGACCCTGATCATGGCGGCCTCGCGCCGGATCGTCGAAGGCGCCGAGGTGGTCAAGGCCGGCGGCTTCCACGGCTGGTCGCCGACCTGGATGCTGGGCCGCCGCCTGTGGGGCAAGCGCCTGGGCATCATCGGCATGGGCCGCATCGGCCAGGCCGTCGCCCGCCGCGCCAAGGCCTTCGGCATGCAGGTGCACTACCACAACCGCAAGCCCGTCAGCCCGCGCATCGCCGAGGAGCTGGGCTGCACCTACTGGGAAAGCCTGGACCAGATGCTGGCCCGGATGGACTTCATCTCGGTCAACTGCCCGCACACGCCAGCGACCTACCACCTGCTGTCCGCGCGCCGGCTGAAGCTTCTGCGGCCGCACGCCGTGGTGGTCAACACCGCGCGCGGCGAGGTGATCGACGAAGGCGCGCTGGCCAACATGCTGGCCAAGGGCGAGATCGCCGGCGCCGGCCTCGACGTCTACGAGCACGAGCCCGCCATCAATCCCAAGCTCCTGAAGCTGCCCAACGTCGTGCTGCTGCCCCACATGGGCTCGGCCACGGTCGAGGGCCGCATCGACATGGGCGAGAAGGTCATCGTCAACGTGAAGACCTTCATGGACGGCCACCGGCCGCCGGACCGCGTCATCCCGGCGATGCTGTAGGGGCGCGCGCATTTTAGCGCCCCCTCCGTCTCGTCGCTTCGCGCCGATCCACCTCCCCCGCTTCGCGAGGGAGGATGGCAGATATCCTCCTCACCCGTGACCCGTAAGGGCGGCGAAGCCGAACGGGGGAGGTGGCGCGCGGCGCAGCCGCGTGACGGAGGGGGCGCTAACGCCGCCTTTTACCCCGCCAGCGGATACTCCCGCTCGAGCCGATAGACCGACCCCGCGCTGGTCTGCCAGCTGGAATAGAGCCCGAAGCGGTCGACGGGGAAGCTCGGCGACTTCAGCAGGTTATGCGCCTGGATCCAGGCGCCGACCTCGGGAACGGCTGGCTTCTTCAGATAGGCCAGGGTGACGTGCGGCCTGTAGACCCGCGTCTCGGGCTTGAGCTCGGCCGCGCGGGAGGCGCTTTCGTTGGCCTTCTGCAGGCGGCGCAGCGGCGCGCTGTCCTCGACGCCGGCCCAGACGGCGTGGATGTCCGCCCCCTCCCCGAAGCAGCCGGCGCCGGCCAGGGTCAGGTCGAAGGCCGGGGCGTCGATCCGCATCAGCGCCTCGTCCAGGTCGTCGGCCACGTTCTCGGCCACGTCGCCGATGAAGCGCAGCGTGATGTGGAAAGCCTCCAGCGGCCGCCAGCGCGCGCCCTCGATCCCGTGCTGACGCGAGAGCAGGCCCTCGCCGATGTCGGACGGGATGGCGATGGCGGTGAAGAGACGGATCATCGCCTGGGTTTAATCCCCTGCAACGCCAGGACAAGAGGAGTCTGGGTGAGCGAGCCCCGCTTTCATGCTATCTGGAATTGAGAGGCAGGAGGCCAGCTTGGCGCGAAGTTTGGATCGAGGCCCTCTATGGCCGTTGGCGGTCGCGTTGGGCTTGGCTTTGGGCCCGCTCGCCCAGGCGCAAACGCCTGAGACCGCATCCATGCCGCCCATCGCCGGCAAGGTGACGCTGCGCTGTATCCTGAAGGCCGACGGTGGGGTGCGCGATTGCCAGGTGGAGGACGAAACACCGGCCGGCGCGGGCCTGGGCCCTGCGGCCCTGCGGCTCAGCGAGCGCTTCCGCACCCATCCCAAGGGTGGGGCCAAAGGTCCGGTCGAGGGGGCGACCATCAAGATTCCCATGGTGTTCCAACCGCCCACGGGCGCCGCGAAGCCCTAGGAAGCCTCACGGGCACGGATTGGGGTGACGGGCGTGGATGGCGTTGACGGCGTCTTCCAGGTCGTCGGTCCAGGCCAGGTCGAAGGCGTCGATATTGGTCTTCAGCTGCTCCATCGAGGTCGCGCCGATGATCGTGGCGGTCGTGAACGGCCGCGTATCGCAGAACTTCAGGGCCAGCTGGGCCGGGTGAATGCCGTTGGCCTCGGCCAGGGCCACATAGGCGTGAAAGGCCTCCTGCGAGCCAGGGCCCTCGTAGCGCTGCATCCGGTTGTAGAGCGCCTTGCGCGAGCCGGCCGGCAGGGCGCCGTCAAGGTACTTGCCGGTCAGCTGGCCCTGGGCCAGCGGCGAATAGGCCAGGAGGCCCACCTGCTCGCGCATGGCGATCTCGGCCAGGCCGTATTCGAAGGTGCGGTTGGCCAGGTGGTAGGCGTTCTGGATCGAGGCGATACGGGGCAGGCCTTTCGTGTCGCTCTCGGCCAGGAACCGCATGACGCCCCACGGGAACTCGTTCGAGACGCCGACGTGGCGGATCGAGCCCTTCTTCACATGGGCGTCCAGCGCCTCGAGGATATCGCCGAAGCTTTCGAAGTCCTGGTCGTAGTCCTTGAAGGTCTGGCCGCCGAACACCCGCACCCGGCGATCGGGCCAGTGCAGCTGGTAGAGGTCGAGATAGTCGGTCTTCAGCCGGCGCAGCGAGCCCTCGACGGCCTCGTCGATCTGGGCCTTGGTCTGGCGGGTGGTCGCGCCGTCCTTGCGCATCCAGGAGAGCCCGCCGAACGCCGCGCCCTGGCCGGCGACCTTGGAAGCCAGCACCACCTCGTGGCGCTTGCCGGTCTTCTGGAACCACGAGCCGATGTATTCCTCGGTGCGGCCTTGGGTCTCGGGATTGGGCGGGCTGGCGTACATCTCGGCCGTGTCCCAGAAGGTCACGCCCCGGCCCAGCGCGTAGTCCATCTGCTCGTGGGCCTCGGCTTCCGTGTTCTGCGAGCCCCAGGTCATGGTGCCCAGGCAGCAGCGCGAGACCGTCACGTCGGTCCGACCCAGCTTGGCGTACTCCATCGGCGCGTCCCTCGTTCTTGTTTTTCACCTTTGTTCTTAAGGGGTCTGGCGGCGGCTTGGGAAGCGCCGGATGGGCGCGCGGCCGCATACCATGTATACTTTTCGAACGGGGATTGCGCCGAGCGCGAGGACACCCGATATTTCGAAGGCGTCCACCGTGGACGCCTAGCTCAAGGGCTTAATTCGATGAACGACTTCAACCGCGGCTACGCGCGCTCGATCCCGGCGGATCGCGCCGACATGTCGGTTGACGCCGGCCTGCGTAGTTTCATGCTCGGCGTCTACAACAAGGTGGCGCTGGGCCTCCTGCTGTCGGGCGCTCTGGCCTTCCTGACCAGCGCGACGCCGCTGGCCAATCTGCTGTACCAGGTCGGGCCGGGCGGGCGTTTCGCCGGCTTCACCCTGCTGGGCATGGTCGTGGCCTTCGCCCCGCTCGTGATGATGCTGGTGTCCATGTTCGCCATGCGCAACCCGACGGCGCGCTCGTCGGGCATTCTCTACTGGGCGATGGTCGCCTCGATCGGCGCGGGCCTGGGCGTTTGGCTGCTGATCTACACCGGCGCCTCGGTGGCCGCGACTTTCTTCGTGACCGCCGCCGCCTTCGGCGGGCTCAGCCTGGTCGGCTACACGACCAAGAAGGACCTGACCGGCTTCGGCAGCTTCCTGATCATGGGCCTGATCGGCATCATGCTCGCCTCGCTGGTCCAGATGTTCCTGCATCTGCCGGGCCTGTCGTTCGTGATCAACATTCTGGGCGTGTTCATCTTCGCGGGCCTGATCGCCTATGACACCCAGCGCCTGAAGATGACCTATTACGCCCTGGGCGGCGACCAGCAGTCGATGGCCGTGGCGACCAACTACGGCGCGCTGAGCCTCTATCTGAACTTCATCAACCTGTTCCAATTCCTGCTCAGCATGATGGGCGACCGCCGCTAAGCCGGCGTTGCGAAACGGACCAGACGAGCCCCGGCGGGAAACCGCCGGGGCTTTTTCTTGGGCCGGAGCCGCCCCACATTGTCGTTGATGGAGACGACCATGATCCGGACCCTCGCCTTCACCGTCGCCTTGGCGGCCCCTGGCCTCGCCCATGCCGAGGCCACGCTTCCGGTCTATCCGCCGGCCGCCCCGAGCGCCGCCAGGACGCCCAATCTCGCCGCGCCGCTGAACCTGAAGCCGGCCGGCCCGATCGAGCTGCGCTACGCCAACGCGCCGCCCCCTCTGCCCAGGGGCGTGGCGCGGACGGCGATCGAGCGCCGCCAAGGCGGTGTTTCGGGCGGGATCGGCGTGCTGTGCGGCATCCAGCCCAGCGCCGACACTAGCGGCGTGGGCGCGGCGCGGGGCTATGACAACGAAGGCCGCTTCGTCGGCGCCAAGCTGGGCTTTTCGTTCTAGTCGACGACCGAGAACTTGCCCTTCTCGAACACCCGCAGCACCTGGGCCAGCTCGTGGCCGCGCTTGAGGATCTGGCCGCCCTGGCCGAACACCGCCCAGGCGCCCTGTTTGCGGGCCAGGGAGGGGTGCTTCTCGACCCTATAGAGCGGCGCCTCGGCCGCGTGGCGGAAGATCGAGAACACGGCGCGGTCCGAGAGGCCGGCGATGCCGTAGTCGCGCCACTCGCCGGCGGCGACCATGCGACCGTAGAGACGCATCAGCTGGTCGAGCTCTCGCCGCTCGAAAAAGACGACGCCGCCGACCGGCGCGGGCTGGGAATCCAGGGCCATGAGGCGAATCTAGTCCGAATCCGGCCGATTGGAACAGCATCGTGTCAGATGGGACACGGCCGGCGGAAATGACATGCGATGGACACGACGCGCCCTGAAAGGACCTTATTTCGGTCCTTCGCCCGCCTGTTTGCGGGTCGATAAGGTCAGTGTCGGCTGATCGGAGACCCTGTGGTCAGGATCCTGAACAGCCCCCCCAGCCCCCAGATCGCGGGCCGGTCGGCCGACAGACTTGAAATATCCCCCTCCCCCAACGAGCCCGCGCGGATCCCCCTCCCGCGCGGGCTTTTTGCGTTCGCCGCGTCGTGTAACAGGCCGGAGACGCTGGCCGCACGACCGCCACACCCCGTCGTCAAAGCACCTTGGTTTGGTCCAGCGCTCGCCCGTTTGGCGGTCGATAAGAAGAGCGTCGACGAAGACGGACCGGGGTCCTGTCCAGCCCCCCAGCCCCTCCGGCCCGCAAGTCTTCGATGACGCTTAAAGGACCCGCGCGGCCGTTCCCCTCCGCCGCGCGGGTTTTCCTTTGTCCGGAAAGCGCCCCGCGAGGCTCAGCGGTCGGCGGCGGGGGCCTGCAGCACGCCCAGGATGCGGCCGCCCTTGGCGCCCTGCACCATCACCACGGTCACCAGGTCGGCGTCGGCGGCCTTCGGCAAGCGGTAGAGCTTGGGTCTGCCCGCCCACGGGCCCAGGCGCACCAGCTCACGCACGACGTTACGATGCGCCAGGGTCTGTCCCTTGTTGTCGCCGCGCTTGACGGCGATGTCCTGCTCGCGGGGATCGTAGCGCACCAGCCAGACCTCGCCGCCGCCGCGCGGCGTGGGGCCGGAACCGACCGCCACCCGGGTCTTGCCGACGAATTCCATGTCGGGCGGATTGGCCGGGGCCTTGGCGGCCGCCTTCACGAGGTCCTCGATCGCCTCGGCCTTGGTTCCCGAGGCCTGGACGCGGCCGCCGACCACCATCTGGGGCGTGGGCACGTCGCGCAGGGCGAACTTCTTGGCGTAGGCGCGCTGGCGTTCGGCGAAGTCCGGCTTGGCGAAGGTGTCCTTCCAGCCGAGATAGTCCCAGTAGTCGACGGAATAGGTCAGGGCGAGGACACCCTCGCGCTTGGCCAGTTCGGCCGCCAGCTGGTTGGCCTTGCCGCACGACGAGCAGCCCTGGGCGGTGAACAGCTCGACCACCACGGGCGGCTTGCCCGCCCAGGCGGCCGACCCCCAAGCCAGGGACGACGCGACGCCGGACAGGGCCAGGCAGAACAGAGAGAGGGCGGCCTTACGCATTGCGGGTCACTTAAGCCAAGAACGCCCAGGATATCCGTTCACGAGGCCGTGAATAGCGGCGGTCCATGGGGAGAAACGGTGGAGACATCGTTGTCACGGAGCGAAACGGCGCATGACAGAACGAAAACGGCCGGCCCCGCGAGGAGCCGGCCGTCTCGTTCAAGCCTCGCGGCTTGCGCTTAGTCCGCGCGCGCCAGGTTGCGCAGCACGTAGTTCAGCACGCCGCCGTTCTTGAAGTATTCAAGTTCGGTCGGGGTGTCGATGCGGCAGCGGACCGGGAAGCGGGCGATGCGGCCGTCGGTCGGGCGGTACAGCTCGACGATCAGCTGCTTGCGCGGCGCCAGATCCGTCAGACCACGGATCGAGACGATCTCCTCGCCGGTCAGCTCCAGCTTCTGCCAGCCGTCCTGGACGAACTGCAGCGGCAGAACGCCCATGCCGACCAGGTTCGAGCGGTGGATGCGCTCGAAGCTCTCGCAGATCACCGCGCGGACGCCCAGCAGCTTGGTGCCCTTGGCGGCCCAGTCACGCGACGAGCCGGTGCCGTATTCCTTGCCGCCGAAGACGACCGCGGGGCGGCCTTCTTCCTGGTACTTCATGGCCGCGTCGTAGATCGACATCACTTCGCCGGTCGGGAAGTGCTTGGTCACGCCGCCTTCGATGTCCGGGGTGATGCGGTTGCGGATCCGGATGTTGGCGAAGGTGCCGCGCATCATCACCTGGTGGTTGCCGCGGCGGGCGCCGTAGCCGTTGAAGTCCACCGGCTGGACGCCGTGGTCGATCAGGAACTTGCCCGCTGGGCTGGAGGCCTTGATCGAACCGGCCGGGCTGATGTGGTCGGTGGTGATCGAGTCGCCGAACACGGCCAGGATGCGGGCTTCCACGATGTCGGTCACCGGAGCCGGCGTCATCGACATATTGGGGAAGTAGGGCGGGTTCTGGACGTAGGTCGAATCGGCTTCCCAGGCGTAGGTCTGGCCGCCGGTCACCTTGATGCCCTGCCAGTTCTTGTCGCCCTTGAAGACGTCGCCGTAGCGGCTGGCGAACATCTTCTCGTTGATCGCCTTGCGCTGCAGGGCGGCGATGTCCTCGTTCGAGGGCCAGATGTCCTTCAGGTAGACGTCGTTGCCCTTCTTGTCCTGGCCGATCGGCTGGGTGGCCAGGTCGATCTTCAGGCTGCCGGCCAGGGCGTAGGCCACCACCAGCGGCGGCGAGGCCAGGTAGTTGGCGCGGACGTCCGGGTTCACGCGGCCTTCGAAGTTGCGGTTGCCCGAGAGCACGCTACAGGCGACCAGGTCGTTGTCGTTGATCGTCTTGCTGATGGCTTCCGGCAGCGGACCCGAGTTGCCGATGCAGGTGGTGCAGCCGTAGCCGACCAGGTTGAAGCCCAGGGCGTCCAGCGACTTCGTGAGGCCCGCCTTGGCCAGGTAGTCGGTGACAACCTGGGAGCCAGGCGCCAGCGAGGTCTTCACCCACGGCTTGACCTTCAGGCCCTTGGCGACCGCGTTCTTGGCCAGCAGGCCGGCGGCGATCAGCACCGAGGGGTTGGAGGTGTTGGTGCACGAGGTGATGGCCGCGATGACCACGTCGCCGTGGCCGACGTCGAAGTTCTCGCCTTCCACCGGAGCGCGCAGATCGGGGGTCTCGGCCTTGCCGAACTCACCCACCAGCGACTCGGCGAACTTGGCGGCGGCGTCGGCCAGCAGGACGCGGTCCTGCGGGCGCTTCGGGCCGGCCAGCGAGGGCTGGACGGTCGACAGGTCGAGTTCCAGGGTGTCGGTGAAGGTCGGTTCGGGCACGCCCGGCTCCCACCACAGGCCCTGCTCCTTGGCGTAGGCTTCGACCAGGGCGACGCGCTCCGGCGTGCGGCCGGTGCCCTTCAGATAGGCGATGGTCGAGGCCGAGATCGGGAAGAAGCCGCAGGTGGCGCCGTATTCCGGCGCCATGTTGGCGATGGTCGCCTGGTCTTCCAGGGTCAGGTTGGCCAGGGCGTCGCCGAAGAATTCGACGAACTTGCCGACCACGCCCTTCTTGCGGAGCATCTGGGTGACGGTCAGCACCAGGTCGGTGGCCGTCGCGCCTTCCGGCAGGGCGCCGGTCAGCTTGAAGCCAATGACTTCCGGGATCAGCATCGGGATCGGCTGGCCCAGCATCGCGGCCTCGGCCTCGATGCCGCCCACGCCCCAGCCCAGGACGGCCAGGCCGTTGACCATGGTCGTGTGGCTGTCGGTGCCGACGACGGTGTCGGGATAGGCGACTTCGGCGCCGTCGACGGTGTTCGTCCACACGGTCTGGGCCAGGTATTCCAGGTTCACCTGGTGGCAGATGCCGGTGCCGGGCGGCACGACGCGGAAGTTGTTGAAGGCCGACGAGCCCCAGCGCAGGAAGCGGTAGCGCTCGATGTTGCGCTCGTACTCGCGCTTGACGTTGGCGTCATAGGCCTTGGCGTCGCCGAAGTTGTCGACCATCACCGAGTGGTCGATGACCAGGTCGACGGGGTTCAGCGGGTTGATCTTGGCCGGGTCGGCGCCCAGGGCGACCATGGCGTCGCGCATGGCGGCCAGGTCGACGACGGCCGGAACGCCGGTGAAGTCCTGCATCAGCACGCGCGCGGGGCGGAAGCTGATTTCGTGCTCGACCGAGCCCTTGTTCTGCAGCCAGGCGGCGACGGCCTTCAGGTCGTCCTCGGCGACCGAGACGCCGTCTTCGTTGCGCAGCAGGTTCTCGAGAAGCACCTTCATCGAGACCGGCAGCGAAGAAGTTCCGGCAAGACCGGCTTCCTCGGCGGCGCGAAGGCTGTAATAGACGTAGGTCTTGCCGCCGACGTTAAGCTCGCGACGGGCTTTCAGGCTGTCCACAGACGCCATATTCAAGGATCCTTCTCTGTCCACGGCCGCCCGAAAACCACTCCCGGGATCACGCGCTGATCGGAAGGGACACACAGGTTCCGCCTCCGCGCCGCGTACCACCCAAACCGACTGGAGGGGGACGACCGCGCGCTTCTTAGCGCTGCGTTGGCTCAACGTCCATGTCGCGCGCGGGGTCTTGGCGTGTTGAGAGTTGTTCTCATAAAGGATTTGGCGATTACACGCGGCGAGCGCCGCCTGTTCTCGAACCTCGACCTGACGCTGGCCGCCGGCGAGGCCGCCGTCCTGGTGGGACGAAATGGCGCAGGCAAGACCAGCCTGCTGCGCGCGGTGGCGGGCCTGCTGCGTCCGGCCGAGGGGACCATCGCCTTCGAAGGCGAGGCCGGGCCGCTGGAGGCCGATGCGGCGCGGGCCGAACAGCTGCACCTGCTGGGCCACCAGGACGGCCTGAAGTCCAGCCGCACCGCCTGGGAGGAACTGCGGTTCCAGACCCTGTGGACCGGCGGGACCGAGGAGACCGCCCGCGCGGCGGCCAAGCGCTTCGACCTGATGCGCCTGCTCGACTTGGAGGTCCGGCGCCTATCGGCCGGCCAGCGCCGGCGACTGGCCCTGGCGCGCCTCGCGGCCAGCCCCCGCGCCCTATGGCTGCTGGACGAGCCGATGGCCCCGCTGGACGCCGGCCAGCGCGCCGCGTTCGGCGAGGTCATGCGCGAGCATCTGGCGGGCGGCGGCATGATCCTGGCCTCGGTGCACGACCCGCTGCCGATCCCCACCCGAGCTGTGGAGATCGGCCAATGAAGGCGTTCGGCGTTCTTCTGCGACGCGAGCTGTCCCTGGCCTGGGGCAACGGCGGCGGGCCGCTGCTGGCCAGCTGGCCGAAGGACGAACGCCCGCTGGGCCGCAGCGAGCGCATCGCGTTGCAGGAGGGCCTGGCTGCCCGCGGCTACGAGCCGGGCCCGGCCGACGGCATCATCGGCGCCAACACCCGCCGCGCGGTACGCGCCTTCCAGCAGAGCCTGGGCCTGCCGGCCGACGGCTATCCGACCCCGGCGCTGCTGCAACAGCTGCGCTGAGCAACGCAGCAGCAGGGCCGAGCACCCGGCCCTGCCTCACAAGCTGCTACGGCAGTGCCCAGAGATGGGCCGCCACCAGCGCGCGCCACGGGGCGAAAGGTTGCAGCCAGTCGCGCACGAACGGCTGTGTGAGCTTTTCCTCCGCGCCGAGCAGGCGCTGCAGCTGGCGCCTGACCGCGGCATCACCGTGCAACGATCCGTCCAGCCGGGCGAAGCCACGCAACAGTGCGTAGTCCACCGTCCAGGGCCCGATGCCCTTCAGAGCCAGCAGGTGTTCGGCAATGACCTCGGCTGGCGCATCAGCCTGCCACTGATCGAGCGGCAAGCGCCCTTCGACCACTTCGCGCGCGAGCCGCAGCAGGGTCTGGCTCTTG
>NZ_CALCDX010000019.1 GCF_937900395.1 uncultured Caulobacter sp.
GCCGAGCGGCTGGAAGCGGCCGCCAAGGCCTTGCCGGCCGGCGTCACCGCCGAGCCGATCTATGACCGCACCCACCTGGTCGACCGGGCCATCGCCACGGTCGAAAAGAACCTGGTCGAGGGGGCGATCCTGGTGATCGTCGTGCTCTTCCTGCTGCTGGGCAATATCCGCGCGGCCCTGATCACGGCGGCGGTCATCCCGCTGTCGATGCTGCTGACCATTACCGGCATGGTGCAGTCCAAGGTCTCGGGCAACCTGATGAGCCTGGGGGCGCTGGACTTTGGCCTGATCGTCGATGGGGCCGTGATCATCGTCGAAAACTGCCTGCGCCGGCTCGGCGAGGCCCAGCACCGCCAGGGCCGGCTGCTGTCGCGAGACGAGCGGTTCGGCCTGGTCGCGAGCGCCGCCAGCGAGGTCATCCGGCCGTCGCTGTTTGGCATCCTGATCATCACGCTGGTCTATGTGCCGATCTTCGCCCTGACCGGGGTCGAGGGAAAGATGTTCCACCCGATGGCCATCACCGTGGTCATCGCCCTGACCGCGGCCCTGGTGCTGTCCCTGACCTTCGTCCCGGCCGCCGTGGCGCTCTTCGTCACCGGCAAGGTCGAGGAAAAGGAAAGCCCGATCATGCGCGGGGCGCGGCGGCTCTACGCGCCGGCCCTGGAGACGGCCTTGCGTCTGCGCGTGGCGTTCGTCGCCGGCGCCGTCGTGCTGGTGGCGATCGCCGCCTTTGCCGCCTCGAGGATGGGGTCGGAGTTCGTGCCCAACCTCGACGAAGGCGACATCGCCATGCACGCCCTGCGCATCCCCGGCACCAGCCTCTCCCAGGCCATCGCCATGCAGACGGCGCTCGAAGCCAAGGTGAAGACCCTGCCCGAGGTCGACAAGGTGGTGGCCAAGATCGGCACCGCCGAGGTGGCGACCGATCCCATGCCGCCGTCGGTGGCCGACACCTTCATCATGCTCAAGGACCGCAAGGACTGGCCCGACCCCAGGAAGCCGAGGACGCAGCTGGTCGCCGAACTGCAGGCTGTCGTCGCCAAGGTGCCCGGCAACAACTACGAGTTCACCCAGCCCATCCAGATGCGGTTCAACGAGCTGCTGTCGGGCGTGCGCGCCGACGTGGCGGTCAAAGTGTTCGGCGATGACCTCGACCAGCTCTTGGAGATCGGCGCAACGATCGGCGACGTCGTCGAGAGCGTGGACGGCGCGACCGACGTCGGGGTCGAGCAGGTCACCGGCCTTCCCGTCCTGCAGATCACCCCCGATCGCGCCGCCCTGGCGCGCCTGGGCCTCAATGTCGACGACGTCCAATCGGTGGTCGCCACGGCGATCGGCGGCACGGTGACGGGCCAGGTGTTCGAGGGCGATCGCCGCTTCGACGTCGTCGTCCGCCTTCCCGAAGCCGTGCGCGGCAAGATCGACGATATCGGCCGGTTGCGCATTCCCCTGCCCGGCTCGATCGACCAGCCGCGCGGCTTCGTGCCCCTGCAGGACGTCGCCAGGATCGAGATGGTCATCGGGCCCAACCAGATCAGCCGGGAGGACGGCAAGCGCCGCGTCGTCGTCACTGCCAATGTGCGGGGCCGCGATCTTGGCTCGTTCATCACGGAGGTGCAGCAGAAGGTCGGCGCCGAGGTCGACCTGCCGGCGGGCTACTGGATCACCTATGGCGGCACGTTCGAGCAGCTGATCTCGGCGGCCAAGCGCCTGCAGCTGGTCGTGCCGGCGGCCTTGCTGCTGATCTTTGGGCTGCTCTACGCCCTCTTCCGATCGGTCAAGGACGCCGCCATCGTCTTCTCCGGCGTGCCCTTGGCGCTGACCGGCGGTGTGGCGGCCCTGCTGCTGCGCGGCTTGCCGCTGTCGATCTCGGCCGGCGTTGGGTTCATCGCCCTGTCGGGCGTGGCGGTGCTCAACGGCGTGGTGATGGTCAGCTTCATCCGGGCGCTGCGCCAGCAGGGCGCCGACCTTGACCACGCTATCCACGAGGGCGCGCTGACGCGCCTTCGCCCCGTGCTGATGACCGCCCTAGTGGCGAGCCTGGGCTTCGTGCCCATGGCCTTCAATGTCGGCGCCGGGGCGGAGGTCCAGCGCCCGCTCGCGACCGTGGTCATTGGCGGGATCATCTCCTCGACCCTGCTGACCCTGCTGGTTCTGCCTGCGCTCTACAAGCTCGCCCACGAGGCAAGGCGTGCTGGAGCGGTCTCGGCGGTCGAGGAGGCGCTTGGCTGATGCGCCGGCCGGGACGGCGGAGCCTTGCTTCGCCGTCCTCGGCGACGCGGGTCTGCGGAAGGACGATGGGCCTCCCATCTCCAACCGGATCACCCTGGCGCCCACGAACCGAGGGACCTCTTCGAGCACGGCGGGGCGCGGCCTATGGCGCCGCCAGGAGCTTCCCGTTCTCGCCCCTCCGGCGACCAGTATCGGCGCCAAACGAGGGATGATGGTTTGAGCCGCGTATTGTTCCCGAATGGCCGAGTGACCGGAGCGCACAATGTCCCAACAGTCCGCAAACCACGATCACCACGGCCACGAGCACGGCTCGTCCATTTCTGAGGGGCGTGTTCGCGATCCGGTTTGCGGCATGACCGTCGACCCGTCCCACGCCGCCGAAACCCGCGAGCATAGAGGAAAGGCGCTCTTCTTCTGCTCGCACCGTTGCGCCGAAAAATTTGATCAAGACCCCGGCCGCTACATGGCCGATCCCGTCTTCGCACCGCCACCCACGCCGCACGAGGGGGCGGTCTACACCTGCCCCATGCACCCCCAGGTCCGTCGGTCCGAACCCGGGGCCTGTCCGATTTGTGGCATGGCGCTGGAGCCCCTGACGGTTCGCGCCGACGGCGGCCCCAATCCTGAGCTGATGAGCATGACCCGGCGCTTCTGGATCGGCCTGGTGCTCGCCGCGCCGGTTTTCGCCCTGGAGATGGGCGGCCACGTCGGGCTGATGCGCGTGCACCTGTCGCCGCATGTGTCCAACTGGGTCCAGTTCCTCCTCGCCACGCCTGTGGTGCTAGGCTGCGGCTGGCCTTTCTTCGAACGGGGCGCCCGCTCGCTGATCAGCCGCCAACTCAACATGTTCACCCTGATCGCCATGGGGATCGGCGTGGCCTGGGCCTACAGCGTCGTGGCGACCTTGGCGCCAGGACTTTTTCCGGCCGCGTTCCGACGCGCCGACGGCTCGACGCCGATCTATTTCGAGGCGGCCGCAGTGATTACGGTCCTGGTGCTCCTAGGCCAGGTTCTGGAACTTCGGGCGCGCGAGAGCACCTCCGGCGCGATCAAGGCCTTGCTGGACCTTTCGCCCAAAACGGCGCGGCGCGTCGTCGGCGCCGATGATGTCGAGGTGGCCATTGAGGCGATCGAGGTCGGGTTCGAGCTGCGGGTCCGGCCCGGCGAGAAGATCCCGGTCGACGGGCAGGTCGTTTCGGGCGAGGCCTCCGTCGACGAGGCCTTGGTCACCGGCGAGTCCATGCCCGTTCACAAGGCGCCCGGCGACAAGGTCGTCGGGGGTTCGCTCAACAAGACCGGGTCGTTCGTCATGCGGGCCGACAAGGTCGGGGCCGACACCCTGCTCGCCCAGATCGTGGCCATGGTCGCCGAAGCCCAGCGCAGCCGCGCGCCGATCCAGCGCATGGCCGACCAGGTGGCCGGCTGGTTCGTGCCGGCCGTCATCCTCGCAGCGCTCGTCGCATTTGGCGCCTGGGCGATGTTCGGGCCGCCGCCAAGCATGGCCTTTGCGCTCGTGGCGGCCGTTTCAGTCCTGATCATCGCCTGTCCCTGCGCCTTGGGGCTGGCCACGCCGCTCTCGATCATGGTCGGGGTCGGCCGCGGCGCGAGCGCTGGCGTGCTGATCAAGAACGCCGAGGCGCTGGAACGCTTCGAAAAGATCGACACCTTGGTCGTCGACAAGACCGGCACCCTGACCGAAGGCCGGCCGGCGGTCACGGCCGTGCGTCCCCTGCCGGGCTTTACCGAGGACGAGATCCTTCAGTTGGCCGCGAGCCTGGAGCGCGCGAGCGAGCACCCGCTGGCCGAAGCGATCGTCCGGGCCGCGGCCAGCCGCGATCTGCCGATGCTGCGGGCCGAAGGCTTCGACTCCCCGGCTGGCAAGGGCGTGGTCGGCAAGGTCGACGGGCGCCCGATGGCGATCGGTTCGGCCCGCTTCCTGGATGAGCTGGGAGTGTCGACGCAAGCCTTGGCCAGCCAGGCCGATGACCTGCGCCGCCAAGGCGCCACCGCGATCTTCGTGGCCGTGGATGGGACGGTCGCGGCCGCGCTCGGGATCGCCGATCCGGTCAAGCCAACCACCAAGGCGGCTGTCACCGCGCTCCGCAGCCAGGGCCTCCGGATCGTCATGCTCACGGGCGATAACCGCACGACCGCCGAAGCCGTGGCTCAGGGACTCGGGATCGACGAGGTGAAGGCAGATGTCCTGCCCGACGAGAAGGCCGCGGTCGTCAAGAAACTCCGCGCCGACGGCCACCGCGTGGCGATGGCGGGCGACGGCGTCAACGACGCCCCGGCCTTGGCCGCCGCCGAAGTTGGCGTAGCAATGGGCGCGGGTTCTGACGTGGCGATCGAGAGCGCCGGCGTCACCTTGCTGCACGGCGACCTGGAAGGCTTGGTGAAGGCGCGCCGCCTTTCTCGCGCGGTCATGAGCAATATCCGGCAGAACCTCTTCTTCGCCTTCGCCTACAATGTCGCCGGGGTGCCGATCGCCGCGGGCGTGCTTTACCCGCTGTTCGGCTGGCTTCTGTCGCCGGCCATCGCCGCGGGCGCCATGGCGCTGTCGTCGGTTAGCGTGGTGGCCAACGCCTTGCGCCTTCGCGCGCTCAGACTTTGACGGCGGCGCAGGCCATAGTTTGAGGGAGATCAATGAGCGGCGCGTAAGGGTTTAGGCAAACCGTCTCTCGAGGATCGCCTCCTATGTCCCTGCGCTCAAAGATCATAGCCGCCGCCGCCGCGACCCTGCTGTTCTCGGCCGGTCAGGCTAGCGCCCACGCCAAGCTCGTCTCGTCCGATCCGGCCGCCAACGCCACCGTCGCCGCCCCCAAGGCCATCCGCCTGACCTTCAATGAAAAGCTCGCCCCGGCGTTCTCCAGCTTCGAGCTTGCGATGGCCGACGGCATGAAAGCTCCGGTGAAAACCACGGTTTCGGGCGACCGCAAGACCATCACCGGCGTTCCGAAGGGCGTGCTGATGGCGGGTGTCTACAAGCTGACCTGGCATGCCGCGGCCGCTGACGACGGTCACCGGATGGACGGCGTGATCACCTTCACGGTGAAGTAGTCGTGGAGGCTGCGGTCGTCCTGCTGCGGTGGGCGCAATTCGGGGCCGGTTTTGTCCTGGCAGGCGGCGCTCTATTTGCGCTCTACGCCCTACCGGCCGTGGGTCGGTCGAGCGCTCAGGCGCTGGGCTGGCCGCGCCGGCTCCTCGCCGGCTCGGCGGCGATGCTCCTCCTGGCCAGTCTCGCAGGCCTCGTCCTGCAGACCGCCGTCGTCGCCGGGTCGCTCGCGGCGGCCCTGGATCCGACGACGCTCGCGTCGGTCCTCACAGAGATGGCCATGGGTCTGTCCTCGGTCACGCGCGCGGCGGCCGCGGCGATCGCGCTTGCAATTCTGCTGCTCATGCCCTGTCGTCGTGCGCCCCTCGCCATCGTCGCCCATCTTGGCGCGATCGCCGTCGCGAGCATGGCCTGGATGGGGCACGGCGCGGCGAGCGACGGCGCGGGGGGTCTCCCGCACCTAGCGGCCGATATCATCCATCTCCTCGCCGCGGCCGTCTGGATCGGCGCGCTGGCGTTTTTCCTGGGCTTGGCTGGGACCGCCTGGCGCGACGGCGCGGCGGCGTCCGACCTCCACGCCGCCCTGGCGGGCTTTTCGGGCCTCGGCACGGGCTTGGTCGCGGCGCTGGTGGTTACTGGACTTGTCAACAGCTGGTTCCTCGTCGGACCGGCCGGGGCCGCGGCGCTGTTCACCACGCTCTACGGTCAGCTCCTGCTGCTGAAGATCGCGCTCTTCACGGGCATGATCCTGCTGGCCGCGGTCAATCGGTTCCGCCTCACGCCCGCTCTGCGCCAGGCCCTAGGCGATCCGGCCTCGAACGACGCCGAGGTGAAAGCGCTCCGCCAGAGCCTTATCCTCGAGCTTGGCGCGGGCCTTGCGGTGCTGGCCCTGGTCGCCTGGCTCGGCCGGCTCGCGCCGATCACCGCCCAATAGGCCCTAGCGGCGTCACAGGACCGGCTCGTGCGGCGGCTCCAAGACCGGCCGCTTCGCGAACGGGTCGCGCGCCCGCAGCCAGTTGCGGGCGGGGCGCTCGACGAGGTGGTAGACGCCCATGGCCGCCAAGAGGCAGACCCCGAAGGCGCCCGCCCAGGCCGAGGCCGCGCCCGCCATCGACAGGTCGGGCGCAAGCCTTTGCAGGCCGTGGAAGTAGACGATGTCAACCGGTAGGTGGACCATGTAGGGGCATAGGAGACTTCGCCGAAATAGACGAGCAGCGGCGCGGCCATCAGGCCGGCCCTGGTCGATTTCGAGGTCTCGGCCAGGCAGAAGATCAGCAGCGCCAGCCCCGGCCAGATGAACAGGTCGCTTAGCCGCAGGCTGGCGGCAAGTGCGATCCAGGCGCTCGCCGCCAGGGTTGCTGCGAATGCGACGCGGCTGGGCAAGCTGATCGTCGAGCCCAGCCGGTGCAACGCCGCGCCCATCAGGAAGGCTGGGATGATCCGCAAGGCCCCGATCTGGGCGCTCATGTCCGTGAACAGCACCCCGCGGGCCTGGGCGAGCAGGAACATGCCGACGAACAGGATAAGTGCGCCCAGGACGAGCAGGACAGGCCGGCGGCGCGCCGCCAGCGACAGGCTCGCGGCGACGGGAAAGCCGAGATAGGCGAACCATTCGGCCGAGATTGACCAGGATGGAAAGTTCCACTGCACGGTCGGGGTAGTGCCCCAGGCGTGGATCAGCATCAGGTGCTGGGGCAGCATGCGCGGATCGAAGGCCTGGGGATCGAAGCCGACGCCAAACTTGAGGGCGGCCAGCCAAATGACGATGGTCGCCGCCAGGGTCACCAGATGGACGGGATAGACCCGCGCCAGCCGCGCCCAGAGGAACGAGCCATAGTTGAAGCGCCGCTCGGCCCAGGCTCGCGTGTAGACGTGACTGAGAATGAATCCGGACAGGATGAAGAACAGGTCGACGCCGAGATAGCCCTTGGCCGCCAGGCCGAACCGTTCGAGGTCAAGATCCAGATGGTTGCGGAAATGGTAGACGAGCACCCATAGCGCCGCGCAAATCCGCAGCGATGTGAGCGGACGGATGTCCGACGGATACATGCTCGCCTCCCCCGAGATTATGTTGCGATCGGCGCCGCCCAGGCGCCGATCGTGGCCTTAGAACCAAGCCCGCAAGCCCAGGACGAAGCTGGTTTCGGAAACATCCTCGCCGCGGAGGCGCGCGAGGTCCGCCGTGCGGCCAAACCGGCGCGACCAGCTGACGCCCACATACGGCGCGAACGCGCGGCGAACCTCGTATCGGAGCCGAAGGCCCAGCTCGCCGTCCGAGAGGCCCGAGCCGGTCGCGGTGGCGGCGACGTCCTGGGCGGCGAAGTTGAGTTCGGCGCGCGGCTGCAGGATCAGGCGCTGGGTCAGCCGCCAATCGATCGCGCTCTCGGCCCGCGCCAGCACGTCGCCCTTGTCGGACACGAAAACCGCGCCACTCGCCTCGATCCAGTATGGCAGCAGGGTCTCGAATCCGACCGTGGCGTAGGTGCGCGACTTCGGCTCGACGTCCTGGCGCAAGCCCAGCTGAAGGTCGGTGTAGAGTCCCACCGGACGCGAGTAGAGCGCCTGGATCTCGCCGGCCTGAACGCCATGCCGATCCCCCTCACCTTCCGACTTTACCACCAAGCGGTTGAAGTCGCCGCCAAACCAGGCTTCGCCATCCCAGTGATAACCGTCGCCGCCGGACTGGGCGCGGTACTCCAGGAGGTTGGCCATCACCTGCGAGGCCTGGGCGCCGCCGTGCTCGCGGCGTAGCTGCGCGCGGGCGCGATCCATGGCGGCGGGGTCGAAGATCTTGTCAGCCAGATAGTCGGTTGGCGGCGGCGGCGGCGACGTCTCCTGGTCCGGCAGAGGCGGTGGGCCCATGGCCTCGCCCGGCGGCCCCGGCGTCTCAACCATGTCGTGGCCGGCGTGAGGGTCAGCAGGCGCGGCCGGCTCGGGCTTGCTCGCCATGCCGGGCATGGCGCTCATGTCATGGCCAGCATGCGGATCGGCGGGCGCGGCCTGCTGGGCCGGCATGGCCATGCCTGGCATGGCGCTCATGTCGTGGCCGGCGTGCGGATCAGAGGCGGCCGCGGTCGCCGGGGGTTTAGCTGTCGCGGGCGGCGGCGTAGCGGCGTGGCCTGCATGCTGGGCCATGGCTGGAGCCGCCCACAGGGCCGGCAGGAGAGCGATCAGGGAGGTCTTCATCGCGCGCCCTCCGCTTGCGTATCGCGCACGCTGAAGACCTGAAACATCCCCGCGTGCATGTGGTAGAGCATGTGACAGTGGAAGGCCCAGTCGCCGGTCTCGGCGGTGAAGTCGAAGCTGACGCGGCCGCCCGGCAGGACAACTACCGTGTGCTTGCGCGGCATGTGCCCGTCGGGCCCGAAGGCCAGCTCGAAGAAGTGGCCGTGCAGGTGGATGGGATGGGCCATCATCGTGTCGTTGACGAGCACGACCCGCACCCGTTCTCCGCTCCGGAAGGCGTAGGGCGCGGGTCGCTCGCTGAACTTGCGTCCATCGAAGCCCCAGATGAACCGCTCCATGTTGCCGGTGAGATGGATCTCCAGCGAACGCTCGGGCGCGCGCGTGTCCGGGTTCGGTTCGAGGGCCACGAGGTCGCGATAGACCAGCACCCGGTGGCCCACCGCCTCCAGGCCCTGGCCAGGCTCGCCGGTGCGATCCACCGGCATCGGCGCGATCGACTGGACGCTGGGGCCGAGCTTGACTTGAGGCGCGTTGTCCGGGTTGCGCATGGACATGTCCATGCCGCCCATGTCCATCTTGCCCATCACATCGCCGCCGCGCCGGCGCGGCGGGCCCATGCCAGGAAGAGGCTTGGCGGCCATCGCGCCATGGCCCATGGCGGCATGGTCCATGCCGGCCATGGACCCATGATCCATCCCGCCCATCGGCATTCCGCTCATGTCCATGCCCATGTCGCGCATGGTGGTCAGAGGCCGCTCGCGAACCGGCGGGACCTCGGCGCTCATCCCCGGGCGCGGGGCCAGGGTGGCGCGGCCCAGGCCCGATCGATCGACAGACTCCGAGACGATGGTGAAGGCCTGGTCGGCCATGGGCTGGACGATGACGTCGTAGGTCTCGGCGTTGCCGATCTGGAACTCGTCGACCTCGACCGGGCGCACCAGTTGGCCGTCGGCGGCGACCACGGTCATGCGCAGGCCCGGAATGCGGACGTTGAACACCGACTGGGCCGCGGCGTTGATGAACCGCAGCCGCACCCGCTCGCCCGGCGAGAACAGCGCCGTCCAATTGTCCTTGGGTCCATGGCCGTTGACCAGGAACGTGTAGGCCGCGCCGGTGACATCCGAGATGTCGGTCGGATCCATCAGCATCTTGGCCCAGTCCAGTCGCTCGGCCAGGGTCTGGTCCTTACCGGCCAGCAGTCCGCTCAAGGTTTGGCGCTGATAGTTGAAGGCGCCGCTCTGCTGCTTGAGCTTCCTGAAGATCTGGTGCGGGTGCATCCGGCTGAAGTCGGAAAGCACCACCACGTGCTCGCGATCGAAGTCGACCGGGTCCTCGCCGGCCGGATCGATGACGATGGGGCCGTAGTGGCCCATCTGCTCCTGCAGGCCCGAATGGCTGTGATACCAATAGGTGCCAGACTGGCGCACCTGGAACTCGTAGGTGAAGGTCTCGCCCGGCTTGATGCCAGGGAAGGTGACGCCGGGCACGCCGTCCATCTGGAAGGGCACGAGGAGCCCATGCCAATGGACAGAGGTTTCCTCCTCCAGGCCGTTTGTGACTGACAGCCGAACGTGCTGGCCTTCCTTAAGACGGATCAGCGGCCCCGGAACCGTGCCGTTGATGGTCACCGCGTGGGTGGTTTGGCCATCCACCGTCACCGGCGTGTGGCCGATGGTCAGCTTGATCTCCGAGCCTGAAAGCGCTTCGGGTCCCCGGCCAACCTGGCCCGCCGCGCGCGCCCAGTCGGGCAATAGGCCGGCCAGGGTCGCCCCGCCGCCCAGGACGGCGAGGGATTGCAGGACACGTCGGCGATCCAAAGCCGTACCGGATGAACGCATGACAGCCCTTTTGCCAATGGCGCGGAAGGCGCGTCCGCCTGAACGCGGCGCGATCTCAACGGGTGTTACGCGGCTGGCGTTCAGCCCCCTCATCTGTGTGGCGAAAAATCAGCGGTCCGCGAGCCAATCGGCCAGGCGCCGGCGGGCGCGGTAGCTGCGCGTTTCGATGGTCTTGACGCTCACACCCAGCTCTGCGGCGGCGTCCTGCTGGCTGTAACCTTCCAGGTAGGTGAGGATCAGCGGCTCCTTGAGCGCGTCCGGCAGCCGCGCGATCGCCGCCTCCAGGCGCGCCAGCTGCTCGGCGCGAAGGCTGCTCGCCTCGGGGCTTGGCGCGGGATCGGCGTAGTCCGGGGCGCCGGGCGCATCGATCGACCGTTCGCCCAGGATCAGCCGACGCACACGCAGGCGCCGGCCCCGGTCGCGGCACTTGTTGAGGACGATGGCCCGCATCCAGGTCGCGAAGGGTCGTGCGGCGTCATAGCGGCCGAGCGCCTTCCAAGCCGCCACGAAGCTCTCCTGGACAACCTCCAGCGCTGCTTCGCGATCGCCAAGGTGGCGTCGCGCGAAGGCGTGCAAGGTCGCCTTGTGCCGGCGCATCAGCTGGCTGAAGGCGCGCTCGTCGCCGCGCGCGGCGCGCTGGGCGAGCGCGCCATCCTCCTCATCGCCAGGCCCCGCGATCACGGCTGCTCGTCGGTCAGAGCCTCGCTGACGCGGCGGTCGAACTTGGCCGCCTGCTCGGGAGTCAGCACCTTGCGCATGGCCAGGACGTGTTGGACCGTCTCTAGCTGCAGGGCGCCCATGGCCGTGTGAAAGCGCTCGACCGCGGCCTCCACCTCGGGGCCGTATTCGTGACGCGCCTGGATCGCCGCCGCCAGCTGGGCGTTGGCGGCGCGCAGCTCGGCCTCACGGGCCCGGCGGCGCACGGCAAATTCCTGTTCAAGAGCCTCAAGCTGCCGGTCCTGGGCCGGGGTGAGCTTGAGCTCGTGATGCACCATCTCATGCAGCGAGGCTCCATGGTGCTGCGGCCAAAGCCGCGCCGATCCCAGCCATCCGCCCGCCAGCCCCGCCAGCAGGGCCAGGATGACGGTGAGGATCGCGCCGCGCGAAACCCGGCCCATGCTAGCGGCCGACGAGCAGGGTCGAGGGCGCGAGGTGAACGTCGACCGCGAAGGCCGATATCTCCGGCGGGGTGCGCGCGGCGGCGTTGGCCGCCAGGCTGCCGCCGACGACACCCAGACCCAGCGCCGCGACGACCGAGGCCGCCCGCAGGGGCGCCAGGGCGCTCGCTGCGCGCCGGCGCTCGCGCCAGCTGTCGATCCTGGCCCAGACACGGCCTTCCAGGTCTGGAAGCGCCTCCAGCGGCTGGTCGCGCAACGCGGTGAAAAGTTGATCGAGCTTGTCGCTCATGGCCGATCCCCTGACCTCTGCACGTCAACATACGCGGCCCGCGGCCAAATCCCTCACCTGGGATGCCGCCCCGCGTGCGTACGACCCTCCCGGCGCCGAGCGCCAGGGCGAAAATTGGTCTAGAAGGCCAGAGGTTCGAGCCGGCGGTATATCAGCGGCCGCGTACGAGCATGGCGTCCATCTGCTCGATCTCCCGCTGCTGGCCCTGGATGATGGTCGCGCAGAGACGTCGGATTTCCGGGTCGCGCACCGGCGCCTTGCCGCACATCAGGATCGCACCGGAATGGTGCGGGATCACCGAGGCGAGGAACTCGCGGTCTCCGATCAGCCATTGCTGGCGAATACCGGCAAAGCACAGCACGCCAGCCAGAACGCTGACGCCGAGCAGGGCTCGGTTGAGCGCCTTGTGCGGGTACATCATGTCCATCAGCAGCAGTTCGAACACGATCATCGGCGCGGTCATCAGCCCGGCCATGTAGGCCTGGTTGAGGCTTGGATGGATGTTCGCGGCCTTGTCGACCATGGCGTACATCAGGGCGTACATGGCCAGGAAGGACAGGATGGTCATGGCCGCCAGACGCCCGTACGCCGTATGGCCGGCATGGTCATGGCCAGGGTGGCTGGAGTCGGGGTGGCGGTCGGCCATGGCTGTCCTCCTGGGCTAGGTCACTTGCGAGGAGCGCCGCCGTGCCGGCCAAGCCAGGCCTGCAGTTCGCCGATCTCCTTGCGCTGCATCTCGGCGCTCTTTCGCGCCATCGCTTTCAGTTCGGCGTCGTCGCCATGCTTTTCCAGAACTTCGGCCATGGCGATGCCGCCGCGATGATGCTCGATCATCTTCAGGGCGAAGGCGCGGTCGGGATCGGGATCTTCGGCTCCCATCATCGCCTGGTGCATGCGCTGCATGGCCTGCAAGTAGTCTTGTTTGGCCATCTGGCCGTGGCCTCCCGCGTGGTCCATGGCGTGGCCGGGCGGATGGCCTTGCTGGGCAAGCGCCGGGGCGGCGACGAGAATGAGCGCCGCGGCGGCGGCGGGCAGAAGACGTGTCATGAGATTCCTCCTGGTGAAACGATCGCCTGGGCCGCGGCGCAGGCGGCCTCGCAACTGCGGCAGGCGTCTGCGCAGATGCGGCAATGGTCGTGCATCTGGGCGTGCGCCTCGCAGGTCTGAGCGCACAGCGCGCACAGCGTCTGGCAGGCGTCGAGGACGGCGCGAGCAGCCCCGTCCGCCCCCGTTCGGCGGCTTGCGATGCGCCCGGCGACGACGCAGAGGTCCGCGCAATCGAGATTGAGGCGGATACAGTCGGTGAGCTCGGCGACCATGGGCTCGGCAAGACAGGCGTCGGCGCAGGCGGTGCAGGCCTGGGCGCAATCGAAGCAGGCTTCTATGCAGCGCACGAGCGCCGTATCGGTCGGGCCGTTGGCCTGCGGATGGGCCTTGAGCATCGGGTCGGCGTGCATGGTCTTGGCCTGGCGTTGAAGACGCCCCCTCAACCGGTGAGCGGCCGCACCGTTCCGCCCGTGAAAATATTCTCCAGGCCCGTGTTCAAGGCGCGAGGGCCAGCGCGGGGCGCTGCGTATTATTCTAGATGGGCCGCCCAGCGCGGCGTGCTGTCGCTATAAAAACACAAACGGAATAGGGGCTTGCACGTAGTGACGAAGCGTCGCCGTCGAGCTAGGCTCCGCGTTATGCTGCGACACGCGCTCGCCCTCCTGGCCGCCTTGGCCTTCGCTTTCAGCCCGCTGGCCGTCAGCGCCGCGCGGGCCGAGTGCGACATGGGCGGCATGGACGCCATGGCGATGGCCGCGCCGGCCGATGCGGCGGCCTCGGCCGATCCTTGCTGCGACCACGGCAAGACCATGTCGGCCAAGGATTGCGCCAAGGCCTGTTCGGTGAGCTGCGCTCCGTCCGTCGCCGCGCCTGCTCAAGCCCACCTAACGCCGGTCGTGGTCAGTTACCGCGCCGAGGCCAGTTGGTCCAACACCGGCGGCCGCACACGCGTCCTCGTCCCCGAAGATCCGCCCCCTCGAACCCTGGCCTAACGGACCGGCCAACGGCCCGTCCGCCCGTGTTCGTCGCGCGCCGCCTCCTCTGGACGGCGCGTAGTCGCTCGCGCCCGCGCGGGCCGGCGTCTGATCTTCAAGGATGATTTCATGTCTTCGCGTGTTTTCGCGCTGGCCATCGCCGCCAGCCTGCTATTCGCCGCCACCGCCTCGGCGGCCGCCAGGACCGATTGCGGCCACCGGCAAGCCCGTCCGGCTTCGGTCAATCCCAAGGATGTCTTCCGGCGATCCGACTGGATCTGCGACATGCCGGCCGACTGCTCGCTGGGCGAGGCACACGCGGCCACGGCCATGCCTGCGGCGAACCCGCCGCGCTAGCTCGGGCGTGAGGGTCGGGGGCTGATCCCCTTCCCCCGCCCTTCGCATCCGGCCCCGGCGAGGTGGCTGCAAACAGCTCGCCGGGGCGCCTTCGCGGCGCGCCGCCGCTCTCGAATTGTCAAGGTCGTATCCATGCGCCTTATCCTTCTCCTGGCGGGACTTGGTGTGGCGAGCGCCACCCATGCCGCACCGCTCACCTACGCCCAGGCCCTCGACGCGGCCGCGGCCAAGGCCCCGGCCTTGCGCGCCGCGGCCCTTCAGGTCGACGCGCTCAGGGCTTCGGCCAGGGCGGCCGGCGCCCTGCCCGATCCCAAGCTGGCCTTCGGGCTCGACAACTTTCCTGTGTCGGGCCCACCGGCTGGGCGGTTGGGGGCCGACGAAATGACCATGGGCCGGATCGGCTTTAGCCAGGACATGCCCAGCGCCGCCAAGCGACAGGCGCGGATCGGCCGGGCCGAGGCCGACGTCGTGGCGGCGACAGCGGACGGTACGCTTGAGGCCCGCCAAGTCCGCACCGCCACGGCCCTGGCCTGGATCGATCTCTACTATGCTCAGCGCAAGCTGGTCGCCGTCGACGCGGTTATCGCCCAGCTCACCCCGCTGTGGAACGCATCCCCCGCCGGCGTTACCTCCGGCCGTTCAAGGCCCGCCCAAGCGCTGGAGGTGGCCCAGATGCGCGCGGCGCTGGACGACCGGCGCAGCGAGGCGGCCTCGGCCCTGGCCCGCGCACGGGCCACCCTGACCCGCTGGACGGGCGAGGCCGATCCGCAGGCCGTCGGCCCGGCGCCCGACCATGGCGTCGCGCCCGGCGCGCTTCGCGCGGCCCTCGAGCGCAATCCCGCCCTGCTGGCCAAGGACGCCGCCGCCCGCCAGGCCCAGGCCGATGTGGCGGTGGCCAGGGCCGACAAGCGTCCCGACTGGAGCTGGGAGGTGGCCTACCAGCGCCGCGATCCGATGTTCGGCGACATGGTCTCGGCCGGGGTCAGCATTAGCCTGCCGCTGTGGGGCAAGAGCCGCCAGGATCCGATGATCGCCGCGCGCGCCGCCAGCGCCGGCCGCGCCGAGGCCCAGCGCCAGGACGCCGAGCGCGCGCTCACCGCCCAGCTCGAGGCCGATCTGGCCGACCACGTCATGCATCATGAGCAATGGCTGCGCGCCCGCGACACCCTCCTGCCGCTGGCCAAACAGAAGGCCGACCTGGAGACGGCCGGCTATGGGGCCGGCACGGCTAACCTGCCGGACGTTCTGGCCGCCTTCGCCGGCTTTGCCGACGCCCAGCTCACCGCCCTCGATCGCGAGGCCGCCGTCACCCTCGACGCGGCTCGCCTTACCCTGACCTATGGAAGCGACGCCCAATGACCCGCCCCTATTCGATGAAGGGCCTGCTCGGCGCCGGGGCGGCATTGGTCGTCCTGGCTGGAGCCGGCGGCTACGGCCTCGCTCGCCTCACCGCCGCGCCGGCCAAGTCGCCCGCCGCCTCGAACGACCCCAAGGTGCTCTACTGGTACGACCCGATGGTTCCGGCCCAGCACTTCGACAAGCCCGGCAAGTCGCCGTTCATGGACATGCAGCTCGTCCCGAAATACGCCGGCGATGCCGCTGCGGCGGGACCCGCGACCGGTGTGCGCATCGATCCCTCGTCGGCGCAAAGCCTCGGCATGCGCCTTGCCACCGTGCAGGAAGGCGCTTTGAGCGGCGGCCTGACCGCCGCTGGCCTGGTCGACTTCAACCAGCGTGATGTCGCCATCGTCCAGGCGCGCAGCGGCGGCTTCGTCCAGCGGGTTTATGGCCGCGCGCCCGGCGATGTGATCGCCGCCGGCGCGCCGCTGGCCGACCTCCTGGTTCCCGAATGGGGCGGCGCCCAGGCCGAATACCTGGCCGTCAAGAGAACCGGCGACGCGGCCCTGACCGCCGCCGCCCGCCAGCGCCTTCGCCTGCTGGGCATGCCCGATGGTGTCATCGTGGCGCTCGATCGCGATGGCCAACCGCGCACCACGATCACCATCAGCGCACCGCTGGCCGGGGTGGTCTCCAAGCTCGAAGTGCGTTCGGGCATGACCGTGGCGATGGGCCAGACCCTGGCCGAGATCAACGGCCTTTCGAAGGTCTGGGTGACGGCCGCAGTGCCCGAAGTGCAGGCCGGGCAGCTGCGCCCCGGCCAGGGCGTTGGCGTCAGCCTGGCCGCCTATCCGGGCGAGACCCTGCGGGGGACGATCCAGGCCGTGCTGCCTCAGGCCCAGGGCGACAGCCGGACCCTGCAGGCGCGGATCGAGCTTGCCAACCGCGACGGTCGCCTCAAGCCCGGCATGTTCGCCACGGTCTCGTTCGACACGACCGGCCGCCCGGCCCTGCTTGCGCCCTCTGAAGCGGTCATCCGCACCGGTACGCGCGCTGTGGTGATGCTCGCGGTGGATGGCGGCCGCTTCCAGGCTGTCGAGGTGCGGACCGGCCGAGAGGCCGGCGGCCAGACGGAAATCCTGGCCGGATTGTCGGCCGGGCAAAGGATCGTCGCCTCGGGCCAGTTCCTCGTCGACTCCGAAGCCAGCCTCGCTGGCTTGCAGGTGCGCGCGCTGCCGCCATCGGGCCCGCCCGCGCCGATGGACGGCATGTCCAAATCGATGGCCGCGCCGCCGATCAAGCCGGCCCTCCTGGAAACCACCGGCGGCCGGATCGAGCAGATCACGGGGGACGGTCTGACCCTGTCGCACGGACCGGTGCCGGCCATCGGCTGGCCGCCGATGACCATGACCTTCCGCGCCGATCCGATGCTGCTCAAGGGGCTCAAGGTCGGCGACCAGGTCCGCTTCGGCTTCAACCAACCCGCCGGAGGGCCGACCGTGCGCCGCATCAGCAAGATCGGCGGTGGCGCATGATCGCCGCCCTGATCCGCTGGTCGGTGGCCAACCGCTTCTTCGTGCTGCTGGGCGCCCTGGCCCTGATCGTGGCCGGAGGCCTGGCCGTCCGCTCGACCTCGGTCGACGCCCTGCCGGACCTGTCGGACACCCAGGTGATCATCCGCACCAGCTATCCAGGCCAGGCTCCGCAGCTCGTCGAGAACCAGGTCACCTACCCGCTCGCAACCACCATGCTCTCGGTGCCTGGGGCCAAGACCGTGCGCGGCTATTCGTTCTTCGGCGACAGCTTCGTCTACGTGATCTTCGACGACAAGACCGACCTCTACTGGGCGCGCTCTCGGGTCCTGGAGTACCTCAACCAGGTCCAGTCGCGCCTGCCCGAAAGCGCCCGCCCGGCGCTTGGCCCTGACGCCACCGGGGTCGGCTGGGTCTTCGAATACGCCCTGGTCGACAAGACCGGGGGCCACGATCTCAGCCAGCTGCGCTCGTTGCAGGACTGGTTCCTGCGCTATGAGCTGAAGACCCTGCCCGGCGTGGCCGAGGTCTCGGCGATCGGCGGCATGGTGCGCCAGTACCAGGTCGTGCTCGATCCCCAGAAGCTGGCCAGCTACGGCGTCACCCACCAGCAGGTGGTCGCCGCACTGAGGGGCGCCAACGCCGAGACCGGCGGCTCGGTGCTGGAACTGGGCGAGGCCGAATACATGGTCCGCGCCACCGGCTATCTGAAGACGATCGAGG
>NZ_CALCDX010000020.1 GCF_937900395.1 uncultured Caulobacter sp.
CCTTCAGCAGCCTCGGGTCGGCGCGGAAGGTCATGGTCATGGCCGGCCAGCCGATGGCCGGCACGGGGCCGTGCGAGAGGGTGACGCCGTCCGGGGTCACCTGCTCGACGCGGCCGGTGGTTTCGGCCAGGGCCGGCTTGGCCGGGGCCATCGGCTTGGCCATGGGCGTGTCGCCTGGGGGTGTTTGAGGGCCCAAGGCCGGAAGCGGCCGGACCTGCAGGCCCGCCAGGCTGGCCTCGGAATCGACCAGGAACTGGCCCGAGGCGATGACCTTCTGGCCGGAAGACAGGCCGGCCAGGATCTCCGTCCGGCCTCCGGCTTCGCGCCCGGTCCGGACCTCGACGGCCTGGTAGCGGCCGCCGTCGGCGGCCAGCATCACCACGTCGCGCGCCCCGGTGCGGATCACCGCCTCGGACGGGATCAGCAGGGCGGTCCGCGTCGCCGCGTCGAAGGCGATGGTGGCGAACAGGCCAGGCTTGAGGCGGCCGTCGCGGTTGGCCAGTTCGATCCGCGCCTGCAAGGTGCGGCTGTCGCCCTGGGCCTGCGGGAGCACGGCCTGGACCGTCCCGCGCAGGGTCTCGCCCGGATAGGCCGCCAGGGTGACGCCAACGCCCTGGCCCGGACGCAGCTGCCCGGCCTGCGCCTCGGGCACGGCGGCCGTGACCCAGACCCTCGAGAGGCCGTTGATCTCGGCCAGGGTCTGGCCCGCGCCCACGGTCATGCCGGCGCGCACGTCGAGCTTGGAAACGACCCCGCCGAGCGGCGCGGTGATGGTGATCGTCGTGCGCGGCCGCCCGTCTCGGTCGAGACCGGCGACCACGCCGTCGGGCATGCCCAAGAGGCGCAGGCGCTGGCGGGCGGCGGCGCTCAGGGCCGCGTCTCCGGTGCGCCGGACCGCCAGATATTCGGCCTGGGCGCCGCCCCATTCGGGAACCAACAGGTCGGCCAGCGGCGCGCCGGCGGCGATCACGTCGCCCGGCGCGCGGCCATAAACCCGCTGCACGAAACCGCCGCTGCGGGCCTGGACGACGGCGACGTCACGCTGGTTGAAGTCGACGATCCCGGTGGCGGTCAGGCCGCTGGAAAGCGCGCCTTCCTCCACGGTCGCCAGCCGGAAGCCGAGGTTCTGGGCGGCCGAGGGGTCGATCCGCACCCCCGCCGCCGGACCACTGGTTTCGGCCTCGCCGGCGTATTTGGGCGTCAGCGGCATGTCCATGAACGGCGACTTGCCCGGCTTGTCGAAGTGCTGGGCCGGGACCATCGGGTCGTACCAGTAGAGCACCTTGCGGCTGTCGGCCGAGGTCGCCGGCATCGGCGGCTTGGCGGTCAGGCGGGCCAGGCCATAGCCGCCGGCCCCGGCCAGCACGACCAGGGCGGCGCCGGCGCCGAGCAGGGCCTTCATCGAGGGGGAGGGGGTCATTGATCGTCGCTTCCGTAGGTGAGGGTCAGGCGGGCGGCGTCGATGGCGACGGCGGCCTCGCGATCTAGGGTGGTGAGCTGGGCCTCGGCCAGGCTCGAGAAGGCGATCAGCACGTCGGGCAAACCGGCCGCGCCGGAGCCATAGGCGGCGGTCTCCAGCTGGGCCCGCTGCTTGGCCAGCGGCAGCAGCGTGTCGCGGGCCCGCAGCCATTGCTCGTGATGCATGACGTGGTCGGCCAGATCGGCCTCGAGCTGGGCGCTCAGCGCTCGGCGGGCGTCCTCGCGCTGGGCGTCGGCGCGGCCGGCGCTGGCGGTGCGCGCGGCGATCATCGGATCCTGGCGGCTCTTGCCCCACAG
>NZ_CALCDX010000021.1 GCF_937900395.1 uncultured Caulobacter sp.
CGTCGATCAGGGCGTCGGCGTAGTCGGTGATGCGCAGGAACCACTGGGTCAGCTTGCGCTTCTCGACCGTCGCGCCCGAGCGCCAGCCTTTGCCGTCGATGACCTGCTCGTTGGCCAGGACGGTCATGTCGACCGGGTCCCAGTTGACCGAGGCTTCCTTGCGATAGACCAGGCCGCGCTTCAGCAGGCGCAGGAACCAGGCCTGCTGCTTGCCGTAATATTCCGGGTCGCAGGTGGCGAACTCGCGCGACCAGTCGACCGAGATGCCCAGCGCCTTCAGCTGCTCGCGCATGGCGGCGATGTTGTCGTAGGTCCAGCCCTTGGGGTGGACGCCGCGCTCCATGGCCGCGTTCTCGGCCGGCATGCCGAAGGCGTCCCAGCCCATCGGGTGCAGGACGTTGAAGCCCTGGGCGCGCTTGTAGCGGGCCACCACGTCGCCCATGGCGTAGTTGCGCACGTGGCCCATGTGGATGCGGCCCGAGGGATACGGGAACATCTCGAGGACGTAGTATTTCGGACGGCCGTCGTTGATCTCGCCGGTCTTGAAGACGTCGGCCTTCGCCCAGGCTTCACGCCACTTGGGCTCGGTGTCTTTGGGATTGTAGCGGGCCATCGGAAACCAGGTCTTGGATGCAGGAACGCGCCCCGGGAGGCGCGGCCGCGTCAAGAGTAAGCGGTTTCGCGGCCGGAGCGCGCAGGAATATGGGTAATCAGGGTCTCCGCCGCGAGGCGAAGACCCTTCGGGCCTTAGCCCTTGATGTTCGAAAGTCGAAGCTGACGGGCGCGGGTCAGGATCGCGTTTTCGATGTCGGTGGCGGTCTGGTCGGCGACCGGGGCGTCGACCCAGTTGCCGTTCACGTCCTTGGACTGCTTGAACACCGTGACGTTCAGGCCGTCGGCGCGCAGGCGGGTGTCCAGGATGTACACCGTCGCCTTGAAGCGTTCGGCCGGGGTTTCCGGGTTCACGTACCAGTCGGTGATGATCACGCCGCCGTACGGATCGGCCGAGGCCAGCGGCATGAACGCCAGGGTGTCGAGGCTGGCGCGCCACAGATAGCCGTTCACGCCGATCGAGCCTTCGCTCGCCGGACCCTTGTTCCCGCCGCCGAAGCGCTTGAAGGGGTTCAGGCCAGGCTCGTCGCTCTGGGTCGAGAAGGTCTTGGGAGGCTTGTTGCTGCTGCAGGCCGACACGCCCAGCATCGACAGAGCCAAGACGCCCGCGGCGACGCCGCGCATCACAGACCCACGCTCAAACGCCATAGTACCTCGCTCCAATGTCTCGCCGGCGCGACTTGCGCACTCCTGGCGCGCCCCCGCAGCCGGGAGCCGGTCTATAGCATGGCTGCGCTGCCTCAAAACAGGAATCGCGTGACCTCACCGCCACACGAGTCGATTGAATCGTACAATACGGCCGTAAGTGCGACCAAAGGCCGGTTGACCGCGTTTCGGCCAAGCCTTTAATCGAAATTCAAAGGGGCTCTTCCTATATGGGATGGGCGGGGACAACTGAGTACAGGCGGCAAATAGCGATGGTCGCGAAGCGTTTCTTCCTGGCGGGGACTGCCGCGCTGATCCTGACGGGGTCGGCGTCGATGGCGTTCGCCCAGGCCAAGCCGCACGCGGTCGCCCCTGATTTCAGCGTCAAGAACGACTTCACCAGCGCCGCCGCCGGCGTCCAATACCCGCAGGATGACAAGCGCACCCTGCGGTGGGACGCCAAGAAGGGTCGCTGGGGCCTGAAGCTGGACCTCGACCAGCCGTCCAGCCGCGAAATGGAAATGCAGGACGTCCAGGCCGGCGCCTACTTCAAGGTCACGCCGTCGATCCGCGTCGGCGGCGCCGTCAGCCTGGGTGAATCCAACCCGGCCCTGGCCGCCCGCAAGGCCCAGCAGCCCGAGGCCGCTCCGCGCGTCCGGCTGGAAACCGCCTTCAAGTTCTAAACCGGGTCAGCCCGCCAGGGCTTCGACCGCCGCGATCCCGACAATTCCGCTTTCCGCGAGCTGGCCGACCGTGCCCGCCCGCACGCCGCCCAGCGCGTAGACGGGCAGGGGCGTCGCCCCGACCATGTCCTTCAGACCTTTGAGACCCAACGGCTCTCCGGCCGAAGGGCTGTTACTGGGAAAAACGGGCGAGACGATCACGGCGTCCGCGCCCGCGCGCTCGGCCGCTCGAACGGCGGCTAGGTCGTGCGCGGCCACGGTGATCAGGTAGCGGCCGTGCTCCGCGCGCAGTTTCGGGATTTCGCCGGCCAAGCGCTCGGGCATGTGCAGACCGTCGGCCCGAACGCCTTCGGCAAGACCAGGATGCGCGCCGACCAGCAGTAGGAGTCCCCGCGCATCGGCGATGGCCCGCAGCCGGCGACCCTGCTCGACGGCGTCCTCGGCGCCGAAGGCCCGGAACACGATCCCAGACCCCGACGGCAGGCGCTCGGCCACGGCCTCGGGCGAGGCGACGCGGGCGGGATCGGTGAAGAACAGCAGGTTCGGCAGCACGCGGTCGCGCACGGTCCTTGGCGGAAAGGCCGCCGCCGTCCTAGACAGGACGTCCAGTTCGCTGTCGCCTCGCAAGGCCGCTCCTTCCATGTCCCAAGCCCTCGCCGACATCCAAAGCCGCATCGCCGCCGCCGAGGCCCGCGCCGGACGGGCGCCGGGCTCGGTGACGCTGGTGGCGGTCTCCAAGACCCAGCCCTGGGAGCATATCGCGCCGGTGCTGGCGGCGGGACAGAAAGTGTTCGGCGAGAACCGCGTCCAGGAGGCGATGGAGCGCTGGGGCGACCGACGCGAAGGCCTGGAGCTGCGCCTGATCGGCCCGCTGCAGACCAACAAGGCGCGCGAGGCCGTGGCCTTCTTCGACGTGATCGAGACCGTCGACCGCGAAAAGCTGGCCCGCGTGCTGGCCGACGAGATCCAGCGGGCCGGCAAGGCGCCGCGCCTCTACGTCCAGGTCAATACCGGCGAGGAGCCGCAGAAGGCCGGCGTTGCGCCGGGCGAGGCCGACTCCTTCATCGCCGCCTGCCGTGGGACCTACGGCCTGACGGTCGAGGGCCTGATGTGCATCCCGCCCTTCGACGCCGATCCCACGCCGCATTTCGCGGCGCTGCGGGCGATCGCCCAGCGCAGTGGCGTCGAGAAGCTCTCCATGGGTATGAGCGACGATTTCGAGATCGCCGTCGCCGAGGGGGCGACCTCGGTGCGCGTGGGCTCGGCGCTGTTTGGGGTTAGGAACTACGGCTGAGCAGCTTCAGGATAGATCCAGATCTCGCCTCCCCAGGCCTCGTGCCTGGGGCCCAGCGTTCAGCAGGCTTTGAGCTGGCCGGAGTTCATCGCGCTGGCGGCGATCTCTGACAATCGCCACGCCAAGCTGAACCATGGGTCCTCGCCACAAGGGCGAGGAAGGCAGGGTTGGAACGGACCTCGCGACTTAATCCCCCACGATCTCCACCGCATCCCCCGGCTTGGCCGCCGCCAGCACCGCTTCCAGATCCGCACGCGCCAGGGCCACGCAGCCCTCGGTGCCGGGATAACCCTCGCGGGCCAGGTGCATGAAGATCGCCGAGCCCATGCCCGGAACCGGCGGGTCGTCGTTATGGCCCAGGATCACCACCAGGTCGTAGACGGCGTCGTCGCGCCACATCCGCTCGGCGCTGGCCGGGTAAGGCAGGGTGACGGGACGGTTGTAGTTCGGATCGCCGGGCGCGTCGCACCAGCCGTCCTGAGCCTGCGTCGCGCGAACGGGCAGGCGGGTCGTGGGGCCTTGCGTATAGACATCCGGGCGGTACCAGACCTCGCGGATCGGCCAGACGCCGACAGGGCTCTTGCCATCGCCCTCGCGCTTGTTCTTGGCCGCGATCGCGCCAGCCTTGCCGATCGCGCAGCGCAGGGTCCGGCCATCGAGTTCGAAACGACCATCAGCGTGGGCTCGTAAAAGCATGGAGACGTCGACTCCCGGACTTAAGGCCTTGCCCGGGGTTGTCCCGGAGGGCCGCAGCGGTGCATGTTTCGCCTTATGGCGCAACGCAAGACCCTTCTGCTGATCGACGACGACGACGACCTGCGCGGCGCCCTGGCCGAGCAGCTGGCCCTGCACGAGGAGTTCGCGGTCAACGAGGCCGCCAGCGCCGGCGAGGGCGTGCGGATATCGCGCGAGCTCAAGCCGGACCTGATCCTGCTGGACGTTGATCTGCCCGACATGGACGGCCGCGAAGCCTGCCGCCTGATGCGCAAGAACGGCGTCACCGCGCCGGTGATCATGCTGACGGCGGCCGCCAGCGACAGCGACACGATCCTGGGCCTGGAGTCCGGCGCCAACGACTATGTGACCAAGCCCTTCCGCTTCGGCGTGCTGCTGGCCCGCATCCGCGCCCAGCTGCGCAGCTACGAGGCGTCGGAAGACGCGCTGTTCCGCATCGGTCCGTACGAGTTCCGACCCTCGGCCAAGCTTCTGGTCGACGAGAAGCAGAAGAAGGTGCGGCTGACCGAGAAGGAAACCAACATCCTCAAATACCTCTATCGCGCCGGCTCCAAGCCCGTGTCGCGCGAGGAGCTGCTGACCGAGGTCTGGGGCTACAACGCCGGGGTCACCACCCACACGCTGGAAACCCACGTCTACCGCCTGCGCCAGAAGATCGAGCCCGACCCGACCGTGGCGCGGATCCTGATCACCGAGATGGGCGGCTACCGCCTGCAGCCCTAGGGCCAAAGAAGAAGGGCCCGGCCTTGCGGCCGAGCCCTTCTCGAAAACAAACTCAGATCAAACGCTTACGCGTTGCCGACCTGCTGGCCTTCGGCCTGGGCCTTGCGCGCGGCGTAGACGCCGGCGAAGTCGATCGGGTCGATCAGGAACGGCGGGAAGCCGCCCTCGGCCGTCACGTCCGAGATCAGGCGACGGGCGTACGGGAACAGGAAGCGCGGGCACTCGATCAGCAGCACCGGCTCAAGGTCTTCCTCGGGCACGCCGGCGATGTGGAACAGGCCGCCATAGACCACCTCGACGTGGAACACGGCTTGCTCGTCGCGCAGGGCGCGGGCCGAGAGCTTCAGGTCCACCTCGAACAGGCCGTCGGGACGGCCGCGGGCGTTCATCTCGACGCCCATGTCGATGGCGGGCTGGGCCGCGCCGGCGCGCAGGCTGTCGGGGGCCAACGGGTTCTCGAACGAGAAGTCGCGGACGAACTGGGCCAGGATGCGGACGCCCACTTGGCCAGCGGCGTCTTCCGAAGTCGCCTCGGGGGCGCCGGTGGGGGCGGAGGTGTCGGTCATTAGGACAAAATCCGTGATCGGCGCGTAAAAACGCCTTGAGTAAGGTGCGCGCTGCTACCATGAGGGCCCGTCTGGCGCAACGCCAGGCGCCTGACGAGAGCGCGCGTCTCGCCTATATAGGAAAGACACGGGGCGTTCGCCCGGTTCGGAGAGCCTTTTCCGAAACCGACGAGCGTTCGCCGACCTAGATATTCCCTGGGCCTCGAAAGCCCGTCGCCGGACCTTGAAGTGTTTCAGATCCTGTTCCTCGCCGCGGTCGCCGCGATTGTCCTCTATCAGCTCTACGCCACGCTTGGGCGTCGGGTCGGTCGTCAGCCCGAGGACGCGTCCGTCAAGGCCGGCCCCGCCGGTTCCGCGCCGATCGCCAGCGACGCCCATCCGGTGCTTCGCTCGGAGGGCCTCGCCGCGCTGAAGGCCCGTCAGCCCGACTTCGACCCGATCAAGTTCATGACCGGCGCGCGCACCGCTTACGAGCAGATCGTCACCGCCTATGCCGCGGGCGATCGCGACACGCTGAAGCCGCTCCTCGCGCCCGAGGTCATGGCCAATTTCGAGCAGGCCATGACGGCGCGCGAGGCCGCCGGCCGCACCGAGAAGGTCGAGTTCATGGCCCCGCCGCGCCTCGATCTGGAAAGCGTCGACCTGGTCGGCGACACCGCCAAGGCGGTGGTCCGTATTCTGGCCGAGGTGCGCACCCGCACCAAGGACGAGCGCGGCGAGGGTGTCGATGATCGCCGCACCGCCGAGCTCTGGACTTTCGAGCGCGAGGTCAAGAGCGCCAATCCGAACTGGCTGCTGTCGTTCGTCGCCGCCGCCGAGGCGTAGATGATCCGCATCCGGGCCGCTTCGAGCGCCATCGCCCCCCGTCTCGCGATTTCTGGGGCCCTGGCGGCTTTGCTGCTCAGCGCCTGCGCCAGCGTGGTGACGCCGCCGCCGCCGATCGCCCCGCCCGCGTCGCCGCCGGTCCAGACAACGCCTCAGCCGCCAGCTCCTCTGGCTCAGCCGCCGGTCGCCCAGCCCGCGACCGTATCGTTCTTGGACCTGCCGGGCTGGGCTCAAGAGGATCATCTGGCGGCGCTGAAGGCCTTCCAGGCGGGCTGCGGCGTGTCGAAGGACCCGGCCATGATCCGCGTCTGCGACCTGGCTCGGGGAATGAGCGGTTCGGACGCCGCCGCGGCCCGCGCCTTCTTCGAAGCCAACTTCCAGGCCCAATCGGTCGGCGACGACGGCCTGCTGACCGCCTATTTCGCCCCGCAGTACCAGGCGCGGATGTCACGCAACGCCGAGTTCTCGGCCCCCGTGCGCCGTCTGCCGGACGATCTGGTCGTGCTGGACCTCGGCCCCTTCGAGCCCGCCCTGATCGGCAAGAAGGTCACCGGCCACGTCGAGGGCAAGACCTTCGTCCCCTATCCCGACCGCGCCGAGATCGAGGCCGTTCCGACCGACAAGCCCCTGGCCTGGATGCGGCCCGAAGAGCTGTTCTTCCTGCAGATCCAGGGCTCTGGCGTGCTGGTCCTGCCTGACGGCCGCCGGGTGCGGGCGGTGTTCGCCGGGACCAACGGCAAGCCGTTCGTCGGCATCGCCTTGGCCATGCGGGACAAGGGGCTGCTGCCCGACAACAATACCTCCGGCGACGCCATCCGGACCTGGCTGGCCGACCATCGCGGGCCCGAGGCCGACGCGATCATGCGACTGAACCCGCGCTACGTGTTCTTCAAGATGGCCGAGGACGACGGCAAGGAGCCGGTCGGCTCCGCCGGCGTGTCCCTGCCGCCCGGCCGCGCCATCGCCGTCGATCCCAGCCGCCACGCCTATGGCGCGCTCTACTGGCTGGACGCCAGCGCCCCGGCCCTGGCCGGCGCCTTCCCGGCCTATCGCCGCCTGGCGGTGGCGCTGGACACCGGCGGGGCGATCAAGGGCGACGTCCGCGCCGACCTCTACATGGGCACGGGTCCCGAGGCCGGCGCCGAGGCCGGACGGGTGCGCCACGTCCTGCGCCTCTACCGCCTCGTCCCGAAGCCGTAAGGTGAGCAGGAAGCCGCCGCCCGGACCGGAGGACGACAGGCGCCTTTGGCGCCTGGTCGCCTCGACGGTGACTCCGCGCGCCCCGGTGAAGCCCGAGAAGATGCGGTCCAAGGCCCGCATCCGGCCGTCGCTGAAGTCCGACACCGCCCTGCCGGCCGAACCGCCGACGCGGCTGGCCTCGATCGCGCCGCTGCGGGTGCGGCCCGAGGACCTGAAACCGGTCGCGCCCAAGCCGCTCAAGGGCCCGGCGGGCCACATCGAGCCCAATCGCAAGCTGCGGATCGTCAAGGAGCGCGACCCGATCGGCGCGCGGCTGGACATGCACGGCCTCGACCAGGACCAGGCCCGCGCGACGCTGGAGGCCTTCATCCGCCGCTCGTTCAGCCAGGGTCACCGGGCGGTGCTGGTGATCACCGGCAAGGGCAGGGTGGGGCAGGGGGTCCTGCGAACCCGCACGCCCGAATGGCTGGCCGACCCGTCCCTGCGCGAGATGGTCGCCGGCGTCTCCACCGCCGACCGCCGCCACGGCGGCGAGGGCGCGCTGTACGTGGCGCTGAAGCGGCGGGTTTAGCACCTAGGAGACATAGCTCCATGACGACGTTCCAATGGATCTTCGCCGTCGCGGCCGCGCTGGCGCTTGCGGCTTTTCTGGAGCTATTTGGACAATGGCTTCTGGCTCGAATAGTCGCTGGCCATACGGCTGGCGCAGGCGCTCTGCGAGCGGCCCGTTTCGTTTTCTTAGCCGTCTTCGTCTTCTATTCAGTGGCTCGAACCATGACGCCGGTTCTCGACGTGCGCATACCTCCGCTCGCATTCCTGTTCGGACTGTTTGCGCTATGGGTCGTCGTTGGCGGTCTCATCGCAAGGCGAACCGACCGTTCATGAGCATCCGCTAGAGGAAAGCCGCTCAGCTCTTCCGCGACGCCTTCTCGGCGATGCCCGAAGTCCCCTCGCGGGCTTCCAGCTTCTCGGCCACGGCGTCCAGCGAGACGCCCGAGGCGGCCATCAGGGCCAGCCAGTGGTAGAGCAGGTCGGCGCTCTCGGCGGCTAGCGCGTCAGGACCCTGGGCCACGGCGGCGATCACCGTCTCGACGGCTTCCTCGCCGAGCTTCTTGGCGGCTAGGGCGGGGTCGTTCAGGAGCTTGGCGGTATAGGACACCGACGGATCGCCGCCCTTGCGGGCCTCGATCGTGGCGGCCAGGCGTTGCAGGACGTCGGTCAGGCGCTGGCTCATGCGACTTCCTTCAGGGCGTCGAGGCGCACCGGGATGCCGGCCTCGGCCATGGCCCGCTTGGCCTCGCCGATCGAGATCTCGCCGAAGTGGAAGATCGAGGCGGCCAGCACGGCGGCGGCGTGGCCGTCGCGGGCGGCTTCCACCAGGTGCTCGGTCTTGCCGGCGCCGCCCGAGGCGATCACCGGGACATTGACCTCGGCCGTCACGGCCTTCAGCAGCGGGATGTCGTAGCCGATCTTGGCGCCGTCGCGGTCCATCGAGGTCAGCAGGATCTCGCCCGCGCCGCGCTCGACGACCTTGGCGGCCCATTCGACCACGTCGATCCCGGTGTCCTTGCGGCCGCCATAGGTCCAGACGTTCCAGCCCGAGCCGTCCTCGCGCGCCTTGGCGTCGATGGCCACGACCACGCACTGGGCCCCGAAGGCGTCGGCGCCCCCGGCGATCAGGTCGGGATTCTCGACGGCGGCGGTGTTGACCGAGACCTTGTCGGCGCCGGCCAGCAGCAGGCGGCGCATGTCCGAGACCTGCCGCACGCCCCCGCCCACCGAGACCGGCATGAAGCAGACCTCGGCGGTGCGCGAAATGACGTCCAGGATCAGGCCCCGGCCTTCGCTGGAGGCGGTGATGTCCAGGAACATCAGCTCGTCGGCGCCGGCGGCGTCATAGGCCCTGGCCTGCTCCACCGGATCGCCGGCGTCGCGCAGGGAGACGAAGTTGACCCCCTTGACCACCCGCCCGTCCTTCACGTCGAGGCAGGGAATGATCCGGGTCTTCAGCATCAGGCGGCCGCCGCGATCAGGGCTTCGGCCGGCCGGATCGTGCCGGCGTAGAGCGAGCGGCCCAGGATCGCGCCGGCGATCTCGACCCCCTCGCGGGCCTTCAGCCGCTCGATGTCGGCGACCGAGGCGACGCCGCCCGAGGCGATGACGGGGATCGAGACGGCGTCGGCCAGCTCGCCCACGCCCTCGACATTGACGCCGGTCAGGGCGCCGTCGCGGCTGATGTCGGTGACGATCAGGGCGGCGACGCCGACGTCCTCGAAGCGCTTGCCCAGGGTGATGGCGTCGATGTCCGACAGGCCCGTCCAGCCGTCGACGGCGACCTTGCCGTCACGGACGTCGACCGCCACGGCGATCTGCTCGGGCCACAGGCGGGCGGCCTTGCGGACCAGGTCCGGGTCGTGGACGGCCACGGTGCCGAGGATGACGCGCGAGACGCCGGCCTCGATCCAGGCCTCGACGCCTTCCAGCGTGCGGATGCCGCCGCCCAGCTGCACCGGGATCGAGATCGACTCCAGGATCTGCTCCACGGCGGCGGTGTTGACCGACTTGCCTTCGATGGCGCCGTTCAGATCAACGACGTGCAGCCACGAGAAGCCGTCCTTGACGAAGCGCTGGGCCTGGTCGGCGGGCGAGGTGTTGAAGACCGTGGCCTTCTCCATGTCGCCGTGCAGCAGGCGCACGCACTGGCCGTCCTTCAGGTCGATGGCGGGATAGAGGATCATGGGCGCCATTCCAGGAAGTTGGCGAGCAGGGCGAGCCCTGAGGCTTGTGACTTTTCGGGGTGAAACTGTACGCCCGCGACGTTGTCCTTTGCCACCGCGGCCGTGAACGGTCCACCGTGGTCGGTTGTCGCGACGACGTCGGCCGGATCGGCGGCGTGCAGGGCGAACGAATTGGCGTAGTACATGTGGGCGCCGTCCTCGATGCCCTTGAACAGGGCATGAGCGCGCGTGAAGGCGATCGCGTTCCAGCCCATGTGCGGGATGGTCAGGTGCGGATCGTTGGGCTCGAGCTTCCTCACCTGACCCTTGATCCAGTCGAGGCCCGGGGTCACGCCGAACTCCAGGCCCTCTGTGGCCAGCAGCTGGTGGCCGACGCAGATGCCCATGAACGGCACGCCCCGGCCGTGCACGGCCTGGTTCATCGCCTCGTAGACGCCGGTGGCGTCCAGACCGGCGCGGCACGAGGCGAAGGCCCCGACGCCGGGCAGGAAGACGCGGTCGAAGAAGCCCTTGAGGATCGCCGGATAGCCGAAATTCCAGACCGGGAAGCACAGCACCAGCGCCTCCGCCGCTTGGACGCGGGCGACATAGCCGGCAACCGGATCGGTGTTCGTGGCGAGGTCGTGATAGCCGACACGCTCGGCCCGGCTCAGCACCGGATCGAAGCCCTCGGCGTGGAGGTCGAGCAGGAGGATCCGGTTGCCGTACGAGGCGGGGGGGATCGCCGAGAACAGGGCGGCGCGGGTCTTCGCGGTCACGACCTCGCCGGGGTGGACGGCCCGCTCCATGGTCGCGTAGCCGTAGTACGGGACGACGAGGGTGAGGCGGCGGGCGCCGCAGCGGCGGCCGCAACGAACGCGGCGGCAGCGTCCTCACCGCCATCATCCTCATCGTCGTCGTGATCCTGGGCATCCTTGCCACCATCGTTGTCCCCCAGTTCGCCAACGCGACCAAGGACAGCCAGGCTGGCAACATCAAGGCCCAGATCAAGTCGATCAGCAACCAGCTCGAGCTCTACAAGGCTCGCGTTGGCACCTATCCGACCGTTGCCGAGCTCAATCAGGCTCCGACGTCT
>NZ_CALCDX010000022.1 GCF_937900395.1 uncultured Caulobacter sp.
AGGCCAAGAACGTCCTGATCGGCCGCACCTGGCCGATCTGGCCCAACGCCGTCCGGGTTTCCGTGGGCACGCCTGAGGAAATGGCCAAGTTCAAGGTGGCCTTCAAGGAGGTCATGGCCAGTCCGACGGCTTCGGGCGATCACGTCCAGCACGCGGAACTGGATTACTACGCCACCCTCTAGGGTGGTGTAGCGTTAAGCCCGCTCCTTGGTCCGCTCGAAGCGCACCTTCGGATAGCGTTCGGCGACATAGCCGATCTCCCAGGCGCTCTTGCCGAGGAAGACCGGGGCCTCGTCGATGTCCTGGCCCATGGCCGACTTGTGCTTGTTCACGAAGTCCTCGACGTCGGCGCGGTCGCCCCCCAGCCAGCGGGCTTCGGCGTAGGGGCTGGCCTCGAAGATCACTTCCAGCTGGTATTCGTTGGCCAGGCGGTTGGCCATGACCTCGAATTGCAGCTGGCCGACGGCGCCGACGATGAAGTCGCTGCCGATCATCGGGCGGAACAGCTGGGTGACGCCTTCCTCCGCCAGGCCTTCCAGCGCCTTCTTCAGGTGCTTGGCCTTCAGCGGGTCCTTCACGCGCACGCGGCGCAGGATTTCCGGAGCGAAGTTGGGCAGGCCCGCGAAGCGCAGCGTCCCGCTTTCGGACAGGCTGTCGCCCACCCGCAGGACGCCGTGGTTCGGGATGCCGATGACGTCGCCGGCGAAGGCGTCCTCGGCCAGTTCGCGGTCGGAGGCGAAGAACATGATCGGCGCGTTGACGCTCATGGCCTTGCCGGTGTTCTGGGCCTTCAGCTTCATGCCGCGCGTGAAGCGGCCGCTGGTCAGGCGCAGGAAGGCGATCCGGTCGCGGTGGTTGGGGTCCATGTTCGCCTGGACCTTGAAGACGAAGCCCGACACCTCGCTGTCGCCCGGGGCGACGTGGGTCTCCGCGCCGTTCTTGGTGGCCGGCATCGGCTTGGGCGGCGGGGCGTAGGCGCCGATGCCGCCCAGCAGCTCGGCCACGCCGAAATGGCGCAGGGCCGAGCCGAAGAACACCGGCGTCATGTGGCCTTCCAGGAACGACTGGACATCGAACGGCTTGCCGGCCTCGGTGACCAGCATGGCGTTGTCTTCCAGCTCGGCCTTCTCCTCCGGATCCAGATACTGAACCACCGCATTGCCCTTGAAGGCGACGGGGTCGGGATGGCCCTCCTCGTCGGTCGAGCTCTTCTTGGCGTACGGGATGAACTGGTCCTTGCGCAGGTCCAGCATGCCCTTGAAACGACCGCCCGAACCGGCCGGCCAGTACAGCGGCGCGGGATCCAGCGCCAACTTCGACGACACCTCGTCCAGCAGCTCGAACGGATCCTGGGCCTCGCGGTCCATCTTATTGATGAAGGTGATGATCGGGATGTCGCGCAGCCGGCAGACCTCGAACAGCTTCAAGGTCTGAGGCTCGATGCCCTTGGCGGCGTCCAGGACCATGATGGCCGCGTCGGCGGCCGTCAGGGTGCGATAGGTGTCTTCCGAGAAGTCCTCGTGGCCCGGGGTGTCCAGCAGGTTGAACATCAGGCCATCGCGGTCGAACGTCATCACCGAGGCGCTGACCGAGATGCCGCGCTCGCGCTCGATCTTCATCCAGTCGGACTGGGTGCGCCGCGTCTGGCCGCGCGCCCGCACGGCGCCGGCCGCCCGGATCGCCCCGCCGGCCAGCAGCAGGTTCTCGGTCAGGGTCGTCTTGCCGGCGTCGGGGTGACTGATGATGGCGAAGGTGCGCCGACGGGCGGCTTCAGCGGCGGGGGAAGTGCTCATGGGCGGGGACTAGCCTCATAAGCCCTTGTTGTCACCTTCCCTCGCCGCCGCGCCGTCTCCTTGTTCGCTTAGAACTTCGCCGACAGGCGCGCGTACCAGAGGCCGCCGTCGGTGTCGTACGGGGCGTTGCGCGAGTAGATCAGGCCGCGCGAAGCCTGGAAGGTCGCCTCGTCCGGATAGGTGTCGAACAGGTTCTCGGCCCCGACCGTCAGCTTGATCGCATCGGTCAGCTGGGCGCTGACCGACAGGTCGACCAGCGCCTTGCCCGAGAACTTCTGGATCAGGTCGGCGGTCCCGTTGGCCTGGGCGTCCGTCCACTCGCCCGACCAGCGGGCGCGGATCAGGCCGCTGAAGCGCCCCTTGGCGTAGTCGAACGACACGTTGGCGGCGTTCTGCGGCAGGCCGTCTTCCAGGTTGATGCGGGCTAGCTTCGAGACCTCGGTCAGCTTGGAGCGGGTGACCTTGGTGTCGTTCCAGTTCCAGGCGGCGGTGACGCCGGCGCGCCCGCCCCAGACCTGACCGCGCCACGAGCCGACCACATCGACGCCCTGGGTGCGGGTGTCGAACGAATTGGTGAAGTAGCTGACCGTCGTCAGGCTGTCGGCGCCGGGAATGCCCGCGGCGACCAGTTGGGCGCGCAGGGCCGGGGTGACCGTGAAGTTCGGCGAGACGGCGAAGCGGTTGTCCACCTCGATCCGATAGTAGTCGACCGAGGCCGTGAAGCCGCCCTGGCGGAACACCGCGCCCAGCGACAGGTTCTTCGACTCTTCCGGCTCAAGCGGCTTGCCGCCCAGCGCGACCGAGATCGGGTTGACCGGCGACAGGCGGCCCGAGGTGAAGAGCAGCAGGGTCGTGGTGTTGAGCCCCTGAGAGGTGCGCGTATTGTTGATCTGGCCAGCGGTCGGCGCGCGGAAGCCGGTCGAAACCGCGCCGCGGATCGCGAAGTTCGGCGTGAACTCGTAGCGCACGGCGATCTTGCCGTCGGTGGTCTGGCCGAATTCCGAGAAGTCCTCGTGGCGCACCGCGATATCGGCGTTGAACTTGTCGGTGATCGGCAGGTCGAGATCGGCATAGGCCGCGTAGCTGGTCTGGTCCCAAGACCCGGCCTGGCTGGGCGCGTAGCCGGGGAACCCGTTCGAGCCGCTGGGCAGGCCCGCCGCCGCGCCGGGACCGACATCCCACGAATAGCGGTCGCCCGCCTCGATCTTGTAGGTCTCCTTGCGGGCCTCGAGGCCGAGGGCGAGGTTGGCCGGCTTGGCCAGGAACGACCAGTCCAGCGGACGCGAGGCGTCCAGGTTCAGGGTCGCCTCCTCCTGGATCAGCGAACCCGCGTCGAAGCTGGTCGGCGATTGCGGGCCGAACGACGCGTTGATGCTGTTGTTCAGGAAGTAGTCGACCTTGTCGCGGCCCCAGCCGGCCGAGACGTCCCACGACCAGCCCTTAGCGTCGCCGCGCAGCCCGCCGTTGACCGAGGCGTTGGTCTCGTCCTGGCCGAACTTCGGCGAGAAGCCAGCCGGATAGAGCTGGCTCAGCGACCACCTCGGGAACACGGTGCTGGTCTTGTACGAGCTGTCCGTCGACGGGTTGCGCCAATTGAAGTCGGTGACGCCGTGCATGTCGCTGTAGGTCGCGAAACCATAGGCCTCGACCGCGTCGCTGATCGGCAGGACCAGGTTCAGCGAGCCGCGCCACACCTCGCGGTCGGGCTGCCCCCAGCGCTGGACGGGGTTGGGCACCTTGATGTTCGGATTAGCCGCCTGGAAGGCGATCGCATCGGGGCGCTGGCGGGTGCGCGAGGTGGCCTCGGCGTTGGTGTAGTCGAGCGCGGCGACCACGCTGCCGCCGTTGCCGATCGCCAGACCATAGCGCGCGCCGATCTCGGTCTTGTCGCCATCGCCAGCGAAGTATCGCCCGCTCTGACCGTAGCCCTCGAAGCCGGTCTTGTCGCTGAGGATGATGTTGATCACCCCGGCGATGGCGTCGGAGCCGTACTGGGCCGAGGCGCCGTCGCGCAGCACCTCGATGCGCTCGATGCCGCTGGTCCCCAGGGACGCAAGATCGACGCCCTGCTGGCCACGACCGCCCAGCACCGCCGAGCGGTGGCGACGCTTGCCGTTGACCAGCACCAGCGTCTGGTCGGGGGACAGGCCGCGAAGCGTTGCAGGGCGCACGAAGGCCTGGCCGTCGGCGGCCGGCAGGCGCTGGACGTTGAACGACGGCGTCGTGGCCGCCAGCTTGTCCATGATCTCGTCGGAGACGATGCTCTTCAACGCCTCCTGGCTGACGACGTCCACCGGCGCGGCCGATTCGAAGGCCGTGCGGTCGACGCGGCGCGTGCCGGTGACGACCAGGGTGTCCACCTCCGACGCCTCGAGGGCCGGCGAAGCCTGCTGGGCGTGGGCTTGGGTGGAAAGGACCAGGGCGAGCGCGCCCCAGGCGGCCGTCGTCATAAGCTTCATCGTACACCTGCGCTGTTTGCTGCGGCGCGGCGTAGCGACCGGTCTTGTCAGGTAGGCGACAGACGCATGTTGGTTCGATGAAGGCTCAGAACAGCGTTCGCGGAATATTACACCAAGAGTTGAACTTCTCTACCCACGCGAGACACAACAAGGCAAAGCCCGCGTCACCATGTCCCGCGAAGTGCTCGCTAGACGGTCAAAATACCCCTATTCGAAGAATGGGTTTGGAGTCATGCTTCCTCCATCGCCAACGACGACTTCAGATCGTCGGGTGTCTGGAGGAAATCGAACGATGGCCCTGCTCGACCATCACCGCCCCCAAGGCCGGCAACATCCCGCCGGCAGCGCCTTGTGCTTTGGAATCACGATCGCCGGCCTCGTCGGTTTGGCCGTGATGATCAGCTGGCTGATGACCTTCGTGAAGTTCTAGGTCCCGGCGGTCGACAAGGCCCTAGGCGGCCAAGCGCTGCCAGACCTGACGGTCGGCTTCGGCGTTGGTCAGCGCGCCCGCATTCTGGCGATGCAGGAGCGCGCCCATGACTTCCACGCTGAGCTGCACGTAGCGCGCCTGCACGTCCTCGACCTTGCAACCGCGCGTGGGCGCGATGAACAGGGCCGCGTTGATGTCCGGCGCCTTGGCGATGATCAGAGCGGCCAACCGCTGGGCGCGCTCGATGTCCTTGTGCTGCAGTATCGGCTCTTCCGAAAACAGCTCCTTGCCCAGATCCAGCACGCTGTTCAGCGACAGCTTGGCGAAGCGATCACGCGTCACCGGCGGCGCCAGTTCACTGGGGTCGAAACTGAGAATGACGTCGTTCATCAGGAAAAGCATGGGCGTCACGGACTCGGCGGCTACGGCCGAAACACGTACCCGATCCGGGCTTTCGGTCCGGTTTAGGATCAGGGTTAATGACGCCCGTTAGCCGTCAGGACGGATCGGCTTCAACCGGCTCCGTGAGGAAATGGCGCCCCTCGCGATCCTCGATCTCAACTAGCCAGACATCGGGATCGATGCGCGCCGCGCGTTCGACATAGGCGTCCAGATCGGGCTCGAACGCCGACCTGACCGGCTGCATCCAGAAGCGCTCGCCGTCGCCCCGCATGGCTTCGCTGTAGAGCCTGGCGGTCCCGTCGCGGCGGTTGACGATCTTGACCAACACCGCGCCCGCGCGCGCGTCCCCCTTGCGCGCCACCGTCGCGAAGGCTCCGCCCAGCTCGGCGCGTCGGATCAGCGCGCCGACCCAAATGTCCGTCGAAAGTAGCATGCTAACCGAACCGCAACCCGGGATGGCCTAGAACCGCCCCTCCGAATATCCCCACCCATAGGCCAATGACGTCCGTAGAGCATCAGAAAGGTCGCGCCCGCCAGGGTATGACGGTGATCGCACTCGCGGCGATGCTGAGCGCCCCCACGGCGCCGCGCGCGGCCGAAGCCGCCGATCAGCTCTATGAGCGTACGCTGATGACCGCGGCCGACGCGCGCTGTCGCCTGTTCGCGCCCCAGATTTCCGCGACGCTGGACGCCGCGCGCGCCCAGGCCCGCGGCGCGACCTTGCGCTCGGGCGTCAGCGAACTGCAGGTCGCCGCCCTCGAGCAGCGAGCCCGCGCCAAGGCCGCCAGCGCGGCCTGCAACTCCAAGGACATCACGCTGGCCGCCTCCCGGGTCAAGGCCGCCTTCGACGGCTACGCCCAGATGCAGACCATGACCTATCCCGGCGACGTCTCGTCGTGGAAGGCGGACCGCGCCTCGTCGGCGACCATTCCGTTCTGGCGGCTGTCGCAGATGTCAGCCTTCGGGGCGGATCGACTGATGTTCGGCCTGGCCGGACGCAACAAGGCCGTCACCGCTGTCGCCACGTTCGAGAACGGCCAGCGCCCGTACGCGGCGCGGGTCATCCTGCGCGACACGAAACGCACGCTCGGACCCTATATCGACAATCGATCAGGCCGCGCCCTGACCGGCAAGGTCGCTCCGCGCAATGCGAGCCTGGTGTTCAACGCCGAGACCCGCGAGGAAGCCCCGCCGACCCTGCTGCCGACCGGCGCCAAGACGGGACTGGCTTTCCGCTTCCCCGTCGCGGTCGCCGAGGCGATGTCGCAGCTTGACCCGCGCGAGGCGGTCACGATCGAATTCGTCTTCACCGGCCGCGGGGACGAGATGACCCGCAAGGCCTATGTCGAGGTGGGCGATTTCGCGGCGGGCCGGGCGTTCCTGCACTAGGGTCCTTTTAAGCCCCAGCCTGCAATCACCGCGGCGCGAACGCGATGACGTTGTCGCCCAGGCTGGTCGGCGGCAAGGGCTCTTGCTCGACGGGGGCCGCGGGCTCCGCCGTCTTGCCCGGCAGGGCGGCCAGCAGGACCGGCAGGCGCACCGACACAGTGGTGCCAGCGCCCAGACGGCTCTCGATCGCCATTTCACCGCCGTGCAGCTTGGCGAAGGCGCGGACCAGCGACAGGCCAAGACCCGTACCGCGCGCCCGTTGCTCGGCGCCGCCGGCCTGCTCATAGGGCCGGCCCAGCCGTTCGAGGTCCTCGGGGCTGATGCCGACGCCCGTGTCGGCCACGACGATTTCCAGGACGCCGTCATAGCCGTCCAGCGTCACCGTCACCTGGCCGCCGCGCGGCGTGAACTTCAGGGCGTTGGACACCAGGTTGAGGACGATCTGCTTCAGCGCGCGGCGGTCGGCGTCGACCTCCAGCTCGCCTTGCGGCAGGACGCCGCGCAGTTGGACCCCCGCCGTGTCGGACTGCACCCGCAGCAGGCGCATCGCCGCCTGGACGGCCTCGCGCGCGTCGAAGACGCCGCGCTGCAGCTCGAACCGTTCGGCCTCGATCTTGGACATGTCCAGCACGTCGTTGATCAGGTCCAGCAGGTGCCCGCCGCTCTCGTGGATCAGCTCGGCGTACTCGGCGTAGCGGTCGGTCAGCGGACCAAACATCCGCGCCCGCATGATGTCGGAAAAGCCCATGATGGCGTTGAGCGGCGTGCGCAGCTCGTGGCTCATATTGGCCAGGAAGCGCGCGCGG
>NZ_CALCDX010000023.1 GCF_937900395.1 uncultured Caulobacter sp.
GTCCGGCATCAGCGCCTTGGCCGCCGCGTTGGGGGTCGGATACAGGATGGTCTTGCTGATCTCGGCCCCGGCCTGGGCGTCCAGCAGGTAGTTGATGAAGGCGTGGGCGTTGTTGGGCCGCGGCGCGCCCTTCGGGATGCACAGGGTGTCGGAGTTGATCAGCGACCCCTCCTTCGGCACCACGAAGTCGAGGTCCGGGTCGTCCTTCATCACCTGGGCGATGTCGCCGTTGTATTCGAGGACCAGATCCACCTCGCCCGAAGCCAAGAGGTCCTGGCCGTTATCGTCGTGGAAGGCCTTCACGAACGGCTTCTGCTTGATCAGCATCTGCTCGATCTTGGGCAGCATGTCCTCGGGGATGTTGTTGACCGAGTGGCCCAGGTACTTGGCGGCCAGGCGCACCAGGTCGGCGCTCTCGGACAGCAGGGCGATGCGGCCCTTGTACTGGTCGCTGTCGAACAGCCACTTCCAGCTGTCGGGCACGCCCTTCACCTTGCTCTTGCGATAGCCGATGCCCAGCAGCAGCCAGGTGTAGGGCATCGAGTACTTGCGGCCCGGGTCGAAGTCCGGATTGAGGAACGACGGGTCGATGTTCTTGATGTTCGGGATCTTGGCGTGATCCAGCGGCTCGAGCATGCCGGCCTGGCTCATGCGGGTCACGAACTCGTTCGACGGCACGATCACGTCGAAGCCGGGATTGCCGGCCTTCAGCTTGGCGAACAGCTCGTCGTTGGTCGCGAACAGGCTCATGTTCACGTCGACGCCGGTGGCCTTCTTGAAGTCGCCCAGCGTGGTCTCGCCGATATAGGTGTCCCAGTTGTAGAAATTCAGCTTGGGCTCTTCGCCGCCCGGCGTGGCCTTGGGCTTCTCACCGCAGGCGGTGAAGGTCAGGCCGATGGCGGCAGCGCCGGTGGCCGTCAGGAGCGAGCGGCGGTTCAGGCCCGCCTTTTGAAGTCCCCGCTGGGTGATCGTGCTCATCGTCTCGAAACTCCCCTAATCGCTTCGTTCAAGCGGGCCCGGGCCCGCCGCTGAGTTCACGCTACATCGCCGCGCCGCTAGAGCCTGCCAGGTTTAGATGGAACCATCTAAACCTGGAGAACAGGCTCTAGACTCAAACATCTAGAGCGCGTTCGCGCGGTTTAACCGCGCACACTTAAACCTAACGCGCTCTAGGCGTTGCGCAGGTACCAATCGAAATCCAGTTCGGTGACCACCTCGAAGAAACGCGCCTGTTCCGTGCGCTTCACCGACACGAACATGTCCACGAAACGGTCGCCGAGGTAGTCGCGCAGCACGTCCGACTTCTCGAAGAGGTCGACCGCAGCGAACCAGTTGTTGGGCAGGCGGATGTTCTCCTTGGCCGCCGCGGCATAGCCGTCGCCGACCACGGCCGGGCCGGGATCGAGCTTGTTCTTGATGCCGTGGTGGGCGCTGGCCAGCAGCACGGCCAGCACCAGGTACGGATTGCCGTCGGCGCCGGCCACGCGGTGCTCGACATGGCGGGTCTTGGGCGGACCAGCCGGCACCCGCAGGCTGACCGTGCGATTGTTGACGCCCCAGGTCGGGGCCACGGGCGCGTAGCTGTTGGCCTTGAAGCGACGGTAGCTGTTGGCGTTGGGCGCCAGGATCGCCATGCCCTCGCCCAGCAGCGCCTTCATGCCGCCTATGGCGTGCTTGAGCAGGTCCGAGCCCTCGACGTCCTCGCTGGCGCAGAGGTTGTTTCCCGCCGCGTCATTGACGCTGAGATGGACGTGGAAGCCGTTGCCGGCGCGGTCACTCCAGGGCTTGGCCATGAAGGTCGCCTCGCAGCCGTGGCGCAGGGCCACGCCCTTGGCGGCGCGCTTGTAGAGCACCGCGTCATCGGCCGCGCGCAGGGCGTCGGGCTTGTGCATCAAGGTGAGCTCGACCTGGCCCGGGGCGAACTCCGAGATCGCGCCTTCCAGCGGCACGCCAATGACGTCGGCGGTGTCCCACAGCTCGCGCAGGAACGGGGCATGGGCCTCCAGCTCCGGCAGGCCGTAGACCTGGATGCCGGTCGGCGCCTGACCGGTCAGGGCCGACTTGGCGGGCAAGAGCTCGCCGCGCGGCCCGCGTTCCAGGTCGACAAGGTAGTATTCCAGCTCGCAGGCCGCGACCGGCGTCAGGCCATCGGCGGCGTAGCGGTCCAGCACCCGTTGCAGCACGTGGCGCGGGTCGAGATCGTTGGGCGTCCCGTCCAGCTCGTACAGCGACAGCATCACCTGGGCGACGTCCGGGCCCAGCCACGGCGCGAGCGTCAGAGTCCCCGGCACGGGTCGCGCGCGGCGGTCGGCGTCGCCGTCCTCCCACACCAGACCCGTGTCCTCGCAGTCGGCGCCGGTGGTATCGACCACCAGGATCGAGCCCGGCAGGAAGCGGCCGTAGTTGTAGATCGCCTCCAGCTCATGCACCCGCAGCCGCTTGCCGCGCGGCACGCCGGTCATGCTGGTGAAGAACACCTCGACGAACCGCACCTGCGGATTGGCGGCCAGGAAGTCCCGACATTCCTGAGGGTCGGCGACCATCACCATGATCCCTCTCCCATGGGGAGAGGGCGGGACCCGCGTCCGCAGGACGTGGGGGGGTGAGGGGGTAGAGCCTTTCCGAAAACGTCAGGGCGCGAAACCGGTCGAGGGTGAAATCCCTCACCCTCCCAAGGCTTCGCCTTGGGCCCCGCCCTCTCCCTCTGGGAGAGGGTTTCCTTTCGCGTCCGGCTTATCATTGCATCTCTCCGACTTGAGCCGCGAAGCCGTCGACGGCCGCGACCAGCCGGTCGATCGCCGCGTCGTCGGTGACGGGCGAGACCAGCATCATGTTGTGGAAGGGCGCGATCAGCACCCCTCGGTTGATCAGCCACAAATGCAGCGCTTCCACCGCCTGATGGTCCAGCACTTTTCGCATCTCTCCGGCGTTCTTCGGCGGCGGATCGGCGAAAACAAGCTCCACCCGCGCGCCGACATGGACGACGGACCAGGGCAGGCCGCGCCCGGCGATCACGCCCTTCAGCCCCGCCACCAGCCGCTCGGCGCCGGCCAGCATCCGGGCGTAGGCGGCGTCGGTCATCACCTCGGTCAGCATGGCGCGCATGGCGGCCATGGCGAGCGCATTGCCGGACAGCGTGGTGCCGATGCCGGACTGGCCGGGGCCGATCCGCGCCTGGGCTTCGTCCATCCGCGCCGACAGCTCGGCGGTGACGCCCCAGACCGCCGCCGGCACCCCGCCCGCGATGGCCTTGCCCAGCACGAAGACGTCCGGCTCCAGCCCGTGGGCGCGGGTGTAGCCGCCGGGGCCGGTCGAGATGGTGTGGGTCTCGTCGATGATCAGCAGGGTCCCGGCGTCGCGGGTCAGCCGGCGCAGGGCCTCGTGGAAGCCGGGCTCGGGCAGGATCATGCCGCAGTTGGTCATCACCGGCTCGGCCAGGACGGCGGCGACCTGGTCGGAGGCCAGGGCGTTTTCCAGCGCGGCGAGGTCGTTGAACGGCGCGACCCAGGTGGTGGCGGTCAGGTTGTGGACCTGCCCGAGCAGGCCCGGCTTCATGACCCGCTGGCCGTCCTTCAGCACCACGAAGGCGTCGTCGACCATGCCGTGATAGCAGCCGTCGAAGACCAGGATCACCGGCCGGCCAGTGACCGCCCGCGCCCAGCGGATCGCCGCGCGGTTGGCGTCGCTGGCCGTGGTCGCCGCCTGCCACAGCGGCAGGCCGAAGCGCTCGGCCAAGAGCTTGCCGACGATGGCGGCCGAAGCGGTCGGCAGCATGAAGCCCGCCCCACGCTTGATCTGGTCGGACACCGCCGCCGCCACCGACGGATCGCCGTGGCCAAACATCGACGGCGTGTCGCCCAGGCAGAAGTCGTCATAGAGCTTGCCGTCGACGTCGGTGATCTGCGCCCCGACGCCTTGGGCGGCGAAGATCGGGGACGGGCTGGCCCAGTCGGTCATCCAGTGCATCGGCGCCCCGCCGCGCCAGTGCGCCGCCGTCGCCTTGGCCATGGCGACGGAGCGGGGGTGCTCGGCGAGGAAGCGAGCGCGTTCCTGGTTCAGCAGATCGGCGAGAGGCCTGGAGAGTTCGGTGATCATTCCACCGCCCCTCCCCATTCAACCGTCATTCCCGCCCTTGTGGCGGGAACCCCTGGTTCAGCTGACACGTGAGACGCAAGCGGACCGCCAGCGGTCCGCCTCCTCCGCCCTTGCGGCTGATAGAGAGGTTCCCGCCACAAGGGCGGGAATGACGGACGTATTTGTTGGGGCTGAGAGAACGTCATCCCACCCCGCCAAAGCACAGGTACTTGGTCTCCAGATACTCCTCGAGCCCCTCGGACGAGCCCTCGCGGCCCAGGCCGCTTTCCTTGACGCCGCCGAACGGGGCGACCTCGGTGGAGATCAGGCCTTCGTTGATCCCGACCATGCCCGCCTCGATCTTCTCGGCCACGCGCCAGCAGCGGCCGACGTCGCGGCTGTAGAAATAGGCCGCCAAGCC
>NZ_CALCDX010000024.1 GCF_937900395.1 uncultured Caulobacter sp.
CCCGTAGGAGTTTGGGCCGTGTCTCAGTCCCAATGTGGCTGATCATCCTCTCAGACCAGCTACTGATCGTCGCCTTGGTGAGCCTTTACCTCACCAACTAGCTAATCAGACGCGGGCCGCTCCAATGGCGATAAATCTTTCCCCCGAAGGGCACATCCGGTATTAGCTCAAGTTTCCCTGAGTTGTTCCGAACCAAAGGGCACGTTCCCACGTGTTACTCACCCGTCCGCCACTAATCCCGAAGGATCCGTTCGACTTGCATGTGTTAGGCCTGCCGCCAGCGTTCGCTCTGAGCCAGGATCAAACTCTCAGGTTGAGTTGACATTGACTCCAGTATTTTGATCGAGGGGAAAACCCCGATCGCGTATCTGGTTTGCATAGTATCTTGACGAGTTCCCATCACTCGATCGACCCGAAGGCCAATCGGCGTAATGGTGTCTTCTTCAAGAGACCGCATTCGTCAGCGTCAAATGATCCACTCCGTAGAGTGAACCGCCAGAGCGCCGCCGCCTGCGTTTCTCTTTCCAAATCAACAATGTCAAAGACCCGAGCCGCCTCAGCGACCCCACCGTTTAGCGCCCGGCGTCGGCGGAGGCGGCTATCTATCCAACCTCGTTTTCCGTGTCAAATCGTTTCTTGAAGAAACTCTCCGACTTTTTCCGCCAGCCAGCCCGGAGGGCTTTCGGCGGAGCCGGCAGCTTCTAAAGAAGTCACCGGAGCCAGTCAAGCATCTTTTTCAAAAGAAAGAGAAGCTCTTCTGGAGCGAAATACTTCAGCAACCTTACGGAAGCTTCGGCATTTCAGGGAGCGCGGCTTCTAGCGAAACCGAATTCCCAGGTCAACCGCCTCTTTTTCCTTTTCTCTACTTGCGACCGAAGCCACTTTAGAGCGCAAAAGCCACCCGAAGCGCGCCGAGAGGAGCGCCAAGACGTGGAAGAGATTCGATTGAGGCTGCGGAACTTAGCGATCTGCCTTCCGAAACGCAAGCCCCGAGAGGCGAAGGTTTCGTCCGACGGCCGCGGCCCCGAAGCGAGGGGCGGCTTCTAGAGGCCCCTCCCCGGCCCGGCAAGCCCGAAATCGCCATCTTATCCCCAGATCGGCCATTCCTCTGTGCATGAACAGCGTCACCCAAGACTTGCGTCGCGACGATGCGTCGCCCAGAAGGCTGAACGCTCTTTAAGAGACGCGGCCATAAAGGTCGCGCCCTGGGGCGCTTGAACAAGGTCACCGGCGTCCATGTTGTCCCAGAAGGCGCGCTACGCCCTGCGCGCGATGATCGAACTGGCCCGCGAGAACGGGCAGGTCACGGCCGGCGAGCTGGCCGAGCGCGCCGACGCGCCGCGCAAGTTCCTGGAAGCCATCCTGCTGTCGCTTTCGCGCGAAGGTCTGGTCATCAGCCGGCGCGGCAAGTTCGGCGGCTATATATTGGGACGCTCGCCCGAGCAGATCAGCTTCGCCGAGATCATCCGGCTGGTCGACGGCCCCCTGGCCCTAACCCCCTGCGTCAGCCGCACCGCCTTCCGGCGTTGCGAGGACTGTCGTGACGTCGCCACCTGCGCGCTGCGCGAAGCTCTTTTGAAGGCGCGCGACGCCACCGCCGCGGTCCTTGAGGGCTATAGCCTGGCCGACGCCGCCCAGGGCGCCGGCGCGGAAATGATCGAGGGCTGAGGCGCCAGCCCTCTTTCCTATATATACAGCGCTCGCCGTCAGCCGGCGGCGATATAGGCCTTCAGGCCGTCGGCCTCGGCCAGGGCCTCGTTGATCTTGTGCTTCACGAGGTCGCCGATCGAGATAATGCCCGCCAGACGGCCGCCCTTCACCACCGGCAGGTGGCGGATCCGGCGATCGGTCATCCGCTCCAGCAGGGCGTCGACCGTTTCGTGCGGCTCGGCGAAGATCACCTTGGCGCTCATGCAGCTGGAGATCGGCTTGGTCAGGGCCGCGGCCCCCTCCTTGGCGATCACCCGGACGATGTCGCGCTCGGAGAGAATGCCGACCACCGCCTCGGTCTCGTCGACCACCACCATGGCGCCGACGCGACGGGTGTGCAGAAGCGCGGCCGCGGCGCCGACGGTCTCCTGGGGGGAGGCCGTGAACACCAAATCACCCTTGTCCTTGAGGATTTGAGAAATCAGCACTGAGCTACCTCCCTTGTTCTTTATAGAACGAGGGTCTCGCAAACAGGCTCCGGGATCAATGGGGATCGCGCGGCGCGAGATCGGCGGGCTCGCCCCAGACCGCGAAGGGACCGATCAGGACGACGCCGGCGGCGAAGCCGATCAGGTACGCCTCCCAGGCGACGCCCGCTCCTCCCCCGGTCAACAGGCCGCCAGCGACGGCCATGACGAGATTGACCACCAGCCAGCCCAGCCCCATCGACAGGACCTGCGGGCCGAACATCGGGCCAAGACCTCCTCGCCCGTCCATGGTGCGCGCCGCGGCGCCCATCAGGCCCGACACCGCGCCCGAGGCGCCGACCACCGGCCCGACGCTCTCGGGATGCAGCATCGCATAGCCGAGGCCCGAGACGATCCCGCATGCGAGATAGAAGAGCCAGAAGACCGCGCCGCCGCGCCCGCCCGTTCCCAACAGGCGGGCCACCGGCGCGCCGAACGCGATCGCGAAGGCCGCGTTCATGAAGGCGTGCAGCCAGCCGCCATGCACGAACATCATGGTCACGACGCCGGTCCAGTGGCCGGCCCAGAAATCCTTGGGGACCAGGGCCAGCGACAGGATCGTCGGCTCGTCCGCCTTCATCAGGAACGCGGTCGGAACCAGGATCGAGGCCGCGGCCAACAAGGCCGGCCAGGGCGCGTTGAAGATCGGTTCTGGACGTTCACGCGCCATCGCTACTCAATCCTGGACCGGGCGACTGAATCGCCGCCCGCGTCCCTACGACTTATCTAGTGAGGTCCGGCGCCGGCACAAAGCAAAGACGGCGCGGGCTTGGTCAGGCTTGGCCGCCGCCTGACCGTGATCGACCATCGCCGGAGCGCCGCGCGCCCCAGCTCGCGACCTTCGCCAGCAGCGCGCGGGCGTCGATGGGCTTGCCCACATGATCATCCATGCCGCTAGCGCGATAGAAGGCGATCTGATCGGGCAGGACGTCGGCGGTCAGGGCGATGATTGGCGTCGAAGCCGCCTCGCCCTCGAGATCCCGGATCGCGCGCGTGGCGGCCAAGCCGTCCATGCGGGGCATGTGCACGTCCATCAGCACGAGATCATAGGCGCCGGCGCGCACCGCCTCGACCGCCGCGACGCCATCGGCGACGGTCTCGACCTGATGGCCCATCGCTCGGACCAGGGTCCCGATCAGTTCGCGATTGGCCTTGTTGTCGTCAGCGACCATAAGCCGGAGGGCTCTCGCCGGCGTCGACTGAGCGTCCTCCAGGGCCGTCGCGGGCGCCGCCGCCACGGGAAAGTCCGCCACGCACCAGAACCGCGCGCCCTGGCCCGCGACGCTGTCGACCCCGATCCGGCCGCCCATCAGCTCGACGATCTCCTTGCTGATGGCGAGGCCAAGCCCCGTGCCGCCGAACCGGCGAGAGACTTCCGGGCCGGCCTGGGCGAAGCGATCGAAGACCTGCCCCAGCATCGCCGCCGGAACGCCGACCCCCGTGTCCGAAACCGAAAGCTCGAGCCGCTCGACGCCCGGCGCGGCCGCCGGCCGCCGCTCGACCGCCAGGGTGATCCCTCCCGACTGGGTGAACTTGACCGCATTGCCCAGGAAGTTGACCAGCACATGGCGCAGCCGCTCAGGATCGCCCTCCAACCACCGAGGGCAGTCGGGGTCGATGCGGACCGTCAAGTCGAGCCCCTTGGCCAAGGCCGCCGCCTCGAACATGCCCGCCGCGCGCCTGGCCAGGTCCGGCAGGTCGAACGGCTTGCGCTCCAGGTCGACGCTGCCCGACTCCAGCTTCGAGAAGTCGAGGACCGCGTTCAAGGTCTCGAGCAGCATGGCGCCGGCGTCCTGGATGCGGCACAGGTGGCGCTTCTGATCGTCGTCGAGGCGCGTGTCCGCCAGCAACTCGGCGAAGCCCAGGATGCTGGTCAGCGGCGTCCGAAGCTCATGGCTCATATTGGCCAGAAAGGCTTGGCGAGCCGCGGCCGCGGCCTCGGCCCGCTCGCGCGCGTCGGCGAGGGCGGCATGGGCCTCGACCTCGTCGGTGATGTCGTTCTCGTTGACCAGGACGCAGGGCTCGCCAGTCATCGGATCGGGCGTTCGGCGGATCGTGAGGCTGTGCCAACGCGGACCGCCAGCCGTGACCATGCGATAGCCGCCTTCGATCACCTCGGCGTCCAGGAGCGAGCTCCAGAGGATTTGCCCGGCCTCGGCGTCGGCGAAGATGTCGGCGAAGCGGACGTTACGCCCCGGATAGGCGGCCAGGGCGGCGGGATTGCCAAACAGGCGGCGCCCTTCGCCGTCATAGAGCGTCACCAGCGCGCTGGTGTGGCGCAGGGCCTCGATCGCCCGCTGCTCCTCGGCCTCGGGCTGCAGACGCACGCCTTCGCAGAGAATGGCCGGCCCGCCATCCGGCAGAACGATGCGCGAGATCATCGTATTGACCGTGACCGCGTCGCCATTGGGATAGAAGGTCCAGCGCTCTTCCACCGCGCCGCCGTTCTCAAGCCGCGCCGCCAGATCACTCATCCGGGCGCGAACAGCGGGGGATGAGGCGGAGAAGTCGCGGGCGCGCAAGGCCTCGAGCGAGGGCGCGCGCCACAGCTCCAGCGCGGCGCGGTTCGCATACAGCGTGCGCTTGCGGACATCGTCGAAAACCCAGACGGGTCGATGCAGGACATCGAAGTCCAGGGCGAGTGACGCCTGGACTTCCGAAGCCACGATGCTCTCGACGCTAGACTTCAAGACAAGTCATTCCGCTTCACGTAGGTGAATCCTAGCAAAGCCGCGTTCCGCCTCCCATTAACGGGGGAATTTGTCGCACCCCGAGAAGGCCGCCGGGACCCGCCTGTCCGACTGACCGCGATTTGCCGTTCCCTCGGCGGCGCGCCTGCGATAGGGCCTCCCCTTCGCGATCCTCCCGCTCTCTTATCCGTGACGACCATGGCTTCTCCGACCCGCGCGCCCGTACTCGCCCTCAAGGACGTCCGTCTCGCCGACGGCGCCAAGCCGCTGTTCGACGGCGTCGATCTGGCGCTGGAGCCGCGCGTGCGCGCCTGCCTGGTCGGCCGCAACGGCGCGGGCAAGTCGACCCTGCTGAAGATCCTGGCCGCCCAGGGCGTCGAGGCCGACAGCGGCGAGCGCTCGGTCCAGCCGGGCGCCAGGGTCGTCTATGTCGGGCAGGAGCCCGAGATCACCGGCGAGACCCTGCTCGACTACGCCACGGCGGGCGGCGCCCAGGACTATGAGGCGCAGGCGGCACTGGCCGACTTCGGCCTCGACCCGAACAAGAGCGCCAAGGGCCTGTCCGGCGGCGAGACCCGCCGCGCCGCCCTCGCCCGCGCCTTCGCCGAGCAGCCGGACGTGCTGCTGCTGGACGAGCCGACCAACCACCTCGACATCTTCGCGATCCAGACTCTGGAAGAAGAGCTGGCCGCCTCCAAGTGCGCCGTGCTGATCGTCAGCCACGACCGCGCCTTCCTGAACCGGGTGACCGAGCGCTGTTTCTGGCTGGAGCACCGCAAGATCCGCCGCCTGGACAAGGGCTTCGGCGAGTTCGAGGCCTGGGCGGACAGCGTGATGGCGGCCGAGGCGGAAGAAGCGCGGCGGCTGGACAAGGTGCTGGAGCGCGAGAACGCCTGGCTGGCGCGTGGCGTCCAGGGTCGGCGGGCCCGCAACGAAGGCCGCCGCCGCGCGCTGCTGGCCCTCCGCGCCGAGAAAAAGGACCGCCAGAGCGACCTGCGCGGAACCATGACCATGGCGGTCGAGTCCGCCGGGATCTCGGGCAAGCGCGTGGTCGAGGCCAAGGGCGTGACCAAGCGCTTCGGCGAGCGGACCATCGTCGAGAACTTCTCGACCCGCATCCTGCGCGGCGACCGCGTGGCCCTGGTCGGTCCCAACGGGGCGGGCAAGACGACGCTGGTGAAATTGCTGCTTGGCGAGCTGCCGCTGGACGCCGGCTCGGTGCAACTGGGCGCCAATCTCGAGGTCTCGTACATCGACCAGGCGCGCATGGCGCTGTCGGACAAGATCACCGTCTGGGACTTCCTGACTCCCGGCGGCGGCGACTCCATCGTCGTGCGCGGCCAGTCCAAGCACGTGGCCGGCTACGCTAAGGAGTTCCTGTTCACCGACGCCCAGCTGCGCCAGCCGGTGACCAGCCTGTCGGGCGGTGAGCGTAACCGCCTGCTGCTGGCGCGGGCGCTCGCCAATCCGACCAACCTGATGGTGCTGGACGAGCCGACCAACGACCTCGACATGGACACGCTGGACCTGCTGGAGGACCTGCTGGCCGACTTCGACGGCACGCTGATCCTGGTCAGCCATGACCGCGACTTCATCGACCGCCTGGCCACCTCGACCATCGCGCTGGACGGCCGGGGCAAGATTGTCGAGACGCCCGGCGGCTGGACCGACCTGATGGACCAGAACCCCGGGTTCTTCAGCGCCGTCCGCAAGCCGATTTCCGCCGCGGCGCCCAAGGCCGCCCCGGCCGCCCCGCCGCCTCCGAAAAAAAGCGTGAAGCTTTCATACAAGGACCAGAGGCGTCTGGAGGAATGCGAAGCCCTGATCGCCAAGAGTCCGGCGATCATCGCCAAGCTTGAGGAAACGCTGGCGGACCCTAATCTCTACAGCCGCGATCCGGCGACATTCGACAAAGCCATGAAGGCTCTGGACAAGGCGCGCGCCGATCTTGAACAAGCCGAGATGGATTGGCTTGAACTCGAAGAGAAAAAAGAGAACCTGTCGGCAAGCTGATCCCATATATTGCTGCACGACGTCTTAACCACTCTCCATCACGACCTGATACGACTATCGCCCTCTTGAATTACCCCCTGCGACATGCATTGTCGCCAGGACCCATTACACGGGCGGGACGGGGACGATATCGTCAGGAAGTGGCGGCCGCAGAGGCGTCCTGCGGCCAAACGACACATCTCTCGATAAGCAAGCAACCCCTCGTCTAGCAGGCGTATTGAATGGTCGCGTCGCCGCCCCTCGAACGGAGAGGCCGGCGAACGTCGGACTCGCGCGACGCGGATCCGACGTCATCAGACATTGCCGCCAGGTCGCGGCGGTTTGGGGGACGAGACGCGTATGCCGCAAAGGCTGGCGCAGCATGAACGTAAGAGGCAGGCGGCTTTGCTGCAGGGGCTTTCCGTCGCCCTGGTCGGCGGCCTGTTCTTCAGCGAGTTCCTGACCCGAACGCTGCTGGGCGTCGCCGCCTTCTGGCCGGCCAACGCCCTGCTGGCGGCGGGGCTGGTGGTTCTGACGCCCCAGCGCCGGCTAACCCTGGGCGGCGTCTTCGTGACCTTCCACATGGCGGCCGATCTTCTCGTCGGCGACAGCCTGGCCCGCGCGCTGCTCTATACCACGATCGATACGCTGGAGGCCGTCGCGGTCTGGTGGGTCTGCGTTCGCTTCTGGGGACGCATGCCGCGGGTTCGGACCATGCGCGCCCTGGCGGCGCTGCCCGCCGTGACGACGCCGATCTCCGCGGTCTCGGCCGCGATCTGCGCGTCGATCCTGTCGCTGTTCTTCGGCGAGCCCCTGCTGAAAACCTGGATCGACTGGTTCCTGCGCGGAGCGCTGGGCTTGGCGGTCGTGTTGCCGACGGCGCTGGTGCTGATCGACGCCCAGCATCGGCGGGCCTATCGCACCTCGTTGCGCGAGCAGGGCGTGCTGCTGTTCGCGGTGGCGGCCGTCACCCTGCTCTGCGCGCATCCCCTGTCCGGCGCGCCCCCCTTCTTGATCTTCCCGGTCGCCCTGCTGGCCGCCTATCGCCTCGGGGCGCGGGGCGCGGCCATGGCCTCCCTGATCGTGGCCCTGATCACCCTGCCGATCGCCATGTCGGGCGCTTCGCCGCGCTTCAACGCGATCCTTGGCCCGACAGCGCAGGCGCGCACGATCCAGATCTTCATCGCGGTGCTCTTCTACACCTGCATGGCCGCCAGCCTGGTCCTGGCGCAACAGGATCGCCTGAAGCGCATGCTGCAACGGCGCGAGCAACTGACCCGGGTCGCCCGCGCCCGCGCCCTGGCCGCCACCGAGGCCAAGACCGAGTTCCTGGCCACGATGAGCCACGAGATCCGCACGCCTTTGAACAGCGTGCTCGGCTTCGCCCAGTTGCTGGCCAAGCGCGACGATCTCTCGCCCGACGCCCGACGCCAGGTGAACCTGATCGACAGCGCCGGCGCCGCCCTGGTCACCGTGCTGGACGACATCCTGGATCTTTCCCGTGTCGAGACCGGCCACATCGAGTTGCAGTTTCAGCCGACCTCGGCGGCCGACCTGGTGCGCGAAACGGCGGCGATCATGGCGCCCGAAATCCGCGCCAAGGGCCTGGAACTCGATGTCGACATCATCGATCCGGATCACCGGCGCCACGCTCTGGACGCCGACCGCCTGCGCCAGGTGCTGATCAACCTGCTCAACAACGCCGTCAGGTTCACTGACCAGGGACGCATTTCGGTGCGGCTGATGATCGAGCCCGTCGCCACCGGAGACAGGCTTCGCTTCGAGATCATGGACACCGGCGTCGGCATCGCCTTGGAGAAGCAGGCCCTGCTGTTCCAGCGCGCCTCGGCGGACATCACGCTGAGCCGGATGCCCGCCGGCGCCGGCCTTGGCCTAGCGATCTGCCGCGCGCTGGTCGACGCCATGGGCGGCAAGATCGGCGTCGACAGCGTGCCCGGGCGTGGCTCGTGCTTCTGGTTCGAACTGTCGGCCAAGCCGGTGGAGCGCGCCGCTTCGCCCGCGCCGGCGCCCGCAGCCCAGAACGCGGCGGGTCGAATCCTGGTCGTCGACGACCATCCGATCAATCTGGAGATCGCCGCGACCCTGATGAGCATGGCCGGCTACGACGTCGACCAGGCCGAAAGCGGCGGCCAGGCGATCGAACGCGCGCGCAAGACGCCCTATGACCTCATCCTGATGGATATGCACATGCCCGAGATGGACGGTCTGCAAGCGACGCGCGCGATCCGCGCCCTGCCCGGCGCCTTCGGCGCCGCGCCGATCATCGCCATGAGCGCCGACGCCCTGCCGACCCAGGTGGAGCGCTGCTACGCCGCCGGCATGGTCGATCATATCCCCAAGCCGGTCCAGCGCGAGGCGCTGTACGCCAAGGTCGAACGCTGGCGGCGCAAGCCCGCCGCCTGACCGCGTTCGCCTTCGTGCTTGGAAGTCGGCCGGCTCGCCCCTAACTTCACCGCGAACCGTGGGGAGAGCCGTTCGATGCGCCGTCGCGCCTTTGTCGTCCTGGGGGCCGCCTTAAGCCTCGCCGCCCTGACCGCCTGCTCTCCCGCACCCAGCAAGGACGCCGCCCCGGCCGGCGTCACGAAGCTGAAACTGGCGACCGACTGGCGGGCTGAGGCCGAGCTGGGCGGCTATTACCAGGCGCTGGCGACCGGCGAGTACAAGAAGCGCGGCCTGGACGTGACCCTGATCCAGGGCGGCCCGGCCGTGAACGTACCGCAGCTGCTGGCCACCGGCGCCGTTGATGTCGGCGTCGGCTCCAACAGCTTCATCGTCATGAACCTGGCGAAGGAAGGCGCGCCGGTGAAGGCCGTGGCGGCCTTCATGCAGAAGGACCCGCAGGTCCTGATCGCCCACCCGGACCAGGGGGTCAATTCGATCGCCGACATGAAGGGCCGGCCGATCCTGCTGGCCGACGCCTCGATCACCGCTTTCTGGGTCTGGCTGAAGGCCAAGTACGGCTTCGCCGACGACCAGGTGCGCAAGTACAACTATTCCAGCGCGCCCTTCCTGGCCGACAAGCGGGTGATCCAGCAGGGCTACGCCACCAGCGAGCCCTACCTGATCGAGAAGGAAGGCAAGATCAAACCGGCGGTCTTCCTGCTCGCCGACAGCGGCTATCCGGCCTACGCCTCGATGGCCCTAGTCCCCGACAGCCTGATCGCCAAGAACCCTGCGGCCGTGCAGGCCTTTGTCGAGGCGACCGCCGCCGGCTGGAAGTCCTATCTCTATGGCGATCCCAAGCCGGGCGACGCGGCGATCCTGAAGGACAATCCGGAGATGACCCAGGATGTCCTCGACCAGGCGCGCGAAAAGATGCGGTCCTACGGCATCGTCGGCAAGGACGGCGAGATCGGCCAGATGAGCGACGCCCGCTGGGCGGAGTTCTTCAAGGTCGCCTCCGAACAAGGCGTCTATCCGAAGACCATGGACTACAAGAAGGCCTTCACCCTTCAGTTCCTGCCCAAGGGCCAATGAACGGCTCCGTCGCCAGCCTTTCCGGCGTCGAGGTCGACTACGCCCGGGGGCGCGCCCTCGGCCCCATCGACCTGACCCTCGCGTCCGGCGAGATCGTCGCCCTCGTCGGCCCCTCCGGCTGCGGCAAGTCCACGGCGCTGCGCCTGCTGGCGGGCCTGGAAGCGCCCACGCGCGGCGACGTGGCGCGCGCCGCCGCCAAGGGCGAGACCTCGGTCGTCTTCCAGTCACCCACCCTGGCCCCGTGGCTATCGGCGCGGGACAATGCCGCCCTGCCGCTGGAGCTGGCGGGCGTCGCCAAGAAGGACGCCCTGGCGTCCGCCGACGAAGCCTTGCGCAAGGTCGGCCTAGGCCAGGCGCTCACCGCGCGGCCAGCCCAGCTGTCCGGCGGCATGGCCATGCGCGCCTCGCTGGCCCGCGCGCTGGTGACGCGCCCTCGCCTGCTGCTGCTGGACGAACCCTTCGCGGCGCTGGACGAGATCACCCGCCGCGCCCTGGCCGACGACGTCCTGGCCCTGGCCGCCGAGCTGTCGCCAGCCGTGGTCTTCGTGACCCACAATGTCGAGGAAGCCGTCTACATGGCCCGCCGCGTGGTGGTGATGACGCCTGGCCCCGGCCGCGTCGCGGGCGAAGTGGCGATCAACGGCCCGCTCGTTCGTCCGCCCGGTTTTCGCACGACCGAAGCGTTCCGCGCCGCCGCCGAAACCGTCTCCGGTCTACTGGCGCGCGCCACCGAGGCGGCGGCATGAAGCGGGTCCTCGCCCCCCTGATCCTGGTCGCGGTCCTGCTGGGCGGCTGGGAGATCGCCTGCCGCGCCCTGGCGGTTCCGCCCTATCTGCTGCCCGCGCCCAGCGCGATCGGCGCGGCGTTCCTGGAGTCCTGGCCGCTGTTGCTGAGCTCGGCCTGGGCGACACTGTCGACGGCCCTGATCGCCCTCGTGATCGCCAGCGTCGTCGCCTGCGCCCTGGCCTTGGCCGTGAGCCTGAACAGCCTGCTCGAAGACGCCGTCCGGCCTATCGCCGTCACCTTGCAGGTCACCCCGCTGGTGGCGATCGCGCCGCTGGTGACGATCTGGGCCGGCATCGAGCATCCTGGCCGGGCGGTGACGGGTCTGGCGGCGGTCGTGGCGTTTTTCCCGATCTTCTCGGGCGCCCTGACCGGCCTGAAGGCCGTCGATCCGGATCTGGCCCGCCTGTTCGACCTCTATGGCGCGACGCCGCTGCAGCGCCTGGTCCGCCTGCGCCTGCCGTCGGCCGTTCCCGCCCTGCTCGAGGGGCACAAGGTGGCGGCGGGCCTGGCGGTGATCGGGGCCGTGGTGGCCGAGTTCGTGGCGGGGTCGGGCGGGGCCCAGGGCCTGGCCTGGCGCATTCTCGAAGCCTACAACCGCCTGCAGACCGGCAAGGTCTTCGCGGCCCTTCTCGCCCTGGCCATTCTGGGCGTCGGGTTGAACGCCGCGATGGAGTTTGTCGAACGTCGACTTCTCAACATTTGGCGCGGCCGTTAGGCCAAGATTAAGCGGCGCGCCCCTACGAAAGCATCGACGTTCCTTCGGTTCGGATGTTCATGCGCGTCGCCGCTTTCACCGCCGTTATCGCCGATCGGAAAGCTATCGCGCGTGGCGAGGCGTCATGATGGAATCGCGTCTCCACGAACTGATCACCCTGGCCAACGAGCCCTCAAGCGAGAAGCGGCGCGAGCTGCTGCGCGGCGTCACCGACATGTTCTTCGCCGGCGAAGGCCACAGCGCCCTGGAAATGGAGCTGTTCGACGACGTCCTGAGCCAGCTGGCCGGCGACATGGAAGAGGCGGTCAAGGCCGAGCTGGCCCAACGGCTGGGCGACGCCCAGACCGCGCCGCGCGGTCTCTCCCGCGCCCTGGCCTCGGAAAGCATCGCGGTCGCCGCCCCGATCCTGCGCGGCTCGGGCGCCCTGACTGACGAGGACCTGCTGCACGTCGCCCGCACCCAGGGCCAAGATCACCTGCGCGCGATCTCGCAGCGCCCCAGCGTCTCCAGCGTCGTGTCGGACGCCATCGTCGCGCGCGGCGACGACGACACCCTGGGCGTGCTGCTGCGCAACGAGGGGGCGGTGCTGTCGCGCGAGGCGCACGAGACCGTCGTCGACCGGGCGACCGCCAATCCCGCCCTGCACGAGGCGGTGATCGACCGCCAGAGCCTGCCCGTCGACCTGCTGAACGAGATGTACTTCGTCGCCGAAGCGCGGCTGCGCGACCGCATCCTGGAGCGCAACGCCAACGTCGATCCGGCGACCCTGGAGGCCGCGCTGGCGGCGGGCCGCAAACGGATCGCGGCCAAGGACGGGGCGCTGCCGCCCGACCACGCCGAGGCCGAGAAGGAGTTCCGCGCCCTGCGCGCCAAGGGGCCGATCTCCCCGCAAATCCTGGCCAACATGCTGCGCGCCAAGCGCACGACCCTTTTCCTGGTGGCCCTGGCCGACCTGGCCGACGTCGACTTTCATACGGCCCGCAAGATCCTGGAGCGGCGCGAGATGGACGCCCTGTCGGTGATCTGCAAGGCCGCCGACTTCGACCGCGCGCTGTTCCTGACCTTCGCCCTCTTGATCCTCGAGCCCTCGGACGAGGTGATGGGCCGGGCCAAGGCCTATGGGGAGCTTTACGCCGCCCTGCCGCGCGAGGCGGCGTTGCGGACCATCCGCTTCTGGCGCCTGCGCCGGCAGACCGGCGACGTCGCCGCCGCCTGATCCCTCACGGACCTAAACCCGCCTTTGTCGCGCCTTGCGCGCGCCATGCGGGACGGCCAAGGTGCGGCTTCCTTTGTCCTGCCTTGGATTCTCGATGATCAGCGCTTCGCGCTTGGCGCTCGTCGCCGCCGCCGGCCTCTCGCTCGCCGCCTGCTCCCACGTTCCGAAGCCTTCGCTGCCCTTGCCGAAGCGGGAGAGCGCCATCGAGGCGCCCGCCCTGGCCGGACCGCGCCAGAGCGACCTGAAACCGGGCCAATGGGCGCAAGCCCTGTCCGACGTCGCGCCCGATCCGGCCTGGCGCTTCGGCGTGCTGCCCAACGGCATGCGCTATGCGATCCGCAAGAACGCCACGCCGCCCGCCCAGGCCAGCTTGCGCCTGTGGTTCGACGCCGGCTCGCTGATGGAAGCCGACGACCAGCAGGGCCTGGCCCACTTCCTCGAGCACATGGCCTTCAACGGCTCCAAGAATGTGCCCGAAGGCGAGATGATCAAGATCCTGGAGCGCCATGGCCTGGCGTTCGGGGCCGACACCAACGCCCAGACCAGCTTCGACGAAACGACCTATCAGCTGGACCTGCCCAAGACCGACGACAGCACGGTCAACGACTCGCTGATGCTGCTGCGCGAGGCGGCCAGCGAGCTGACCATCGCTCAGGACGCGGTCGATCGCGAACGCGGCGTCGTGCTGTCGGAAGAGCGCGCTCGCGACACGCCCGGCTATCGCGTCGCCATCAAGACCCTGTCGGCCCAGATGGAAGGCCAGCTGCCGCCCAAGCGCATCCCGATCGGCAAGACCGACATTCTCAAGAACGCCTCGGCCCAGCGGATCCGCGACTTCTACGAGGCCTATTACCGTCCCGAGCGGGCGGTGCTGGTCGCCGTGGGCGACTTCGACGTCGACGCCATGGAAGCCAAGATCAAAGCCAGGTTCGGCGACTGGGCCGGCAAGGGCCAGCCGGGCAAGAATCCGGACGTCGGTCCGGTGGCCAAGCGCGGCCCGACCGCCAAGCTGATCGTCGAGTCCGGCGCGCCTTGGAGCGTCCAGATGACCTGGATGCGCAAGCCCGACGGCCTGGTCGAAACCAAGGCCCTCGACGAGCGCGACATGCTGGAGAACCTGGCCTTCGCCGTGCTGAACCGTCGGCTGCAGGCGCTGGGCCGCCTGGCCGAGCCGCCGTTCATCGCCGGCGGCGCCTTCAAGGGCGACCAGTACGGCGCGGTGCGCGTGACGACCCTCGGCGCGACGGCCCAACCGGGGCAGTGGCAGGACGCGATGCGGGCGCTCGACGCCGAGCAGCGCCGCGCCATCCAATACGGCGTTCGCCAGGATGAACTGGACCGCGAGATCGCCACCCTGCGCGCCAGCCTGGCCGCCGCCGCCGCGGGCGAAGCCACCCAGCGCACGCCAGTCCTGGCCAACCAATTGGTCGACACCCTCGGCGACGCCGAGGTCATCACCTCGCCCAGCCAGAACCTCGCCGCCTTCGACGCCATGACCAAGGGCCTGACCGCCGAGCGGGTCAATGCGGTGCTGAAGTCGTCGTTCGCCGGCTCGGGCCCGTTGGTGGTCATCGCCGCGCCGAGCAATATCGACGGCGGCGAGCCGGCGATCCTCAAGGCCTACGAAGACCTCAAGTCCCAGCCCGTCACGCCCCCGGCCGCGCCGGGCGTGACCGTGTGGCCCTATTCCAGCTTCGGTCCGACCGGCAAGGTGATCGAGCAGAAGGAGGTCAGCGACCTGGACGCCGTCTTCGTGCGGTTCGAGAACGGGGTCCGACTGACGGTGAAGCCGACCAAGTTCCGCGAGGGCCAGGTCGTCGTGAAGGTCCGCGCCGGCCACGGCCTGCTGGACCTGCCGTCCGACAAGCAGAGCCCGCTGTGGTCCGGCTCGGCCTTTGTCGAGGGCGGGCTGAAGCAGATCTCCGCCCAGGACATGGAGCGGGTTCTGACCGGCAAGATCTGGAACGCCCAGCTGGGCGTCGAGGACGACGCCTTCACCCTGAACGGCCGTACGCGCCCCGAGGACCTGTCGACCGAGCTGCAGGTGCTGGCGGCCTTCGCCACCGAGCCCGGCTGGCGTCCGGAAGCCTTCAACCGGGTCAAGACCAGCTACGGCACGCTGCACGACCAGCTGCAGAGCACCACCGGCGGGGTCCTCGGCCGCGACCTTGGCGGCCTGATGCACGGCGGCGACCAGCGCTGGACCTTCCCCTCGCGCGAGCAGATCGCCAGCGCCTCGCTCGACGACCTGAAGACGGCGGTCGCCAATCCGCTGACCAAGGACGACATCGAGGTGGTGATCGTCGGCGACACGACGGTCGACAAGGCCATCGCCGCGGTGGCCGACACCTTCGGCGCCCTGCCCGCTCGGACCGAGCTTCCCGCGTCGGACGCCGCCCGCCAGGCGCCGTTCCCCGCCCCCTCGGCGACGCCCGTGATCCGCACGCACAAGGGCCGCGCCGACCAGGCCGCCCTGTTCATGGCCTGGCGCACCGACGACCTGTTCTCGAACCTGCAACGCTCGCGCGATGTCTCGGTGCTGGGCCAGGTCATGCAACTGCGCCTGATAGACGAACTGCGCGAGAAACAAGGGGCGACCTATTCGCCCAACGCCTCTTCGACCGCCAGCGTGGTGTTCAAGAACTGGGGCTACCTGGCCGTCAGCCTGGAAGTCCCGCCGGAGAAGCTGGACGCCGTCGTCGCCTCGATCCGCAAGATCGCCGCCGACCTTCGTGACAAGCCGGTGACCGAGGACGAGCTGGAACGCGCCAAGAAGCCCCGCATCGACCAGATCGAGAAGGCGCGCGTGACCAACGAGTACTGGGTCGGCGCGCTGTCGGGCGCCCAGACCGATCCGCGCCTGCTGGACGCCACGCGATCGGTGCTGGCGGGGCTCGCCCGCGTCACGCCAGCGGATGTGCAGAAGGCGGCCAAGACCTACCTGGCGGACGACAAGTCCTGGCTGCTTCTGGTCAAGCCGGAAGCGGCCGCGAAGTAGGCTGAAGTCAAAGGGCTCCGTCTCCGACGGGGCCCTTTTTCTTATCCAGGACTGGATTGTGCGCCAAAATGGGACAGTCCAGCCGTTGGCGCGGTTCCTCCAGCAAGCTCCATGCGGCCCAAACCCGCCGCGCAGGAGCCCGCCGGGGGACAAGGATGTTCCATCCCAGCACGGAACGACTGATCGACTACTGGCGTGATCGCCGGGGCGACGCCGCCTTGCCGCGTCGCACCGACATCGATCCAGGCGACTTCCTGGAGCTTCTGCCGCAGGTGTTCGTCCTGGGTCGCGACGGCGGCCGCCTGCCCTTCCGCCTGGCCGGCGGCTTCGTCAGCGATCTGCACGCCCGCGACCTGCGCGGCCAGGACGCCCTGTCGCTGTGGGCCCTCGCCCATCGCCTGGAGCTGAAAAGCGCCCTCGACGTCGCCCGCAAGCGCCGCACGCCGGTGGTCGCCGTGGCGGACATCCGCGCGCACGGCGTCGCCTCGGTCGGCATGGAGGTGCTGTTCGCGCCCCTGCGCGGCGCCAGCGGCGAGACCGACCGGTTCCTGGGCCTCTACCAGCCGATCGGCGCGACGGCCCGCCTGATGGGCCGCCCCGCCTACGAGCTGGGCCTGCGCGAAATCCGGCCGTTGGGCGAGGACAATCGCGACATGCCCCGCCTTCGCCTCGCCACCCTGGACGGCCGCCGGATCGCCTAGCGTTGGATTCGGCTACCGGGCGCTCCTCAGCATTCCTTCAAACAACCGTCATTCCCGCCCTTGTGGCGGGAACCCCTGGTTCAGCTGACACGTGAGATGCAAGCGGACTGCTGAGCAGTCCGCCCCTCCCGCACCTGCGGCGGATAGAGGGGTTCCCGCCACAAGGGCGGGAATGACGGTGAGATTGAGTTAGCGGATTAAGGGCTCGCCCTACGCCGCCGCCGCCGTTTCGTCGCCGTAGACGGGGACGTCCAGCGGCGCCAGCGTCTGCTTGCCCCGGATCAGGTCCGACGCGCGCTCGGCGATCATGATCGTCGGCGCGTTGGTGTTGCCGCCGATCAGGTTCGGCATCACCGAGGCGTCGATCACGCGCAGACCCGAAAGCCCCTGCACCCGCAGCTGGTCGTCGACCACCGCCAGCGGATCGCCGGCCACGCCCATGCGGCAGGTGCCGACCGGGTGGTAGATCGTCTCGGCCTTGGCGCGGATCCAGGCGTCGAGCTCGGCGTCGCTGCGCACGTCGGCGCCCGGGGCGTATTCGGCGTCGCGATAGGGGTCGAAGGCCTCCTGGGCCACGGTCTCGCGGGCGATGCGGACGCCCTCGCGGATGGCGCGGCGGTCCTCATCGGTCGACAGGTAATTGGCCAGGATGGTCGGATCATCGAACGGATCGGCCGAGCGCAGGCCGACCTTGCCGCGGCTCTCCGGACGCAGCTGGCAGACGTGCAGGGTGAAGCCGTCCTTCTCAACCACGACCTTGCCGTGGTCCTGCATGATGGCCAGCACGCCGTGGATCTGCAGATCGGGCCGGTCGAGGTCGGGCCGCGACTTCAGGAACGCGCCGCTCTCCAGAAACTGCTGGCGCCCAAGGCCCTTGCCGAACAGCATGTAGTTGAGGCCCACGCCCAGCTTGTTCAGGCCCTTGTTGGCCGAATAGGCGGTCTTCAGGTTCTTGGCGGTCCACGAGACGCAGACGTCCAGGTGGTCCTGGAGATTGGCGCCCACGCCCTTGGACTCGTGGACGACGGAGACCCCCTGAGCCTTGAGGTCGTCCGGCGCGCCGACGCCCGACAGCTGCAGGATGTGCGGCGACTGCACCGCGCCGGCGCTGAGCAGCACCTCGGCGTCGGCATAGGCGGTCTTGCGCTCGCCGCCCTTGCCGACGACGTACTCGACGCCGACGGCCCGGCGCTTTTCGATCAGGATCCGGGTCGTGCGGGCCTCGGTGACGCAGGTCAGGTTCGGACGCGACAGGGCTTGGCTGAGATAGGCCATGGCCGCGCTCCAGCGCTTGCCGTCGCGGATCGTCAGGTCGTAGGGACCGAAGCCCTCCTGCTGGAAGCCGTTGAAGTCCTTGGTGGTCTTGTGGCCCGCCTGGCGGCCGGCCTCGACCAGGGCGGTGTAGAACGGGCTGTCGGACTCGCCCTTCGACACGTGCAGCGGACCCTTGTCGCCATGATAGGCGTCGCCGCCGCCATGGTGGGTCTCCGAGCGTTTGAAGTAGGGCAGCACTTCGGAATAGGACCAGCCCGTCAGGCCCATCTGCCGCCACTGGTCGTAGTCGCGGGCATGGCCGCGGATATAGATCATGCCGTTGATCGCCGAGGAGCCGCCCAGGCCCTTGCCGCGCGGCCACCAGAGCTTGCGGTTGTCGAGATGCGGCTCTGCCTCGGTCCAGAAGCCCCAGTTCTGCTCGCCCTTGGCCTTGATCAGCTCGCCGACCCCGGCCGGCATCTTGACCAGCACCGAGGTGTTCTTGCCGCCGGCCTCCAGCAGCAGGACCTTGACGTTGGGGTCCTCGGTCAAGCGCGCGGCCAGCACGCAGCCGGCCGAACCGGCGCCGATGACGACGTAATCATAGCGTTCACTGGCCATGGCCCGGACGCCCTCCCTCGAAGGTTATCGTTGTTAAGGCGAGAGTGATCCGGCTTTTGAACCGGCGCAAGAGTGGCGCTACGGAACGCTTAGACGCGGAAAACGCGAGTCTCGCATTTTAACTCTACTTCGGCCGTGCTATATACAATCCATGGATGAACGGAGCGCAGTACGGCGCACCGTCCTACCTTGCGGAAGACGCCTCCAGCAGGGTGGGTCCCTTCCCGCGTTCGGCCCTTCCCACGCGGGAAGCGGGAGCGCCGCCTTGCGATCCCCCAAGCGGCAGGCGGCGCTCCCACGGCGTTCGAGTTCTAACGGATGAAGCCGCCTTTGGCGGATGCGGGCCCAACACCTCTCGTCATCCCGGAAGCCTCGCAGAGGCTATCCGGGACCCAGGGGTGAAAGAGCGCCGTGCGAGGCGTCCCCGGGTCCCGGCTCTGCGCGCTCCGCGCTACGGCCGGGATGACGATACGAAGTTGATCTCGTCGGACGCCGCTAACCCTCGACCAACCTCAAATCCCGCGCGTAGCGCTTCCAGTTCTCGACATAGTGCAGGGCCGAGGCCTGCAGGACCAACGCGTGCTGCTCGCCGATCTCGCGCACCACCTTGCCCGGCGCGCCGACCACCATCGAATTGTCGGGAATCTCCTTGCCCTCGGTGATCAGGGCGCCCGCGCCGATCAAGCAGTTTTTTCCGATTTTGGCGCCGTTCAGCACGATCGCCCCGATACCGATCAACGAGCCGTCACCGATCGTGCAGCCGTGCAACATCACCATGTGACCAATGGTCACGTTCGCGCCGATGGTCAGCGGCGAGCCAAGATCAGTGTGAAGAACCGAACCGTCTTGGATATTGCTGTTCTCGCCGATCGTGATCGGATCGTTGTCGCCGCGGGCCACCGCGCCCCACCATATACTGGCGTTCTTCTTGATAATAACGTTCCCCATCACGCTCGCCGTCGGCGCGATCCAATATTCGTCTTTTCCCGGCAGCGTAGGCTTTAACTCGCCCAGCGAATATACATTCATCCGTATGCCTCGTTTCTTATCGGCGATTTCGTTATTAACGATCCGTAAACCCTGTGACCGCCATTGTAGTCTGGCGATTCAGGAGGGAACATTCCCCCAGCGGGAATCATTTTCCTGATCGTGACGGGCTGGGCGGAGACGCCCTTGCTCGCCCGCTGACGAAGACGAGGTGTCGCACTTGGCGTTTCGGCGTACAGCACCGTCCCCCGCCCACGGGGAAAGCTCTTCCGAGCCGCCGGGCCGCGTTCGCGGCTTCGTTCAAATCCAGCTCACCGCCAAGGACGACGCCTTACGGCCTCGTCCTTTTTTCATGCCCGAATGGAGGCTTTGATGACCAAGCGAGCCCTGAAGCGGATGGCGCGCGAAGGCGCGTACGAGACCGGCCAATACGACGACGCCAAAGTGCGTCGCCTGCCTGTCGATCACCGCGGCGGCTGGTCGCCTCTGCCCGATGAGGGGGGCGCGAGGGGGGATAGTCGGGACCAGAGCTATCTCAAAACGATAAAACCGAAATCGCCCGGCCAGGCGCAGCTGATGGAGGCGATCGACGAGAAGAACCTCGTCATGGCCCTGGGTCCGGCCGGCACGGGCAAGACCTACATCGCCATCTCCAAGGCCGTGGAGGCGCTGGAGGCCGGTCGCGTCAGCCGCATCGTGCTCTCGCGCCCCGCCGTCGAGGCCGGCGAGTCGATCGGCTACCTGCCCGGCGACATGGAGGACAAGCTGGCGCCCTATCTGCGCCCGCTCTACGACGCCTTGACCGATCGCCTGTCGGTCAAGCGCATGCGGGCCCTGATGGCCGAGGGCGCCATCGAGATCGCGCCGGTCGGCTTCATGCGCGGTCGGACGCTGAATAACGCCTTCGTGGTGATCGACGAGGCCCAGAACTGCACCTACATGCAGCTGAAGATGCTGCTGACGCGCCTGGGCTGGCATTCCACCATGGTGGTCACGGGCGACCCGAACCAGTCGGACCTGCTGCCGGGCATCTCCGGCCTGGCGGACGTCGCGGCCAGGTTCGAGGAAGTCTCCAACATCGCCGTCGTCCGCCTGGCCGACCGCGACATCGTCCGGCATCCGCTGGTCGCGGAGATGCTCGGCGTCCTCTAGCCCGGCGGGGCCAATCCAGCGCTAAGATTTCGGGCTCGTCACGACGTGGCGAGCCCGATTTGCTTTCATCCCGTTGCCCACAACCCATAAGCGTGAGACAGTCCTTACTGGGACAATTTTCAACCATAGAGGCAAAGACGATGATCGGGACTCTACTGGCGATCTCACTACAGGCGGCCACGACCGCGGCTCCCCCGCAGCAGAGGCTTCCCGAGCCCAAGTCTTTCAACGAATACTATCGCCAGCCGATGTACTTCGGCGGCGCCGCCATCACCCGTCAGGCTGAACAGATGGCGCGCGCCAAGCGCGCCGCGACACTGATCAACGCCGGCCGTTGCGATGACGCCTTGCAAGCCATGAAGACTGACGGCGACCGCTATCTCGCCGCGCGCGTGGCCGAGGTCTGCGAGCTTTCTCCCCCCGAGGCGGGCATGGATACCCGTCCACTCTAGAAGCGGACGGCTCTACGCTTGCTAGCGGGGGGGAGGGCCAATCGCGCCGTTCGCCCTGGCTTTTCATGGGTCTAGGCGAAATCCGAGCTTGAGTTTTGGGCGGTCGGACGTGCAAGGTCCGGCCGCCTTAATCGTTTTTTGGACATGTTCATGGCCGACTCGACCGCGCCGCGCACGGAATTGACCCTCCGAGGGGTACTCCTCGGCATCGCCATCACCCTCGTCTTCACCGCGGCGCAAGTTTATCTGGGCCTGAAAGTCGGCCTGACCTTCGCCACCTCGATCCCCGCCGCCGTCATTTCGATGGCCCTGCTGCGGGCCTTCAAGACCTCGACCATCCAGGAGAACAACATCGTCCAGACGATCGCGTCGGCGGCGGGCACGCTGTCGTCGGTGATCTTCGTCCTGCCGGGCCTGCTGATGATCGGATGGTGGGCCAACGTGCCGTTCCTGCCCACGTTCGGCGCCTGCGCCGTCGGCGGCATCCTGGGCGTGATGTACACCATCCCGCTGCGCCGGGCCCTGGTGACCAACTCCAACCTCCCCTACCCCGAAGGCGTCGCCGCCGCCGAAGTGCTCAAGGTCGGCACCGGCTCGCGCGAGGGCGCGGCCGAGGGCAAGGCGGGGCTGGTCGCCGTCAGCCTGGGCGCGATCGCCTCGGCTCTGTTCGGCGCCCTGGGCGCGGCCAAGCTGTTCGCCGCCGAGGTCGCCGGCTACTTCAAGTTCAAGGCTGGCGCGGGCGCGACGGGCCTGGGCGCCTCCAGCTCGCTGGCCTTGATGGGCGCGGGCCACCTGATGGGCATCACGGTGGGCATCGCCATGTTCGCGGGCCTGTTCATCGCCTGGGCCATCCTGGTGCCGATCCTCACCCTCGCCACCCCGATGCCCGACGCCAACGCCGCCACCCACGCCCTGGGCGTCTGGAAGACCCAGGTGCGCTTCCTGGGCGCGGGCGTCATCGGCGCCGCCGCCATCTGGACCCTGGCCAAGCTGGTCGGCCCGATCACCTCCGGCCTGAAGTCGGCGCTGGAAGCCGCCAAGGCGCGCAAGAGCGGCGCCGGCGACCTGCCGCGCGTCGAGCAGGACATCCCGATCGGCATCGTCGGCCTCGTCTCGCTGCTCCTGCTCGCCCCAGCCGGCTGGTTCCTGGCCCACTTCCTGGCCGGCGGTCCGATCACCAGCCTGGCCGCGCCGCTGGTCGCCATCGGCATCGGCTATCTGATCTTCGCCGGCCTGCTGGCCGCCGCCGTCTGCGGCTACATGGCCGGCCTGATCGGCTCGTCCAACAGCCCGGTGTCGGGCATCGCCATCCTGACCGTGCTCGGCGCCTCGCTGATGGTCGGCGTGGTCGGCCGCGGCCTGGTCGGCCCGGACATCACCAAGGCGCTGGTCGCCTTCGCCCTCTATGTCACGACCTGTGTGCTGGCCGTGGCCGTGGTCGCCAACGACAACCTGCAGGACCTGAAGACCGGCCAGCTGGTCGACGCCACCCCGTGGAAGCAGCAGGTCGGCCTGGTCATCGGCGTGCTGTCGGGCGCCGTGGTCATTCCGTTCGTGCTGGAGCTCTTGAACCGCTCGAACGGCTTCGCCGGCGCCCCGAACCTGCAGGCCATCTCGGACCAGCCGCTGGCCGCGCCCCAAGCCACCCTGATCTCGACCCTGGCCAAGGGCGTGCTGGGCGGCGACCTCGACTGGGGGCTGCTGGGCGTCGGCGCCCTGATCGGCCTCGGCTTGGTCGCCATCGACACGATCCTGCGCAAGACCAGCAAGGACCGCTACAGCCTGCCGCCGCTGGGCGTGGGCCTGGCGATCTACCTGCCCAGCACCGTCACCGCCCCGGTCGTGGTCGGCGCCGTGGCCGGCTGGCTGTTCGAGAAGATCGTCGCCAAGGACCGCGCGGCCGAGCCGGCCAAGCGCCTGGGCGTGCTGATCGCCTCGGGCTTCATCGTCGGCGAGAGCCTGTTCAACGTCGCCCTGGCGCTGATGATCGTCTCGACCGGCAAGGGCGAGCCCCTGGCCGTGCCGTTCGCGCCGCCCGAGCACGTCGGCATGATCCTGTCGCTGATCGCCGCCGCCATCGTGGTGGTCGGCCTCTACCGCTGGGCCCGCAAGGCCGGCGCGAAGGCGCTGGAGGATATTCTCGGCCTTGATAAGCTTATACCAATTCTTCCTAAAACGCCGTAATGGCATGGATGCGGATTCTCGGAAGAAAGGCCCGGAAGGGACAATTTTCTGATTGCGCCCGCCTGACAAGCTTGTAAGGTCAGCCCTGAACGATCTGGCCTTATGTTCGGGCAGGCTGGTCGCGGAAAAGAACAAAAACAGCAGGGTATTCCGGCGTATGGCGTCTCCCGCGCGTGAACTGCAAAAGCTGCTGCCGATCATGGAAGCGCAGCACCTCGATATGATGGCGCTGGTTGCAGGCGCTAATTTCCAGCGCATTTTCCGGTGGGATTTCCATCAGAACGAGCGGCCCGTGGTCGTCCTGCTCCGGCGGGACGGCAAGGCCGTGGCCATCGTGCCGCATATCGAATTGCCCTCTTTCGAGCCGCTCGGTTTTGAGGGCGAGGTGTTCTTCTGGCGCGACGAGGAGAAATTCGAAGGCGCGTTTCAGGCTGCGGGCCGCGCGATGGGCCAGGCCGCCGGCGGCGCGATGGGCAAGGTGGTGCGCCTCGGTGTCGAAGGGCAGCGCATGCGCGTTTTTGAGCAGTTTGCCCTCGCGCGGGCCTTTCCGCATCAGCTCTCCGGCGGGCAACGCCAGCGCGTGGCGATCGCGCTGGCGTTGGCGGGAAATCCGCGCCTCCTCGTGGCCGATG
>NZ_CALCDX010000025.1 GCF_937900395.1 uncultured Caulobacter sp.
AACGGTAACAACACACAGAACTCCGGACGTCGTCCGGCGCTCCGCGTCCCTTTCCGAACCTTCGCAGCCGCGCGGCGCGAGGTCGATAAAGCGCGCCCCCTCCGTTGGTGGATGGGGAGGGGTAGGAGTGGGGTGAACACGGCGTCAGATGCAGCGCGCGGCCGCTGCCTCAGCAGTCACCCCATCCCCGGCCCTTCCCCATCAAGGGGAAGGGAGGCTTGAGGCAAGGCGGACGGATGAGACCCCCTCCCCTTGACCTCCCCTGTCCCGCGCCGCACAACACGGCCAAACCAAACACGCGTTTGAGGGAGACTTCGGCATGGCGGACATCCGCTTCGACGGCAAGGTGGCGATCGTGACGGGCGCCGGCGGCGGCCTTGGCCGACAGCACGCCCTGGAACTGGCGCGTCGCGGCGCCAAGGTGGTGGTCAACGACCTGGGCGGCAGCGTCGACGGCTCGGGCGGCTCGTCCGAGGCGGCCCAGAAGGTGGTCGAGGAGATCAAGGCGTTCGGCGGCGAGGCCATCGCCAACGGCTCGTCGGTCACCGATGACGCCGGCGTCGCCCACATGGTCAAGCAAGCGATGGACGCCTGGGGTCGGATCGACATCCTGATCGCCAACGCCGGCATCCTGCGCGACAAGACCCTGACCAAGATGGAGCTGGCCGACTTCGAGCTGGTCATGCAGGTGCACGTGTTCGGCACCTTCAAGCCGATCAAGGCGGTCTGGGACATCATGAAGGCCCAGAACTACGGCCGCATCGTCGTCACGACCTCGTCGTCGGGCATGTACGGCAACTTCGGCCAGAGCAACTACGGCGCGGCCAAGATGGCGGTGCTGGGCCTGATGAACACCCTCAAGCTCGAGGGCGCCAAGAACGACGTCAAGATCAACGCCATCAGCCCGGTCGCGGCCACCCGCATGACCGAGGGCCTGATGCCGCCGGAAGTGCTCGCCAAGCTGGCGCCGGAATATGTGACGCCCGGCGTCGTCTATCTCTGCTCGGAAGAGGCCCCGACCGGCGCGATCCTGACCGCCGGCGCCGGCGCTTTCGCCCTCTCGCGCATCTACGAGACCGAGGGCGTCTACCTGGGCGAAGGCGGTCTGTCGGCGGAAGAGGTTCGCGACAGCTGGGACAAGATCACCGACGAGGCTGGCCAGAAGGCTTACTTCAACGGCGGCGAGCAAGGTCAGAAGTTCTTCCGAAAGATGGCGGGCGGCTGACCTATCGTAAGCATTCGCGCTCAATTGTCAGGCTAGAAGCATAGTTTTGACATAACGACGATTGATCTGGGGCCTTCGCGGCCCCAGATCTTTAACGAAACTGATAAAATTCACGCCTCGATCAATTTAGGGCAACATTCTTTCCGCAGGTGCGTTAAAGCGGCGCCCAAAGGCGCCGTCGGGTGATCGACGAGCCTCGAAATTTAACAAGGTCGTCAGTCCCATGTCTTTTACGCGTAACCGCCTCGCCGCCGGCGTCGCCCTCGTGACTCTCGCCGCCGCCACCCAGGCGTCGGCCTCCGCCTTCTATCTGCAAGAACAGTCGGTGCGCGGCACCGGTCGCGCCTATTCGGGCGAAACAGCCGACAAGGGCGTCGGCAGCCTGTGGTGGAACCCCGCCTCGATCGCGGGCATCGACCGCAGCGAGGTCGCCCTGGGCGTCAACGCGATCCAGGTCAACTCCAAGGTCACCAACAACGGCTCGACCATCACGCGTCCGGTCCCGCCGACCGGCCTGACCACGCCGATCGGCGGCGCGGGCACGGCCTTCGACCCGATCAATGACGGCGTCGTCCCGAACCTGGGCGGCGCGTTCAAGATCAACGACAAGCTGTCGCTGGGCATGGCTGTCTCGGCCCCGTACAACTTCACCACCGAGTACAACGCCGACAGCTTCACCCGCTACGACGCGCTGAAGTCGCACCTGCGCACGATCAACATCGACACCGTCGTCGCCTACCGCGTCAACGACATGCTCGACCTCGGCGTCGGCTTCACGGCGCTGTACGCCGACGCCGAACTGACCAACGCCCTGCCCAACATCTCGCCGCTGCAGCCCGACGGTCATCAGTCGCTGAAGGGCGACGGCTGGGCCTATGGCTACACCGTCGGCGCTCAGTTGCATCCGTCCAAGAGCCTGACGATCGGCGCCAGCTACCGCTCCAAGATCGACCAGAAGCTGGACGGCACGGTCGCCGTTTCGGGCCTGCTGGCCCCCATCCCGGCCGCCAACAACTTCTCGGTCGACGGCCAAGCCAAGATCACCCTGCCCTGGATCGCCAATGTCGGCGCGCGCTGGGCGGTGAACGACCAGTGGACCCTGAACGCCCAGGTCAGCCGCGTCGGCTGGGGCGAGTTCGACGCCATCCGCGTCAGCTTCCCGGGCGGCGGCTCGACCAGCGTCCAGAACTACAAGGACGTCACCACCTACGCCGCGGGCGTCGACTACCAAGCCTCGCCGCGCCTGACCCTGCGCGCCGGCGTCCAGTACGACCCGACCCCGACGCCGGACGTCGGCCGCACGGCTCGCGTGCCGGACGGCGATCGCATGATGTACGCCGCAGGCGCCACCTGGGCGGCGAAGGACAACCTCAAGCTCGACGCCGCGATCAGCTACATCAGCTTCGATGACAGCGAGATCAACCGGACCGACGTGACGGCCACCAGCTCGACCGCCCGTCTGAAGGGCGACGTCACCGGCTCGGCCGTCGTCCTGTCGGCCGGCGCGCGCTACAGCTTCTAAGCGCCGCCAAAGGCTCAGTGGAAAGCCCGCCAGGAGCGATCCTGGCGGGCTTCTTCATGGCTTAGCCGACGGCTTTCCAGAGCGCCTTCGCCGCCGCGACGAACACCTGGGCCGCCTGGCCCTTGGGTTCGCCAATCACCGCGGGGACGCCTTCGTCGCCGCCGATCCGCACGCCCATCTCGATGGGCACGCGGCCCAGCAGCGGGACCTTCAGCCGCTCGGCCTCGGCCACGCCCCCGCCCTCGCCGAAGATCGGGATCGGCGCGCCGGTCGAGGGATCGGCGAAGAAGGCCATGTTCTCGATCAGGCCCAGGATCGGCGTCGCGGTCTTCTCGAACATCACCGCCGCGCGGCGGGCGTCGATCAGGGCGATCTCCTGCGGCGTGGTCACCAGCACGACGCCGTCAATGCGCAGCTTCTGGACCAGGGTCAGCTGGATGTCGCCGGTGCCGGGCGGCAAGTCGACGACCAGAACGTCCAAGGGCTCCTTCTCCGAACCCCAGGCGACGTCGTGGATCATCTGGCGGACCGCCGACGAGGCCATCGGCCCGCGCCAGATCATCGCCTTGCCCTCGTCGACGATGAAGCCGATCGACATCAGCTTGACGCCATGGGCTTCCAGCGGCTGCAGCTTCTCGTTCTCGAACAGCGGATCGCCGTCGACGCCCATCATCTTCGGCGCCGAGGGCCCGTAGACGTCGGCGTCCAACAGGCCGACGCGCAGGCCCTGCTGGGCGAAGGCGACGGCCAGGTTGGTCGAGACGGTGGACTTGCCCACCCCGCCCTTGCCCGAGGCGACGGCGATCACGTGGCGGACGTGGGCGGGCTTCTCGGCTTCGGGCGGCGGGACCATGCGGGCCTGCGGGTCCTCCGAGACCTTGGCGCCCTTGCGCACCCGGGTCGCGCCCTCGGCCGCCTGGGCGGTCAGCACCACCTGGGCGACGTCGACGCCGGGCAGAGCGGCCAGGGCCTTCTCGGCGGCTTCGCGCACCGGAGCGTAGGTCGCGGCCTGGCTGGCGGGGACCTCCAGCATGAAGCCGGCGCGGCCGTTGCGGACCACCAATCCCTGCACCAGTCCGGCGGCCGCCAGCCCTCGCCCGCTGACCGGGTCGGTGATGCGGTCCAGCGCCGCGCGGGCGTCGTCGAGGGTAGCGGGGGTTGCGCCGGTCACGTCAGTCAGGCCTCGTGTTGCGGGCCCTCATATCCGCGCCATGACCCGGTTTTACAAGAGCGCGCCGCCTCGTAAGGGCCTCAGACGGACGCCTTCAGCAGGTCCATGACGTGATGCAAGCTGTCGGCGATGTGGACGCACTTGTCGTGCATTTCCTCGTTGGGATCGAGGATGTCGGGCACCATCACCGTCATCATCCCGGCCGCGTGGGCGGCGCGGACGCCAGGGTGCGAGTCCTCCAGCGCCAGGCAATAGGTCGGATCGACCCCGATGCGCTGGGCGGCCAGTAGATAGGGGTCGGGATTGGGCTTGTGACGGGTCACGTCATGGTGGGCGACCACCGCGTTGAAACGATGCAGCAGATCAAAGCGCCCCAGATAGCGCTCGACCGCCGCCATGCCGTTCGAGGTGGCGATGCCGCGCGGCAGGCCGCGATCGTCGAGATAGTCGAGGATCTCGACCACGCCGGCCTTCAGCTTGGTCTCGGCTTCCAGCAGGTCTTCGACATCCGCCCAGACCCGCTCGAAATAGGCCTGTGCGGGGAAGGTCTCGCCATAGAGCTCCCGAAGCATCACGGCGCATTCGGGATTGGTCTTGCCGACCATCAAGGCATAGGTCTCGCCGGTGAACTGGACGCCGAAGACGCCGCCCGCCTCGATCATCGCCGCGCGGTAGACGATCTCGGTGTCCAGCAGCAGGCCGTCCATGTCGAAGACCACGGCGTCGACCCGGCGGGGAAAGCTCACGAGACGAACTCCTCGGCGCGGTAGCCCTGGAAGTACAACAAGGTCGTCAGGTCGGTGTGATCGACCTTGGCGTCGGCCTGGGCCGCGACGATCGGCTTGGCGCGGTAGGCGACGCCCAGACCCGCGGCCTCGATCATCGCCAGGTCGTTGGCGCCGTCGCCGACCGCCAGGGCGTCGGCGGGCGTCAGGCCCAGCGCCGCCGTCTCCTCGCGCAGGGCGGCCAGCTTGGCTTCCTTGCCGAGGATCGGATCCCCGACCTCGCCGGTCAGGGCGCCGTCCCGTTCGATCAGCGTATTGGCGCGATTCAGGTGGAAGCCCGCCGCTTCCGCCACCCGGCTCGTGAAGAAGGTGAAGCCGCCCGAGACCAGGGCGCAGCGCGCGCCATGCTTGGCCATGGTCGTGACCAAGGTCCGCGCGCCGGGGTTCAACTGGACCCGCTGGTCGTAACAGCTCTGCAGGGCGTCGACCGAAAGACCTTTCAGCATGCCGACCCGCTCACGCAGCGCGCCCTCGAAGGCCAGTTCGCCGCGCATGGCTCGCTCGGTGATCTCCGAGACCTGGGCCTTGACGCCCGCGAAGTCGGCCAGTTCGTCCAGACACTCGACGTTGATGATCGTCGAATCCATGTCGGCGATCAGCAGGCGCTTCTTGCGGTTCTCCGCTGGCTGGAAGGCGAAATCGACCGCCAGATCCGATAACGAGGTCCCCTCGCCCGGAAAGCCCATCACCCTGGCCTTGGCCTGGATGGAGGCTTCCGCCGGCAGCATGAAGTCGCAGGCGGTCGGGCCGAGCGCGCTATGGCTTATGGACAGCAGGCGTTCGACGCGCGAAACGGCTTCTGCGTAGGCGTCGCGGTTCGCCCCGACGATGGTGAGGACGGTCGGAATGGTGGAGAGTTCGGACATCGCGCCCCGCATCTGGCTGATCGCGGGCCCGACCGCAAGCGGCAAGTCCGCCTATGCGCTGCAATTGGCCGAGCGGATCGGCGGCGAGATCGTCAACGCCGACTCTATGCAGATCTACGCCGGCCTGCGCGTCCTGACCGCCGGCCCCTCGCCCGAGGAGATGGCCCGCGCGCCGCATTACCTGTTCGGCGTCGTGGACGCGGCGGTCGGCTGGTCGGTCGGGCGTTGGCTGGAGGCCGCGACGGCCGCGCTCTCCGAGATCGCGGCGCGAGGCAATCCTGCGATCGTGGTCGGCGGCACGGGACTCTACTTCCGCGCCCTGACCCACGGCCTGGCCGACGTGCCGCCGGTGCCCGAGACCCAGCGCGAGATTTCCGGTCTGCTCTACGCCGCGCGGGGCGAGGCGGAATTCCGCGAAATTCTCAAGCCGCTCGACCCCCAGGCCGAAGCCCGCATCGAGGTCGGCGACCGCCAGCGTTTGGTCCGAGCCCACGCGGTGGCCGTCGCGACCGGCAAATCGCTGACCGCCTGGCAGACCGACACCAAGCCGGCGCTGGAGCCAGGCGCTTGGAAGGGCCTGGTCCTCGACCCGCCCCGCGCCGAGCTCTACGCCCGCTGCGACGCGCGGCTGGCCGTCATGCTCGAGCAAGGCGCCCTGGACGAGGTGCGAGCCATGGAGGCGCGCGGGCTCGACCCTTCCCTCCCCGCGCTCAAGGCCGTCGGCTATCGCGAGTTCGCCGCCCATCTGCGCGGAGAGACCACGCTGGATCAGGCGCTGGAGGCGGCAAGACAGGAGACCCGCCGCTACGCCAAGCGCCAGCTGACTTGGTTCCGCAACCAGACGCCGGATTGGGAGCGTATTAGCGCTCGGTGATCGTAACGCCCGCCTTGAGCAGCCGAGGCTTCACGGCCAGCTGATAATCCTCATCGAACATCTGATCCTTGAGACGGTCGAGCGTGGCGATCACCCGGTCCTCGGCGGCCGTCACCGGCTTGGCGAAGACCTCGCAAGTCGTCCCGGCGGGCAGGTCGGCCTGACCATTCTCGATCGCTTGGAGCGGCGTGGTGGCGCCCTCCTCGCAGCCGAGCGTGCCGGTGATCGAATAGAAGCAGAGGTCGCGTTGTAGATAGGATTCGACGGCCCAGACGCAGGGGATCGCCGACACAGTCACGTCCTCCGGCGCCGCCGGGACCGCGCCCGGCTTGGCGACTGTCCGCAGGAAGATCTGGTAGCGCACCACCGCGTTCTCGGCGCGACCGCCCTTGGTCAGGGTCAGCGCCTTGGCCTTCTGCGCGACCGGCGCCAGCCGCTGCAGCGTGGGCGGAGCGGGCGCGGGAACAGCGGCGGCGGGCGGCGGGGCGGCTTGGACCAGCAAACGAACCTCCAGGGTTGAGCTTGGGCATGGTGACCACACCCGCTCAATCTTGGCGATAGCCTATGTTTGCGGTTCAGCCGCTTGCCCGTATGGAGAGAGCCGAAAGCCGAAGGAAATCCGATGTCCGACCTTGCCGCCCTCGCCGAACGCGTCGCCGAACGCCTGATCGCCCGAGGCGAGACCGTGGCCATCGCGGAATCCTCCGCGGGCGGTCTGATCTCGGCGGCGCTCCTGGCCGTGCCGGGGGCGTCGAAGTTCTATGTCGGCGGCGCGGTCGTCTATACCGCCCGGGCGCGCCTGACCCTAATGGATATCCCGCAAAAGGCCATGGACGGCCTGCGCTCGGCCAGCGAGCCCTATGCGGAGCTGTTGGCGCGGGTCGCCCGCAAGAACCTGAAGGCCACCTGGGGCCTCTCCGAAACCGGCGCTGCAGGCCCTGACGGCAACCGTTATGGCGACGCGCCCGGCCACTGCTGCTTCGCCGTGGTCGGCGAGGAGACCTCGGTCAGCACGACGATCGAGACCGGACACGGCGATCGCGCCAGCAACATGCAGGCCTTCGCCGCCGCCGCGCTGGAACTGCTGGCCCGGACGCTGGAAGCCTAGACGGTCCCGAACAGGCTGTAGGCGAACTCGTCCATCGCCTTCTGGCTGATGCTCGTATTGTTCAGCAGCACGACGGTCGTCCGGTCGTCGAAGCGATGGCCCAACACAGAGCGGTAGCCGGCGGTGTTGCCCGTCTCCCAAGCGAAGACGCGCGGCATGCCGTCTGCGAACAGGGTCCGCACTCGACCGCCCAGCGCGTAGTTCTGGTCCGGCCAGCCGACCGTCAGCAGCGCCTTCTTCCGCGCCGGCGGCAGAAAGCCGCCGTCGAACACCGCATGCGCCGCCTTCAGCAGGTCCGGCGCCGTGCTGACATAGCCGCCGCTAGCCGCCATGAACGGGAAGCGCAGGTTCGGCTTGCGCGTCAGCGGCTCCAGCGTCCGGTACGAAGCCGCGACATCCGGCGGGTCGATCGGCGAGGTGCGCGACAGGCCCAGCGGCCCGACGACCAGATCGGCCATCGCCGCCGCATAGGTCTTGCCGGTCACCGCCTCGATGACCGCCGTCAGCAGGATCCAGTTGGTCGGGACGTAATCGAACCTGGTTCCCGGCTCGAAGATCAGGTCGCCCGAGCACCACAGCCTCACCGCCTCGGCGGTTGTGAAGGTCTTGTTGAAGAGGTCGGGATCCGGATTGGCCTTGGTCCAAGTCGCGAAGCCGTTCGGCACGCCGCTGATGTTCGTCGCCAAATGCCGCAGCTTGACCTTGGCGCCCGTGTCCGCGCGGTAGTCGGGCAGATACGTACTGATCGGCGCGTCGAGGTCGAGCTTGCCCGCCTCCTCCAGTTTCAGCAGCGCATTCGAGGTCAACCATTTGGAGATCGAGGCGATGCCATAGGGCGTGTCGAGGGTCGCGGGCTTCCTGGCCTCAATGTCCGCGAAGCCGACGGCGCGTGAGTAGATCGGTTTGCCGGCCCTGCCGATCAGCACCACGCCCTGGAACGGCTGGAGCTTGAGGAAAGCGTCGACCGCCTTGTCGGCCGCTCCGCCAGATAACACCGAGGAGGAGGCCTTGCCGGCGACGCCAAGCGCCGCGGCTCCAACTAGAAATTCGCGCCGACCGAACACTCAAACGCTCCGCGATTGCAGGAGCGCGACCGTGGAGGGGAAAACCTGCCCCTGTCACGTGAAACTACGGTAAGGTCACACCGCCTAGAAAAGGCACATCCTTGCGACAAGGCGCGCCTTGACGGGTTAATGCGCGCATGTCATGACCCTTTCCGTAGCTTTGGAGCAAGACTCGTGCGCAAAACCATGATCGTACTTATGGAGCGGCCGTCCGCGACGTGACCTTAGAAGTCACGCCGTAGTTCGGTCGCGCGCGCAAAGGTCCTTCGGGACCTTTTTTCTTTTCCGCCTATACCCTTCCCGCTTCCCACCGGATCCGTCCCATGACCGCCCACCAGACCATCGAGAGCAAGGCTCCCGTCCAGACCAGCGACCGCGCCATGACCGGCGCCGAGATCGTGGTTCGCGGCCTCGTGGATCAGGGGGTCGAGGTGCTGTTCGGCTATCCGGGCGGCGCGGTCCTGCCGATCTACGACGCGCTGTTCCACGAGCCGCGCCTGCAGCACATCCTGGTCCGCCACGAGCAGGGCGCGACCCACGCCGCCGAAGGTTACGCCCGCAGCTCGGGCAAGCCGGGCGTCGTCCTGGTCACCTCGGGGCCCGGCGCAACCAACGCCATCACCGGCATCATGGACGCCCTGATGGACTCGATCCCGATGATCGTCATCACCGGCCAGGTCCCGACGCACCTGATCGGCACCGACGCCTTCCAGGAAGCCGATACGGTCGGCATGACCCGCTCGTGCACCAAGCACAACTACCTGGTCAAAGACGTCCGCGACCTGCCGCAGATCATCCACGAAGCCTTCAAGATCGCCACCACGGGCCGTCCAGGCCCGGTGCTGATCGACATCCCCAAGGACGTCCAGTTCGCCAAGGGCGAATACCGCGGCCCCGAGGAAATCCAGTCGACCCACGCCTACGCGCCGCGCGTCAAGGGCGACGCCGGCCGGATCGCCGAGGCGGTCAAGATGATCGCCGGCGCGCGCCGTCCGATCTTCTACACCGGCGGCGGCGTCATCAACGCCGGCCCCAAGGCCAGCAAGGCGCTGCGGGAATTCGCGGCTCTGACCGGCGCGCCGGTCACCTCGACCCTGATGGGCCTGGGCGCCTTCCCGGCGGCCGATCCCGCGTGGCTGGGCATGCTGGGCATGCACGGCACGTTCGAGGCCAACAACGCCATGCACGATTGCGACGTGATGATCTGCGTCGGCGCCCGCTTCGACGACCGTGTCACGGGGCGCCTGGACGCCTTCTCGCCGGGGTCGAAGAAGATCCACATCGACATCGACCCGTCGTCGATCAACAAAAACGTCCGCGTCGACCTGCCGATCGTCGGCGACGCCGCCTCAGTGCTCGAGGACATGATCGCCGCCTGGAAGGCCGCCAAGCTTTCGCCGAACAAGGCCGCCCTGACCGACTGGTGGGCCCAGATCGACCAGTGGCGCGCGCGCCAGTGCCTGAAGTACCGGGCGTCCGACACGGTGATCAAACCGCAGTACGCCATCGAGCGCCTGTACGAGCTGACCAAGGACAAGGACGTCTACATCACGACCGAGGTCGGCCAGCATCAGATGTGGGCCGCGCAGTTCTTCCGCTTCGAGGAGCCGAACCGGTGGATGACCTCCGGCGGCCTGGGGACCATGGGCTACGGCCTGCCCGCCGCCCTGGGCGTGCAACTGGCCCACCCCAACAGCCTGGTCGTCGACATCGCCGGCGAGGCCTCGATCCAGATGTGCATCCAGGAGCTGTCGACCGCGATCCAGTTCGACCTGCCGGTCAAGATCTTCATCCTGAACAACGAATGGATGGGCATGGTCCGCCAGTGGCAGCAGCTGCTGCACGGCGAGCGCTACAGCCACTCGTATTCGGACAGCCTGCCCGATTTCGTGAAGCTGGCCGAGGCCTATGGCGCCCACGGCATCCGCTGCGACGATCCCGCCGAGCTGGACGCCAAGATCCTGGAGATGATCAACAGCGACAAGCCGGTGATCTTCGACTGCCGCGTCGAGAAGCACGAGAACTGCCTGCCGATGATCCCGTCGGGCAAGGCGCACAACGAGATGATCATGGGCGAGGTCGAGGACATCGGTAATGTGATCGGCGAGGATGGCGCGGGGCTGGTCTAGGCGCGCGACTCTGCGATACGCTGAGCCATGGAAAAGTTCGTCAATGCACTGAAGGAGTTCGCATGGCCTTTCGGCCTGTGCGGCGGGACCTTCGCATTGATTGTACGCTTCTTACCCGAAGGTAGTATCCCCTTAAGTCTCGCACTGGCTATTGCTGCTGTATGGGCCGCAGTCACGATTACGCTGATAGTTTACATTGCAAAGGCCTCAAGCGGGCTAAGACCAAACCCTATAGAAATTGAGCAAATCATAGAATTTGGAAGCCTTTTTCTAATTAAGAAAACTGATCTTCTCGGATTTTCCATGGGCGCTCAATTATTCTATCGTGATGGAAATCACGAAAGACTTATAGGTCAAGGATCCGTCATCAATGTGCAAATGAACGGAATGCCGCAACTAAAGGTGGAGTATATTTCCGCCGTAGAGCCCGCGCTCATGTCTGAAATATCTGAGGGGAAAAGGCCAATTCGGGAAAGGCTCATAGTTAAACCAGGCGTCGTTATGCTGCCACGAATTCAGGAAACAGAAAATGAAGAACCTCAATAGCCTGAAGGTAGCGAAAATATTGGATGAATACCGGATTGTATTGAATGCCGGATCTGAAGACAATGTGACGGTCGGCATGTCGTTTGTAATTTTCAACTATGGCGATGAAATTGTGGACCCGGATGACGGTTCTCATCTCGGAAAACTTGAAATCACCAAAGGACGAGTGAAGGTAGAGTATATCCAAGAAAAATTTTGCACTGCGAAATCAGATATCGTCACCACTCATAGACACGCGACAACCGGAAGGACGTTTACAAGGACTAAGGAATTGGAAGATGTTAAAGTTGGTGACCACGCAAAGCGCGTTGCTTAGATGACCGCCAACGTCCAACCCGCCCCCGCCTCGGCCTACGACCTTAGCCCCACGGGCCAGGTCGAACAGACCGCGACCTTCGCCCTGCTCGTCGACAACGAACCCGGCGTGCTGCATCGCGTCGTCGGCCTGTTCGCGGCGCGGGGCTACAACATCGAGAGCCTCACGGTCGCCGAAACTGACCGCAACGCCCACACCAGTCGGATCACCGTCGTGACCCGCGGCACCCGCCAGGTGCTGGACCAGATCGAGGCCCAGCTGAACAAGGTCGTCAACGTGCGCCGCGTTCATGACGTGACCCGCGACCCGAACGGAGTCGAGCGCGAGCTGGCCCTGGTGAAGGTGCGCGGCTCGGGCGTCGACCGCGTCGAGGCCCTGCGGATCGCCGAGATCTTCCGCGCCAAACCCGTCGACACGACGCTGGAAAGCTTCGTGTTCGAGATTTCGGGCGCGCCGTCCAAGATCGACAAGTTCCTGGATCTGATGCGCCCCCTGGGCCTGGTGGAACTTTCGCGCACCGGCGTCCTTTCCATCGAGCGGGGCGTCGAGGGCATGTAGCGGAGATGGGCGGATGAGCGGCCTGACCGGACTGATCGCGGGGCTGGCCCTTGCACTTGGTCCGGCGGGCGCTGTCCAGCAGACGCCTCCGCCGCCCGATCCCGCCGACTGGTGGTCGCCCAAGATCGCGCGTCCGCCGTCCGAGGTCGAGCCGCTCTATGGCCGTCGCCTCGCCAAGGGCGAAAGGCCGATCCTGATCGACAGGGGCGTCGAGCCCCTCCTCTACCGCCTCTGGGGCCTACAGCCCCTACAAAGCCAGATCCTGCGCAAGGACGAACTGATCCTCGAGGTCTGGGCCAGACCGGCGGGGGACGTCCGCCAAGCTGTCGTACGCCTGACGCTGCGCGACGACGGCCGCGCCTTCGTCCAGGCGCGTGCGGGTCTCGGCTGCTGCGCGCCGGAGATCGGCCGCCGCGTCGACATCAACGCCGAACTCGACAGAACCTCCGCCGAGGCGTTGAGATCGGTTTCAGCCGACCCCGCCTGGAGCCAGCCGCGCTCGGTCATCGTCGACTACGGCGGCGGCGCGGTTTCGGCGCTCTGCGTCGATGGCGTCTCCTGGGATGTCAGCCTGCTCGTCTTCGGCCAGGCGCGTCATCTGCGGCGCGCCTGCGATGACGCGGAGGTCGGTTCGATCGCGAGAATCCTCGCGACAGCCTTGGGCCCGACGATAGGGCGGGACCCCCGCTTCGACGCGATCTTCCCCAGAGGCTCGGACTTCTCGCGACAAGCCAGCGCCTACGCCGCGCTGATCCAGTCAGGCGGTCGCCTGATCCCGAGCGAGAACAGCGGGCCCCAGGCCTCTACGCCCCCGCCGCCGCCATCTCCGGCTGTTCCCGCAGGCGCGCCACGTCCCTGAGCGGCGGCGCGCCGAACAGCCGCGCGTATTCGCGGCTGAACTGCGAGGGGCTGTCGTAGCCGACCGTGTGGCCCGCCGTGGCCGCGTCCAGACGCTGGACCAGGATCAGGCGACGCGCCTCCTGCAGGCGAATCTGCTTCTGGTACTGCAGCGGCGACAGCGAGGTCACCGCCTTGAAGTGCTGATGCAGCGCCGAGGGGCTCATCCGCGCCTCCTCGGCGACCATATCGATGCTGAACGGCTGGTCGAAGTTGCGCTTGATCCAGCCGATCGCCCGATTGATCTGGCGCAGGCGGCTGTCGCGGCGGGCGATCTGGGCCAGGCGCGGTCCCTGGGGTCCGATCAGCAGGCGGTAGAGGATCTCGCGCTCGATCAGCGGAGCCATGACGGCCACATCCTCGGGGGTCTCCAGCAGGGTCGTCATTCGGCAGACGGCGTCGAACAGCTGCGGCGTCATCGCGCCCACCGACATGCCGCCCACGAGCGGCGCGGCGGCGTCGAGACGGGCGGTCAAGCCGGCCTCCATGATCATCTCGCTGATCAGCTTGGCGTCGAGCACGATCCGGAAGCTCAGATACGGCTTTTCAGAAGACGCCTCGACGACCTGGCCGGTGACCGGGACGTCGATCGACGACAGGAAGAAGTTGCGCTCGTCATACTCGTGAATGGCGTCGCCCACCGTCACCCGCTTGCGGCCCTGCGCCAGGACGCAGAAGGACGGATCGTGAAGACCGTGGTTGGGTTCGCTGGGCTGGGACAGGCGATAGAGATTGACCCTGGGGCAACAGGTATCCACCGGCCCTTCCTCCGGCGTGAATCGTTCAATCAAGGCGGCGAGCGCCTCGCGCGTGCTCATGGCTTTTCCTTGTGCGGACGAGGCTATTTGTAAGCCTTGCACGATCCTCCGTCACGCGACGGCGTTCGGTTCCGGAGGATCGTGCAATCATGTCGGAGCATCGATCTACCGACTGGACGTCCTGGCGCCGCATAGTGGCCTCGTTCCGCTCCCCGACGCGGCCAACTCCAAAAACCTGAGCTCTGCGATGAGACGCTACACGCCCCGACGCGGCGGCGTGACGGCTCCGCGCTGGTTCGTCGCCGCCCTGCTGGGCGGGACGGCCGCGCTGACCGCCGCCACCGCCGTGCTCCCCAAACCCGCCTTGACGCCGCCCCAGAACGAAACCTTCCAGATTGGGAGCCTCGCCCAATGATGATGTCCGCCATCGTTCCCCACATCCCCGTCGCCGGCGTCTGGACCTCGCCCGACGGCCACATCTCGCTGGAGCTGCGCGCCGATGGCCGCTTCATCGAGACCCGCGACGACTTCGCCGACGTGTTCACCGGCGTCTATGTGCTGGTCGGCGAGACGCTGAAGCTGTTCGAGGACCGCGGCGCGGTCGTCCGCGGCACTTTGTCCAATGGCCGCCTTAGCCTGGGGACAGTCCAGCGCCCGGCCTTCCATACCGAGGTCGAAGCCCCTATATTGTGATTGTCCGGCTTCGGCCGAACTATGGGGATAAACGCGCACGTAATAAGCGGACTGGACCCGGGTGCGATTCCCGGCGGCTCCACCAAATCTCTCCCAAGTTATCATGGGACTGCATGGGGCCGATCAGCATCGACAGACGTGTAAAGGTGTTGCTTTCTCTCGGCTTGGCCCACCGTTTCGGGCCTTTATCTAAATGCGAACGATAACTTCGCTGAAGAGTTCGCCGTCGCCGCGTAATGCGGTGCAGGTGAATTCGACCTTTAAGTCCTAGGGGTTCAGATCCTTAGGCGGGGCCCGGAGGGAGCCTGCCAACAGAATCCCTCCACTTTCCACGACATCGCCGAGGCTCCCTCCCCTCTTTTTTGAGAGAGCACCGCAAACGGTTGCGCCGCGCTCCGGGCGCAACGACCGCGACCTTGGCGCGCGGGCTACATCGGAGAGCTTTGCGATAGGCGCTCGACACGCTAGGCTCCCGGCTTCGTTTTTCAGCCCGAAGTATCGACCTCAGCGCATGTCCCAGACCGAACAGCCCGAAGACCTCATGCAGTACGAGGCCATGGCCCAGGACGCCCTGCGCGGCGTGGTCAGGGCTGCTCTGAAGAAGGCGGCGGAGCCGGGCGGCCTGCCTGAGCCGCACCACCTGTACATCACCTTCAAGACCAAGGCCGTCGGCGTCTCGGGCCCGCAGGATCTGCTGGGCAAGTATCCGGACGAGATGACGATCGTCCTCCAGCACCAGTATTGGGACCTCGCCCCGGGTGAGAGCGTCTTCTCGGTGACGCTGAAGTTTGGCGGCCAGCCCAAGCGTCTGACGGTGCCCTACGCCGCCGTGACCCGCTTCTACGATCCGTCGGTCCAGTTCGCCCTTCAGTTCGCCCCGCCCGAGATCGTCGAAGACGACCCGGAGCCCGAGGCCGAACCGGAAGCCAAGGCTCCCGCGCCATCGGGCGACGAAGGTCCGAAGATCGTCTCCCTGGACCAGTTCCGGAAGAAATGAGCGACGTCGTCTCCGACGCTCCGCAGACCTTGAGCGACGAGGCGATCCTCGCGCGCTTCCGCGCATCCAAGAACCAGCCGAGCGGATCCCTGACCCTGGGCTTCGAGCTGCTGGCCGTGCGCCAGGCCGATCGCGAGATCGAGGTCGGCTTCAACGCGCGCGCCGATCTGCTTTGCAACCCGATGGGCCAGATCCAGGGCGGCTATGTCTGCGCCATGCTTGACGAGGCCATGTCTGTCGCGGGCATGATCACCTCGGGCATGACCCACGTCGTCCCGACCCTCGAGATGAAGACCAGTTTCCTGCGCCCGGCCATGCCCGGCGCGCTACGCGGCGTCGGTCGCGTGGTGAAGTGGGGGCGCACCGTGTGCTTCATGGAAGGCGAGCTCTACGACGCCGAGGGCCGTCTGCTGGCCAAGTCGACCGGCACGGCGCTGCCGACGCCTTTCGCCAACTTCAAGAAGAAATAGCCGAGGAGACAGGCCATGCGGGGAGCAGCGGCGGTCATCGGACTTCTGGCCCTGCTTCTCGCGCCCTTGTCCATCGCCCGGGCCGGGCCGTTCTCGAACTGGACCGCGGTCGTCGTCGCGGGCGACTACCACGCCCATTCCGGCGGCCCGACCGAAGCCTTCGATAACGCCCGGCGCGATGTCTCCAAGGCGCTGGTCGAGCTTGGCTTCGACAAGGCCGCCATCCAGCAGTTCTCGGTGCGGCCCAAGCGCTATCCCGCCGATGCGCCAGGCAGCGCGGACGCGCGAACGCTCTATGACGCCCTCCGCGTCGGCGCGCAGACCGCCAAGGCCGGCTGCCTGTTCTACCTCAGCTCACACGGCAGTCCGGACGGCGCGATTCTCGGCGAGGAGCTGCTTCGCCCGCATTTGCTGGCCGCCATCCTCGATGACGCCTGCCCCAACCGTCCCAGCGTGGTGGTGATTTCAGCCTGTTTTTCAGGCGTGTTCATTCCGCCGCTGCAGAAGAGCGATCGCCTGATCCTGACCGCCGCACGGCCGGATCGCGCCTCGTTCGGCTGCGGCGAGAGCGACGAGTACCCTTATTTCGACGCCTGCTTCCTGGCCTCCGTCCCCGACGCCCACGACTTCGCCGCCCTCGGCGCGCGCGTTCAGGCCTGCATCGCGCGCCGGGAAAAGGAGACGGGCGCCGAGCCGGCCTCCGAGCCCCAAGTCTGGATCGGCCCGGCGCTGCGCCCCCTGCTGCCGCTCTACGCCTTCGACCGATCTCCCCCCAGAACGCCTTGAGCGGTATCGGGTTTGACCCACGCGGCAAGCAGGTTACACAAACCCTAGAAGTTACTGCTTCACCCAGGGGACATCGTTGACGTCGCGCGTTTCGCCCGCGGCCGCCCTCGCGGCGGCCTTCATCGCACTATGGTCCGCTCTGGGTTCGGAGGCGCGCGCGCAAGACGCCACGCCCACGGCGCCGCCGGCCAGCGACGCGCCAGCCGCCGAGCAGGGCCCTCGCCCCTATTCCAGCCTGCGTCCGCGCCGTACCCGTCCGACTCCGCGTCCCGCTGAATCGCCCAAGCCCGCGACCGCCGCGGCGACGCCTCAGGCGCTGGCCGTCCCCGCCGCCCAGCCGGTGGCGGTCGGCGTCGCGCCCCTGCTCCGCCCGGAGCTCGAGGCCTTCGTCGACGGCGTGGTGCAGCGCGCCATGACCCGCGACCACATCGCCGGCGTGACCATCTCCGTTGTCCAGAACGGTCAGGTGGTTCTGAAGAAGGGCTATGGCTTCGCCAATCTCGGCCAGCGCCGGCCCGTCGATCCTGACAAGACCCTGTTCCGCATCGCCTCGATCTCGAAGACGTTCACCTGGATCGCCCTGATGAACGAGATCGAGTCGGGCCACATGCGCCTCGACGGGCCGGTGAACCTCTACCTGCCCGAGCCGCTGCAGCTGAAGGACCAGGGCAAGAAGACCCAGGTCCGCCTGCGAGACCTGATGACCCATACCGGCGGCTTCGAGGACCGCGCGATGGGGCAGCTGTTCGAGCGCGATCCCAACCGCATCCGCCCGCTGGCGGACTATCTGCGCCAGGAGCGCCCGCGCCGGGTTCGCGAACCCGGCCTGCTGCCCAGCTATTCGAACTACGGCGTCGCCCTGGCCGGCGCGGCCGTCGCCAACGTCACCGGCAAGCCCTTCGAGCAGCTGGTCAGCGAGGAGATCATCCTGCCCGCCGGCATGCGCCATACGACCTTCCGCGAGGCGCGGCCTTGGCGCGACAACCTGCCGGCGCCGATGTCCGAAGAGCTGGCCGCCGAGCTGTCCGACGGCTTTTCCTGGACGTCTCTGGGCTGGAAGGTGCAGCCCCGTGAGTTCATCGGCCAGGTGGCGCCGGCCGGCTCGGCCTCGAGCACCGCGGGCGACATGGCCAGGTACATGACGCTGCTGCTGAACGGCGGCGTGATCGACGGCAAGACGGTGTTCTCGCCGAAGACCGCCCAGGCCTTCCGCACGCCCATGTACCGCCCCGCGCCGGAAGCGGCCGGGTGGAACGCGGGCTTCCAAGACATCCCGCTGCCCGGCAGTCGTCGCGGCTTCGGCCACGCGGGGGCGACGCTCTTCTTCCACTCGAACATGGTCATCGCGCCGGACCTGGGCCTAGGCGTGTTCATCTCGGTCAACACCGACAGCGGCGCGAACCTGCCGGCCACCCTGCCCGCGACGATCATCGAGCACTTCTACGCCAAGCCGCCGGCGGTCCCGCCCGCCAGCGCCATGACCTACGAGCAGGCCAAGCTCTATGAGGGCGACTATCTGACCACGCGCCGGGCCTATGGCGGCCTGGAGGGCTTCATCAACCGCGTGATCGGCCGCGCCTCGGTGCGAGCGACGCCGGACGGCCGCCTCTCCATCAGCGAAGGCGGGTCGGCCGCGCTCTTCAATGCGGCCGGGCGACCCGGCGTGTTCAAGGCCGTGGACGGGCCGCTGATCATCGTGTTCGACGCCAATGGCGATCGCCCGTCGCGCTTCTACGCCGCGCGCGGTTTCGCGACCTATGAGCGGATCAGCCCGATACGGTCCGCGAACCTGCTGGTGGCGACGGTGGCCCTGGCCGGGCTCGCCAGCCTTGCGACCGTGCTTGGGACCGTTGTCCGAAACCGCCGCGAAGCGCGCCAGACCCCGGTCCAGGCCCGGGCCAGCCAGATGCAGACCGCTCAGGCTGTGCTGTGGCTGATCTCGGCCGTCTGCATGGGCGTGTTCGCGATCCGCTCGTCGGACCAGACGGCGGCCTTCTTCGGCTGGCCCAGCGGCTGGCTGCTCAGCGCCTCGGCCTGCGCCCTGGTCGCGGCCTTGATGTCGGTGCTGACCCTGGGGGCCCTGCCCATGGTGTGGCGCGGCGGTCGCCGTGTCGACAGCTGGACCGCCGGCCGCAAGGTGGCCTTCACCTTCACCGCCCTGCTGTTCGTGTTCCTCAGCGTGCTGCTGGGCCTATGGGGCTATCTGCTGCCCTGGAGCTGAGGGGCCTCCTCAGTCTTCCAGGGTGCGCCGCATCAGGTTGGTGCTCAGCTTGCGCACCTGAATGACGATCCGCTCGCGATCGCCCGGCCGCCGCTCGACCAGCAGCCGGGCGACCTGGGCGTCATCGTGGAAGGCGTAGCCCTTGATGGCGTCCAGCAGCGCCTTGGCCAGGTTGTCGAGATCCATCCACGGCGGCTCGCCGACATATTCCATGCCGATCTCGACGCTGAACTCGCCCCACGCCGGCCGCGAGCCGCGCCAGGACTTGCGGAAGAACTCGTAGATCAGCGGCTTGTAGTACTTGCCCTGGGTCGTCAGGCCGTCGACCACCAGGGTCAGCTCGCCCCCCGCCTCGCGGGCCCGCACCTTGCCGTGGTGGGTCCAGTCGGGCCCGTCGAAGGCTTGGCTCACGCGGCCACCATGGCGGCCAGTTTCAGAACCGTGTTCCAGTTGCGCATGGTGCCGAGCGGCGCGCGCTTGGTCTTCTTCCAATCGCGGTCCAGCGTGGACTCGGCCACGCCGTCCTTGAAGTCGATGTAGAGCGCGCGCTCCTCAGCGTGGATTTGCTCGGGACCGGTGATCGCCGCGCGCAGAACGTCCATCGTATCCTGATCGATTGGCGACTTCAGGAAGCAGACAAGCAGATGGTTCGGCCTCGCCATCGCCTGCTCGAGAAAAGGGTTGGCGTCGATGACGCGTCGAAGCTCGGCGGGCGCGCGGACCATGAAGTCGGTGCGCAGTCCCATTCGCGCCTCCAGCCCCTTCTCCAGAGTATCTTCTAGGGCCGCGCCTCCTTCGTGTCGGCCCCAGAGCACCAGGTTGCCACTCGCCAGAAGAGTCTTCGCCTCGTCGAAGCCCATGTCGCGCGCCAGGCCCAGAAGGTCATCCTTCAGAACCTTGCGCCCTCTGACATTGACGGCGCGCAGCAGGGCGATGTGGGGACTCATGGCGCCTCTCCCGATGAGCGAATGTGCGAGCCGTAGGCGGGCCTTACGCTTATCGCAACCGCGAACATTGCCCTCCCGGCGCTCAAGGTCTAGACCGCGCTCGACCGTTTTTCCGGAGACCGCCGCATGACCGCCACGCGCACCGAGACCGACACCTTCGGCCCCATCGAAGTCGCCGCCGACCGCTACTGGGGCGCGCAAGCCCAGCGCAGCCTGGGCAACTTCAAGATCGGCTGGGAGAAGCAACCCCTGCCGGTCGTCCGGGCCCTGGGCATCGTCAAGCGCGCCGCCGCCGAGACCAATACCAAGCTCGGCAAGCTGGACCCGAAGCTGGCCGAGGCCATCATCCAGGCCGCCAACGAAGTCATCGAAGGCAAGCTGAACGATCACTTCCCGCTGGTCGTCTGGCAAACCGGCTCGGGCACCCAGTCGAACATGAACGCCAATGAGGTGATCTCGAACCGCGCGATCGAGATCCTGGGCGGCGAGATGGGCAGCAAGAAGCCCGTCCACCCGAACGACCACGTCAACATGAGCCAGTCGTCGAACGATACGTATCCGACGGCCATGCACGTGGCCTGCGCCGAGCAGATCGTCCGCGACCTGCTGCCGGCCCTGAAGCACCTGCACACGGCGCTAAAGGCCAAGTCGGACGCCTGGGCGGACATCATCAAGATCGGCCGCACCCATACCCAGGACGCCACCCCGCTGACGCTGGGCCAGGAGTTCGGCGGCTACGCCCAGCAGGTCGAGAACGGCATCGAGCGCATTGAGCAGACCCTGCCCAAGCTGATGCAGCTGGCCCAGGGCGGCACCGCCGTCGGCACCGGCCTGAACGCCCCGATCGGCTTCGCCGAAGGCGTGGCCGAGGCCATCGCCGCGATCACCGGCCTGCCCTTCACGACCGCCCCGAACAAGTTCGAGGCCCTGGCCGCTCACGACGCCATGGTCTTCAGCCATGGCGCGATCAACACGGTCGCCGCCAGCCTGTTCAAGATCGCCAACGACATCCGCTTCCTGGGCTCGGGTCCGCGCGCCGGCCTCGGCGAACTGTCGCTGCCGGAGAACGAGCCCGGCTCGTCGATCATGCCGGGCAAGGTCAACCCGACGCAATGCGAGGCTCTGACCCAGGTCTGCGTTCAGGTGTTCGGCAACCACGCCGCCCTCACCTTCGCCGGCAGCCAGGGCCACTTCGAGCTGAACGTCTTCAACCCGGTGATGGCCTACAACTTCCTGCAGTCGGTCCGCCTGCTGGCCGACGCCGCGATCAGCTTCACCGACAACTGCGTGGTCGGCATCGAGCCGCGTATCGACAACATCAAGAAGGGCGTCGAGAACTCGCTGATGCTGGTCACGGCGCTGAATGGCCGCCTGGGCTATGACATCTGCGCCAAGATCGCCAAGACCGCGCACAAGAACGGCACGACCCTGCGCGAGGAGGCCGTCGGCGGCGGCTATCTGACGAACGAGGAGTTCGACCAGTACGTCCGTCCGGAAAAGATGGTCTCGCCGGGCTGAGGCTCGAAAGTCCGAGAACGATCGAGGGGTCGCCGCGAGGCGGCCCCTTTTTCGTTCGGCCTAGCGCCTGACGACCTCGAGGCCGACCGGCGCCAGGGCGATGCGGGCGAACTGCAGGTCCTTGATGGCGAACGGGATGCCGATGATCGTGATCGCCTCGGCGCACGCGACGATGACGTGGCCCAGGGCCAGCCACCAGCCGGCCAGCACGAACCAGATCACGTTCAGGCCGCAGCCCAACGGTCCCGTGCCGAGGTCCTGGCGGCCGGTCAGGATCTCGCGGCTGACGATCTCCTTGCCGAACGGCCAGAAGGCGAAGCCGGCGATGCGCCAGGCCGCGCCCGCATAGGGCAGCCCGACGATGGTGATGGCCAGTAACAGACCGGCCAGCAGCCAGCCCAGGCCCATGACGAAACCGCCGAAGAAGAACCAGAGAACGTTCAGAAGAAAGCGGATCAAGGTGTGGTCCCCGTCAGGCCAAGCCGGCCTCCAACCGCTTAGGTGGTCTTGTTCCGCTCGCCTGTGAAGATCGCCCTAGCCGGATTACGCCGAATTCACCGCGCGGGCTGACCGCCAGGACTAGGCCGTCCGGCTGACCGCGAAGTCCGCCAGGCTTTCCAGCGCCTCGCGCCAATCGTTGGCCGGGAAGATCGCCAGCGCCGCCTTGGCCTTGTCGGCGTACTCGGTCGCCAGGTCCAGAGTCGCGTCCAGCGCGCCGGTGCCGATGATCAGTTCGCGGGCGCGGCGGAAGTCGGCCTCGGTCTGCTCGCGGCGACCGACGGCGCGCTCCCAGAACTCGGCCTCGCGCGGTCCCGAACGGGCGATCGCCAGCAGCAGCGGCAGGGTCGCCTTGCCTTCGCGGAAGTCGTCGCCGGCGTTCTTGCCCAGGGTCTCGGTCGCGCCGCCGTAGTCGAGCGCGTCGTCGACCAGCTGGAACGCCAGGCCAAGGTTCAGGCCATAGGCCTTCAGCGCATCGGTCCGGGCCGGATCGACGCCCGCCGAGACCGCGCCGGCCTCCGAGGCCGCGGCGAACAGCTCGGCGGTCTTGGCCTGGATGATCTCGAGATACAGCGCCTGCGACAGGTTCAGGTCGTGGCTGCGCATCAGCTGCATGACCTCGCCCTCGGCGATGACGCGGCTGGCGCGGGCCAGGATCTCCAGCGCCTTCATCGAGTTGGTCTCGACCATCAGCTCGAAGGCGCGGGCGAATAGGAAGTCGCCGACCAGCACGCTCTGGGCGCCGCCCCAGATCAGGTGCGCGGCGACCTTGCCACGGCGCAGGGCGCTGCCGTCGACGACGTCGTCATGCAGCAGGGTGGCGGTGTGGATGAACTCGACGGCGGCGGCCAGCTTCAGGCAGTGGTCGTTGTCCGACCCCGCCAGACGCGCGGCGGCGACGGTCAGCAGCGGGCGCAGCCGCTTGCCGCCGGCGGCGATCAGGTGTTCGGCCAGGGCCGGAATGATCGGCACGTCGCTCTGCATGCGCTCGGTGATCAGGCGGTTGACGCCGGCCATATCGGTCTCGGCGAGGCGCACGAGACGATCCACCGAGCCCGACGTCCGGGGGAGGGTCGCTGCGGCTGCGTCCAAAACCATGATCTCCTTAGCGGCGTCCCTCTCTTCGCTATCCGGAGGGATCTACCGTTGCGAGGGACAATGGTGGCGGGATAGGTCAGGGTCAAGGCGAGCACAAGGCCCCAAAAGCATTGGACGATCTGCAGGTGACGGAGGATCGGGTTCTGGGAGGCCGCGTGCGGCTGCGCCAGAAGGCCGACGGCTACAGGGCCGGCATGGATGCGGCGCTGCTGGCGGCCGCTTGCGACGCCCTGCCCGGCCAGCGCGTGCTGGAGCCTGGCTGTGGCGTCGGCGGCGCCCTGCTGGCCGCCGCGACCCGTCGCCCGGAGGTCCTGTTCCAGGGCGTCGAGCGCGACCCGGCCCACGCCGCCCTGGCGACCGAAAACGCCGACCTCAACGGGCTGTCGGCGCGAGTCGCCATCCTGACGGGCGATGTCGATTCGGGCTTCCGGGCCCTGGGCCTGCCGGTCTTCGACGCGGTGATGGCCAACCCGCCGTTCTTCGACGACCCCGCGACCCTGCGCGCCCCCCACCCCGCCAAGAGCGGCGCCTGGATGGCCGACGGCGGCCTGAAGGCCTGGACGACCTTCTGCCTGAAGGCGGGGCGCGAGGGCGGGACCATCACCATCATCCACCGCGCCGACCGCCTGGCCGACATCCTGGCCCTGCTGGCGCCCAAGGCCGGCTCGTTCCGCATCCGCCCGATCGCCCCGTTCGCCGACGTCCCGGCCAAGCGGGTGATCGTGCGGGCCATCAAGACCGGCAAGGCGCCGCTCGTCTTGCTGCCGCCGCTGGTGCTGCACGACCGCGACGGCGGCAAGCACGCGGCGGAGGCCGAAGCGATCCTGCGGGGCGAGGCGGCGCTGGGGTGGTGAGGGATCATAGGGTCACCTGACACGGCGTATCGGCTTCACGCGGCTTGCCGCTGAAGGCTCATGGGGAGGCGACGGAGCGGCCGGGCGAACCCGGAGACCGTATGGTTTGATTTGCG
>NZ_CALCDX010000026.1 GCF_937900395.1 uncultured Caulobacter sp.
GGTGTCGGTCTGGCTGGACCGGCCGTGGCCGCGGCGGTCATGGGCGATGACGCGGTAGCCTTTCAGCAGGAAGAACATCATCTGGGCGTCCCAGTCGTCCGACGACAGGGGCCAGCCGTGGTGGAAGACAACCGGCTGCGCGTCCTTGGGACCCCAGTCCTTGAAGAAGATCTGCGCGCCGTCGTTGGTGGTGAAGAAGCCGCTGCTCATGGTCCTGATCCCTCATCCGGCGGGCCGTCTGGCCCGTCCCGCTGTTCCGATGAGGAGAGAATGCCGCTGAGCGTCGGGCGCAGATATAGAAATGGTCGAAACCTATGGTTTCGGATTTTGATCTATATCAAATCGTGAGGTCGCGGGGCGGCGAGATGCGGCGATAGCGCGCCTCGACGAAGCCAAACAGGCCGAAGGCGATGAGCCCCGCCGCCAAGGCGCCCAGCACGAGCCCGCCAAACGGCCGCTGCTCGATCGTCTGCAGGGCCTGGCCCCAGCTACGAGCCTCGTCCGCCCTCGCCTGCAGACCCGCCAGGACGAGGAAGACCCCGACCGGCAAGGTGGCGAGACCCCGGGCGGCGTAGCCGACCTTGGCCAGGGGCTCGACGCGCCGCCGCAGGTTCTTGTCGCAGGCGAGGCGATGGCCGAAGTCCTGCATCAGCCCCTGGATGACATTGCCGACCCCGAAACCGATCACCACCAGCCCCGCCAGGATCAGCAGCCAGTCGCCGTGGGGCGCGCCCAGCACCGCGGCAGTGGTTTGGCGCAAGTCCTCGGTTTCGTCGGCCTCGCCGAAGTCCTCGAAGACGTCGAGCAGCTCGAAGGCCGACAGCGCCAGGCCGCCATACACCAGGCCGCTGATCGCCTGGCCGGCGCGGACGGCCCAGCCCTTGGGGGAGGTCCCGTGGCGGTCGGCGTCGAACACGGCCTGGATCGCGCGCCAGGCCGCGAAGCCCATCAGGCCGCAGCCCACCGCGGCGATCAGCACCGTCCCGAGCGGCCATCGCGACCAGGTCTCCAGCACGCCCTTCGCGCCCTGGGCCTGGGGCGTCAGGTCCATGGCCGCCAGAATGGCGATCGCGCCCAGGCCGCAATAGACGAGACCGCGCGCGGCGTACCCCAGGCGCGCGGCCCATTCGAGCAAGCGCGAGACATCAATCCGTCGAAAATCCAGCAGCCTTCGCGGCTGCGCCAGCATACCGCCCAAGACCCTTAGAACCCTTCTTCGTGCGTGATGGCGGTGACCGGCGCGCGCGTGAACCGAACACCGCGATAGGTTGTCCGCGGCGGATCGCCCTCCGCCACGCCACCGGTCGCGGTCAGGAAAGCCTGCCAGTCATCCTCGGGCAGCAGGAAGCCCACGGTCTTGTCCGGCGCGGCGTCGATCTCGCGGTCGACTTGCTGGCGGACATCCATGGCGGCGCTCCTTGCTCGCCAGGGACAACGCCCAGCGCCGCCACGCGCTCCCAAACGCAAAACGGGCGGCCCCTCTCGGAGCCGCCCGCCTGTGTTCGCTTCGGAAAGACCGATCGCTTCTGAAGGCTTACGCCTCTTCAGCGGCCGGAGCTTCCTTCTTCGACAGGTCTTCGCCGGTTTCCTGGTCGACGACCTTCATCGACAGCTTGGTCTTGCCGCGGTCGTCGAAGCCCAGGAGCTTCACCTTGACCATCTGGCCTTCCTTCAGCACGTCCGACGGCTTGGCGACGCGTTCGTTGCTGATCTGGCTGACGTGGACGAGGCCGTCCTTGGCTCCGAAGAAGTTCACGAAGGCGCCGAAATCGACGACCTTCACGACCTTGCCGTCGTAGATCTTGCCGACTTCCGCTTCGTCGGTGATCGACTTGATCCAGTCGATCGCGGCCTTGATCTTGGCGCCGTCCGAGGCCGAGACCTTGACCACGCCGTCGTCGTTGATGTCGACCTTGGCGCCGGTGGTGGCGACGATCTCGCGGATCACCTTGCCGCCCGAACCGATCACTTCACGGATCTTGTCGGTCGGGATGTTGATCGTCTCGATCTTCGGGGCGAAGTCGCCGACGTCGTCACGCGGCGCATCCATGGCCTTGTTCATCTCGCCGAGGATGTGCGCGCGGCCTTCCTTGGCCTGGGCCAGGGCCTGCTCCATGATCTTCGGCGTGATGCCGGCGATCTTGATGTCCATCTGCAGCGAGGTGATGCCTTCGCTGGTGCCGGCCACCTTGAAGTCCATGTCGCCGAGGTGGTCCTCGTCGCCCAGGATGTCCGACAGGACCGCGAAGCCGTCCTTTTCCAGGATCAGGCCCATGGCGATGCCCGAGACCGGACGCTTCAGCGGCACGCCGGCGTCCATCATGGCCAGCGACGAACCGCAGACCGTGGCCATCGAGGACGAGCCGTTCGACTCGGTGATCTCGGAGACCAGGCGGATCGTGTAGGGGAACTCTTCCTTGGTCGGCAGGACCGGACGCACGGCGCGCCAGGCCAGCTTGCCGTGACCGATCTCGCGACGGCCCGGCGAGCCCATGCGGCCCGTCTCACCGACCGAGTAGGGCGGGAAGTTGTAGTGCAGCAGGAAGGATTCCTTGTAGGTGCCTTCCAGGGCGTCGATGAACTGCTCGTCGTCGCCGGTGCCCAGCGTCGCCACGACGATCGCCTGGGTCTCGCCGCGGGTGAACAGGGCCGAACCGTGGGTGCGCGGCAGGATGCCGACTTCGCCCAGGATCGGACGCACGGTCTTCACGTCACGGCCGTCGATGCGCAGGCCGGTGTCGAGGATGCCGCGACGCACGACGTCGGCTTCCAGTTCCTTGAAGACGCCGGCCAGCTTTTGCGGGTCGTAGCCGGTCGGGTTGGCTTCCGACAGGCCCAGGGCCTCGACCGCCTTCTTCTTGGCCGCGCCGACCGCTTCGTAGCGGTCTTGCTTCTTCTGGATCTTGTAGGCCGCGGCGATGTCCGCGCCGACCAGGTCCTTCATCTTGGCCTTGATCGCGTCGGTGTCTTCCGGCTCGAACGCGAAGGGCTCCTTGGCGGCGTGCTCGGCCAGCTCGATGATCGCATCGATCACCGGCTGCATTTCCTTGTGGGCGAAGTTGACGCCGCCCAGCACGATCTCTTCCGAGAGCTCCTGGATTTCGCTTTCGACCATCATCACGGCGTCGGACGTGCCGGCCACGACGAGGTCCATCTTGCTGTCCTTCAGCTCGTCGAGCGTCGGGTTCAGCACGTACTGGTCATTGATCCAGCCGACGCGGGCGGCGCCGATCGGGCCCATGAACGGGGCGCCCGACAGGCACAGGGCGGCCGAGGCGCCGACCATGGCCAGGATGTCGGGATCGTTCTCGAGGTCGTGCTGCAGCACGGTGACGACGACCTGGACTTCGTTCTTGAAGCCCTTGACGAACAGCGGGCGGATCGGACGGTCGATCAGGCGGGAGACCAGGGTCTCCTTTTCCGACGGACGGCCTTCGCGCTTGAAGTAGCCGCCGGGGATCTTGCCGGCCGCGAAGGTCTTTTCCTGATAGTTGACCGTCAGCGGGAAGAAGTCTTGGCCCGGCTTCTGGGTCTTGGCGAACACGGCGGTGGCCAGGACGACGGTTTCGCCCATGGTGGCCAGGACGGCGCCGTCGGCTTGACGGGCGATGCGACCGGTTTCGAGGACCAGCGTCTTGCCGCCCCACTCGATCGTCTTGCGCTTGATATCGAACATTTTTCTTCTTTCGGTTCCCGCGGGCGGATTCCCGTCGGGGGCGGACAGGGGCGGACGGCTAACGGAAGCCGGCCCGATGATCCTCATCCAGTGTGACAGGCGGGTTTGAGGACGTGAACCCTCGGACAAACGGAGACCCAGTTGGAGCGGGCCGCCTTGGGAGCCTGGCGTACGGCCTGTCTCGGCCGCCGGGCTCCAAATACGCGATCCGCCGCCCTGCTTTCGCGGGGCGGCGGACCTGGATGCCTTAGCGACGCAGACCCAGCTTTTCGATCAGGGACTGATAGCGACCGGCGTCGGACTTCTTCAGGTGGTCGAGGAGCCGGCGACGCTGGGAAACCAGCTTCAGCAGGCCACGACGGCTGTGGTTGTCCTTCTTGTGCGTCTTGAAGTGCTCGGTCAGATTCGAGATGCGTTCCGAGAGGATCGCGACCTGGACTTCAGCGCTGCCGGTGTCACCCGCGCCGCGGGCGTGTTCGGCGATGAGAGCGGCCTTGCGCTCGATAGTGATCGACATCGGTAAGTCTCCGCTCAGGTGAGTTGGAAGACCCGCACCGGATTGAGCCGCCCGGCGCGCATCTCGCACAGGGCCACCAACCTGTCGCCGGACATGGCGGAAACGGTGCGATCGCCGGGCGGAAGCTCGGCTTTCAGCGTTTCAACCTGCCTTGGGAGCAGGACGATGGCGCGTCCCTGTGCAAGCCGGAAGGCGTCTTCATCGGTCACGGCCAACGCCGGGATGTCGTCCAGCGCGGTCTCGACCGGAAGCAATGCCTCCGACAGCCGCGCCTCATAGCTCAAATTCTCGAGAGTTTCCAGCGATATCGCCCCGGCCTCCGAGAAGCCGCCCACCCGGGTGCGGCGCAGGTCGGCCACGTGACCGCACGCGCCGAGCGCCTTGGCGAGGTCGCGGACCACGGCGCGGACATAGGTGCCCTTGCCGCATTCCATCTCCAGGGTGATGTGGTCGACGTCCGGCTGGCCCACGACCTTGAGGTCGAAGATCGTCACCTTGCGGGTCGGCAGCTCGAACTCGACCCCATCGCGGGCCAGGTCATAGGCGCGCTCGCCGTCGACCTTGATGGCCGAGAAGTTCGGCGGGACCTGGTCGACCTCGCCGATGAAGGCGGGTAGCGCCGCCTCGACCTGCTCCCGCGTCGGACGGACGTCGGAGCTGGCCGTGGTCTCGCCTTCGCGGTCCAGGGTCGTGGTGTCGCGGCCCCAGGCGATCGTGAAGCGATAGGCCTTGTCGGCGTCCATCAGGAACGGGACGGTCTTGGTCGCCTCGCCGAGGGCGATGGGCAGGATGCCGGTGGCCAGGGGGTCTAGCGTGCCGGCGTGCCCACCCTTCTGGGCGTTGAACGCGCGGCGCACGCGGCTCACCGCCGTGGTCGAGGTCAGGTCGTAGGGCTTGTCCAGGCAGATCCAGCCCGAAACGGCCTCGCCCTTCTTGCGGCGGGCCATGCCTTAGTCCTCGTCGTCTTCGCCGAGCACGTCGGACAGGGTCCGGGTGTCCTGCTGGACGCGCGGATCCAGGAACAGCTTGTCCATGTAGGCGGCCGTGCCGAAGCTCTCGTCGTGGATGAACTTCAGGTCTGGCGTGAACTTCATGTCGATGTTCCGTCCCAGGCGCCCGCGCAGGAACTTGGAAACCCGGTTCAGGCCCTTGATCACCTCGGTCGTGTCCTCGCCGGTCAGGCCCGCGCCCAGCGGCTCGACGAAGCAGACGGCGTGCTTGAGGTCCGGACTCATCCGCACTTCGGAGACGGTGACCGAGATGTTGTGCAGCGCTTCGTCCTGCAGCTCCTCCTCGCGGAGGATCTCGACCAGGGCGTGGCGGATCAGTTCGCCGGCGCGGAGCTGGCGTTGCGAGGGGCCGGTGGCGACGCCCTTCTTGTTGTCGGCATGGCGCTTCATGGCGCGATAGTCCTTGCGGCCCGGCCGGCGGATCGAACGCCGGTGCGCGGGGAAAATCGAAGGCGCGGTGTCTAGGCCTGGAAATGGGAGAAGTCCAGTACGGTATCCTTCTCCCCTCTGCGGGAGAAGGTGGCCCGAAGGGCCGGATGAGGGGTCGCGCAGGCTCGTCGGACAAGCCTTTCAACCCCTCACCCGTCTCGCTTCGCGAGCCACCCTCTCCCGCAAGGGGAGAGGGGATTAAGCTCCCGTTCTCTCCCGAAAGAACGCGATCACCCGGTCACGCGCCTTCATCGTGCCGCAGTCGGGGATGGAGCGGTGCAGGTGCAGGGTCAGGACCGAATGCGGGGCCATCGGCACGCCGGGCGCGGCGTCGTGGTCCTCCAGTTCGATGACCTCGACCTTGTCGCCGAACTCGGCATTCAGGCGCGCGATACGGGCGTCGGGCACCAGCTTGTCGGACTTGAAGCGCAGGGCGAGCAGAGACAGGTCCTCGTCCTTGAACCGCCGCTTGGCGCAGGCCAGTTCGCCAGCCGAACAGTCAAGACCGCCGCGCTCGCCGAACGGCAGGGACGGCTGGGACATGACCGGCGCCACGACGACCGGCTCGGTCATCATCGCCAGGGCGAAGCCGCCGGTGAAGCACATGCCCACCGCGCCGACGCCCTTGCCGCCGCACTCGGCGTGGACCTCGCGCGCCAGGGCCCGCAGCCAGTCGACGATCGGGCTGGACCGGCCGCCCCTCCAGACGCTGAACTCGCGGCGCACGCACATGGCCTTGAGGATCTCAGAGGCCGCGTAGCCTTGGGTCACGGTCTTGCCCGGCTTGCCGAACAGGCTGGGACAGAAGGCGGTCATGCCGGCGTCGGCCAGATCCCGCGCGAAAGCCAGGACGCCAGGATGCAGGCCGGGAGCCTCGTGGATGACGATCACGGCCCGCCCCGCGCCGATGCGATAGACCTCGCGCGTCCAGCGGCCGTCGTCGAAGTCGAAGCGCTCGAACCCCGCCAGCGGATCGTCCGGCATCCTGTCGCCCTCCCATGCAGTAGGGCGAGCTTGCACGAGAACTGCGGCGCAGCCTATCCAGCAAGCTCAACCAAGAGGAGGCGCCGATGGTGTTCTGGTGGACGGGACGTGGCTATCTCGGCCTGCTGACCCTTATCGGCGTGTTTGGCCTCTTCGGCGCAGGGCTTACCGTCGCGTTTGGCGAGCAGATTTTCGAACACGCACCATGGCTCTGGGGTATCGGCGCGGCGATCGCGGCCACAGTCAACTGGATCGTCGGTAGCCGGGTTAATCGTCGTCCGATCAAGGTCCCGGCGCCGCGCCTCTGGAAGTCGCGCCTCACCTATCGGCCACCCAATCGCTTGATGTCGTTGCCGCTGGAGGTCTGGTCGGCCCCGATGATGGTCCTTGCGATCTTTCTCGTTGTGCGCGGCCTTCTGCCCTAGGCCAGCCGGCCAGATCAGTTCGACGTGTCGGGATGCTGAGGATTGTCGGTCCAGTCTTCCATCGGGTTTGGCGCGCGCCCCTTAGGCAGCCGCCACTCGCCCCGATACGAGAAATCCAGGGTCCCGCACAGACGGGCGCGCCCCTGCGCCTTCGGATCGTCGCCGAACGCCTGGATGCGCAGGTCGCGCCGGATAACGATGGTGCTGAACGACAGCCAAAGCCGTGTGGAGCCCGGACAAAAGGCGCGGACATAGATCTTGCCCTGGGCCGCGCTGGCGTCGACCTCGTAGAGCATGGCGTCGGTGTCGACCCCGTCAATGGCCCCGAGACCGCCCGGCCCAAGGTCCTTCTGGCGGCCGTCCGTCAGCCGCGCCTCGGCCGGCACGCCGGTGGCCAGCACCTTGATCGGCTTGCCGCCGCCCAGAAGGCCTTGGTTGAACAGGATGGTCACGCCCGCGCCGGTCAGCCGCTTGGCGTCTGGCGAGATCGGGTCGTACGAGAACATCCGCGTCTCGGCCCGCGCGGCGGACGCCGACAGGATCGCAACGGCGGCGACCGCCCAGCCCAGCTTGATCATCGGCGGAGATGCAGGTTCGCCGCCTGCGGATCGAAGCTCGTCAGGCGCCAGGTCGCACCCTCGCGCGTGAAGGTCAGCAGGCAAGGGCCGTCCTTCTTCGCCGCGCACACCCGGCCATCGCCCAGGGGCCGAAGCGTGCTGGCGATCGCGACGCGCCCCGGGATCGGGCGGTCAGGCGTGTAGCCGTAATAGGTGGCCGCCGCGTGGAAAGTCTCGGGCCGGATCAGGGCCTCGCCAGCCACGTCGGCGATCGGCCCCGCCGCCAGGGCGGTCAGGGCCGCGACGGCGTCGCTGGACCCACCGCGCCGGCGGGCCTCGTCCATCAATCGCGCCTCGATCTGACCCTTCAGCGCCCGGCGGTCGACATGGGCGTCGAACCGCGCCCGGTCGTTGTCGCGGATCGCCACGAGCAGGTCATGGACATCGCCGGCGGCGTCATAGCGGTCCGCGGTCGCGCAGGCGGTCAGCGAGGCGGCGACGGCGGTCAGAGCGAGGAGAGCCTTGATACGCATGGTGAAAGGCGTAGCGCCGGATTGGGGCGATTTCCAGTCTGGGCGTCAGCTAGGCCAGACTTCCACACCGCACCGAAGAGCGGCGGCGGCCAGGGGTTTGTCCAGTGTCGCCAGCTTAGCCTCGCGCCGAATGGCCAGTTCCAGATAGGCGGCGTCATATGAGGTAAGGCCCAAGTCCCTCGAAAGAACGAGAGTCTCCCTCCAGGCGCGCTGATCCGTCTCCGGATCGATCGCGATGGAGAAGGCGCTCAATGTCCGAAGCACCTCGTCGGCGAATTCAGCCGAGGCGCGGCCTCGGATGACGAGCGTGCGCAAAACGTTCGCGACTTCAAGCCGCCAGAGAGACGGAGCCATGGCTCCGTGAAGCGCGATCTCCCGCATGATCGCCTGCGCCGCCTCGGTGCGCTCCTCCCGCGTAAACGCGGCGATGGCCAGCGAGGCGTCTAAAACGATTTTCAACGCCGGCCTTCGTCGATGAGGTCGCGAATGGACAGGCCTTCAAGCGACACGGCGTTCGAGAGCTCGACCATGCGCTCCAAAGCCGCTTTCGCCCGATGCCGAGCTTCGGCCTGAGCGCTTGATCGACGGAGCACGATATCGCCGTCATGAATTTCGATATCTATCTGCTCGCCCTCGACGAGACCGGTGGCGCGGGCGATCTCCTGCGGCACGCGAACGGCCAGACTCTTTCCCCAGGTTCCGACAGTGATGCTGGTCACAACGGCCTCCGTTACCAGGAGATATGCTGGCATATTCCACCGGCAAGGTCCACCTGGGGCCAAGATAAAGGGCGCGGACCTGCGATCCGCGCCCCTCAGCATTTCCAATCTCGCGATCAGCCCTAGTCGAGCTGGCGCTTGATCTCTTCGACGGTGAAGCACTCGATCACGTCGCCGACCTTGATGTCCTGGAAGCCGGCGAACATCATGCCGCATTCCTGGCCGACGGGGACTTCGTTGACCTCGTCCTTGAAGCGCTTGAGCGTCTGCAGGGTGCCCAGTTCCAAGACCACGATATCCTGACGGATGATCCGAACCTTGGCGCCCTTGCGGACCACGCCTTCGGTGACCTTACAGCCGGCGACTTTGCCGACCTTGCTGATGTCGAAGGCCTGCAGGACCTCGGCGTTGCCAAGGAAGGTTTCGCGCTGGATCGGGGCCAGCATGCCCGAGAGCACGCCTTTGATGTCGTCCAGCAGGTCGTAGATGATCGCGTAGTAGCGGATCTCGACCCCTTCGCGCTCGGCCAGGGCTCGCGCCTGGGCCGAGGCCCGGACGTTGAAGCCGATGATCGGCGCGCCGGCGCCCTTGGCCAGCATGACGTCGCTTTCGCTGATCGCGCCGGCGCCCGACAGGATGATCCGCGCGCGGACCTCGTCGGTGGCCATCTTGTCCAGCGAACCGATGATCGCCTCGGCCGAACCCTGCACGTCGGCCTTGATGACCAGCGGCAGCTCTTTCAGCTTCTTGTCCTGCAGCTTGGCCATCATGTCGGCCATCGAAGCGCCGGCGCCCACTGGGGCCAGCGACTTCTCGCGCTTCAGGCGGATGCGGTACTCGGTCAGCTCGCGGGCGCGGGCCTCGTTCTCGACCACGGCGAACGCGTCGCCCGGCGAGGGCACGCCGTCCAGGCCGAGGATCTCGACCGGGGTGGCGGGACCCGCTTCCTGGAGCTGTTCGTTGCGCTCGTTGAGCAGCGCGCGGACCTTGCCCCACTGGCTGCCGGCCACGACGATGTCGCCGCGCTTCAGCGTGCCGCGATTGACCAGGACGGTCGAGACCGCGCCGCGGCCCTTGTCCAGCTTGGCCTCGATCACGACGCCGTCGGCGCTGCGGTCGGGGTTGGCCTTCAGATCCAGCACTTCGGCCTGCAGCAGGATGGCTTCCAGCAGGTTGTCCAGGCCCGTGCGGGCCTTGGCCGAGACCTCGATCAGCTGGGTGTCGCCACCCAGGCTTTCGACGACGATCTCGTGCTGGAGCAGCTCGTTGACGACGCGGGTGGCGTCGGCGCCGGGCTTATCCATCTTGTTGACGGCGACGATGATCGGCACCTCGGCGGCCTTGGCGTGTTTGATCGCCTCGATCGTCTGGGGCATCACGCCGTCGTCGCCGGCCACCACCAGCACGACGATGTCGGTGATGTTGGCGCCGCGCGCGCGCATCTGCGAGAAGGCGGCGTGGCCGGGCGTGTCGAGGAACGTCACGCGCTGGCCGTCCTTCAGGCGAACCTGATAGGCGCCGATGTGCTGGGTGATGCCGCCGGCTTCGCCCGCCGCCACGTCGGTGGAGCGCAGGGCGTCGAGCAAGCTGGTCTTGCCGTGGTCGACGTGGCCCATGATCGTGACGACCGGAGGACGCGCTTCCATGTGATCGTCGTGATCGTCCGCGCCGATGAAGCCTTCTTCGACGTCGGCTTCCGACACGCGCTTGACGGTGTGGCCGAATTCAGTGGCCACCAGTTCGGCGGTGTCGTTGTCGATGACGTCGTTGATCTTCAGCATCACGCCCTGACGCATCAGGAACTTGATGATGTCGACGCCGCGCACGGCCATCCGGTTGGACAGCTCCTGCACGGTGATGACGTCCGGAATCACGACCTCGCGCGAAACGCGGGCCTGTTCGGTCACGCCGCCGCGGCGCTTTTCCTTTTCGCGCTCCCGGGCCCGGCGAACCGAGGCGAGCGAACGCATGCGGTCGGCGGAATCCCCGTCGCCGGCGACGGCCTGGATGGTCAGGCGACCTTCGCGGCGCTGCGGAGCGCCCTTGACGCGCGAGACGGCCTTGTTCGGCACGGCGCTCTTGCGACGATCGTCGTCCTCGTCGGGACGGCGATCCATGACGCTGCCGCCGGGACGCGGGGCCGAGCGGGTGGCGCGCTGGATTTCCGGGGTAGCCGGAGCCGAGGCCGGAACGCCGGGGCGCGGACCGCGCGGCGGGCCGCCGGGACCGCGAGCGCCCGGCGCCGGACGCGGCGCGAGCGCCGAGTAGCGGACGGTCTGCTGCGGGCGGTCGCCCTGCGGACGATCACCTTGCGGACGGTCGCCGCGATAGCCGCCGCGATCGCCTTGCGGACGATCACCGTCGGGACGCGGACCGCGCGGGCGGTCGCCTTCCGGACGCGGCGCGCGCTGACCGAAGTTGGCGCCGGCGTCGGGACGCGGGGCGCGCTGGTTGAACGGGCGGTCGCCTTGCGGGGCCGGACGATAGGTCGTCGTGGTCGGACGATCGTCGCGGCGGTCGCGGCTGGGCTCGTAGGTGCGGGTCTGGCCTTGAGCCGGACGCGGGGCGTCCTGGCGCGGCGCCTCGGCGCGCGGCGCGGCCGGAGCGGCGCTGACCGGAGCCTGGGGCGCCGGAGCCGCGGGGGCCGGAGCCACAGGAGCCTGAGCGACCGGAGGCGGCGCGGCGGGCTGAGCCGGCGCGGGCGCGGAGGCGGCGCGGGCCGCTTCCTGGGCCGCGCGTTCGGCGGCGGCCTTGGCGGCGGCTTCGCGTTGGGCGGCTTCCTGAGCCTGACGGGCGCGAGCCTCGGCGGCGGCCTGCTCAGCGGCGCGGGCCTGGGCGCTCTCGATCGCGCGCTGACGGGCGCGCAGTTCTTCCTGCGACAGGCCGCCGGTCGAACCGCCACCGCCTTGCGACGGAGCCGAACGCGGCGCTGGCGCGTCGGTCGTGTGACGACGTTCCGCCGAAGACGGCGCGGCGAGATTGCCGCCCGCGGGCGCGTGAGGCCGCGTCCGCTTGGTTTCCACCACCACCGTCTTGGTCCGGCCGTGGCTGAAGCTCTGCTTCACGACCCCGGCGCTCACCGAGCCCTGACGGGGCTTCAGCGTGATCGGGGCTCGTCCGCCGGGTCGGCCGTTTTCGTTCTCGTCGCTCATGCGCTCGCTTGTACTTCCGCCAGGCGGTACCTGGCTAAAAAACCGATGTTTCCATGTGAGAAAGGGGCCTGGACGTACCCCCAAAAAGGAGGCGCGTTTCCCGACCCTTCACTCACGAGCGCGACCCGAATAGCCGCGCCCGACTTCAAAGATTCTAGAGCTTTTCCATTCCACCGGAGGGCTCCGGTGAGATGCAAAAGCTCTAGAGCCTGACTTGATCGGCGCGCCGATCAAGGCGAACAGGCTCGCCCTTTTGCCTAGAGGTCTTCTTGATCGCCGAAGGCGGAAGACCTCTCGCTTTCCCCGCGTCCGTTCACCGACCATTCGGGCGGCGAAAGCGGGCGGAAGCCTGACAAACGCTCGACATCCTGTGTCCAGCGATCGATGCCGCGCCCGGCAAGGAGAGCGGTGTGTATCACATTCTCCCCGCCCAAGGCCAAACCCAATTCGTCTGAATTGAACGCGCCCAGCAAACGGGGCGCTACGGCGGCCCTGCGAGCGGCGGCTAGAATCTTGCGGCGACCGTCCTCGGCGCCGTCCGACGCCTCGATCAGCCAGGCGACCTTGCCCGTAGCCAGGGCGGCGACCACCTTCTCGTATCCCGAGATAATGCCGCCGGCCTTCCGCGCAAGGCCCAGGCCGTCCAGAACGCGACGCGCCAGCAAGGCCTCGACCTGATCGGCAAGATCCGGCGCGGCGGTCAGCTTGGCCTTGGCCGCGCGCGAGAACAGGCCCTTCTTGGCGGCCGTCGTCACGGACTGGCGGTCGGCGCCGACCCAGATCCCCCGGCCCGGCAGCTTGCGGGCCAGGTCCGGGACCACCGCCCCGTCCGGCCCGGCCACGAAGCGGATCAGACGCGCCTCGTCGGTCGCCCCGCCCAGGACGATGTCCTTGCGCTGGCGGCTGGCTTCGGCGTGGGTCTTGGCGGTTTGGTCTGTCATGATCCTGAACAGCGAACGGCCTCGCGGATCGCTCCACGAGGCCGTCGTTTCAAACTTCGAAGGGCCTTAGGCCTCTTCTTCCGAGACGGCTTCCTCGGCGACGGCTTCACCCTCGCTTTCGAATTCGCCTTCGGCTTCTTCGTATTCCGGCTCCGGCGGGGCCTCGACCCAGCCCATGGCGACGCGAGCGCGCATGATCAGGGCTTCGGCGTCTTCCGGCGACAGGTTGAAGCTTTCGAGGATGCCCGGCTCGCGCACGCGCTCGCCGTTCTTGGTCTCGAACCAACCGCGCATGTCGTCCGGCACCAGGCCGGCGAGATCCTCGACCGTCTTCACATCGCCTTCGCCAAGGGCGACGGCCATGGCCAGGGTCACGCCCTCGATGGCCAGGACCTCGTCCTGAACGCCCAGGGCCTTGCGCTTGGCGTCCAGCTCGGCGGCTTCCTTCTCCAGGAATTCGCGGGCGCGGGCCTGCAGTTCCTCGGCGGTCTCTTCGTCGAAGCCTTCGATCGCGGCGATCTCGTGCGGCTCGACATAGGCGACGTCTTCCACCGCGGCGAAGCCTTCGGTGACCAGCAGCTGGGCGATGACCTCGTCGACGTCCAGGGCTTCCTGGAACAGGGCCGTGCGCTCGGTGAACTCGCGCTGACGGCGCTCGCTCTCCTGGCTTTCGGTCATGATGTCGATCTGCCAGCCGGTCAGCTGCGAGGCGAGGCGGACGTTCTGGCCGCGGCGGCCGATGGCCAGCGACAGCTGCTCGTCCGGCACCACCACTTCGACGCGCTCGTCTTCCTCGTCCATGACGACCTTGGAGACTTCGGCGGGAGCCAGGGCGTTGACGATGAAGGTGGCTTCGTCTTCCGACCACTGGATGATGTCGATCTTCTCGCCCTGCAGCTCGGCCACGACCGCCTGCACGCGCGAGCCGCGCATGCCGACGCAGGCGCCGACGGGATCGATCGAGCTGTCGTTCGAGATGA
>NZ_CALCDX010000027.1 GCF_937900395.1 uncultured Caulobacter sp.
ATCGCCTTCATGCGCGGCCGCACGCTGAGCCACGCCTTCGTCATCGTCGACGAGGCCCAGAACTGCTCGCGGCTGCAGATGAAGATGGTGCTGACGCGCCTGGGCGAAGGCGCGCGGATGGTCGTCACCGGCGACCCGACCCAGGTCGATTTGCTGAACCCGCGAGACTCGGGCCTCGCCCACGCCGTCTCGATCCTGGAAGGGGTCGAGGGCGTCGCCGTCTCGCGCTTCACCTCGGCCGACGTCGTGCGCCATCCGCTCGTCGAACGGATCGTCAAGGCCTATGACGCCGACGCGGCGCAAAGCACGCCTCGGTAAAGAGTACTCCCCGCTAAAATGACCATCACCGTAGACATCGAGATCGAGGACGAGGCCTGGACCACAGCGGCCGAGGACGCCGAGGCCCTGGTCTGGCGCGCCGCCCAGGCCGTGCTGGACGCGCACGAGGACATCGAGGGCCAGGGGATCGTGATCCTGCTGACCGATGACGACAGCGTCCAGGCCCTGAACCGCGACTTCCGTCAGAAGGACTACGCGACCAACGTCCTGTCCTTCCCCTCGCCGCCAAACCCCGAAGGCCAGATCGGCGACATCGCCCTGGCCTTTGGCGTCTGCACCCGCGAGGCGCGGGAGCAGGGCAAGTCTCTGGCCCACCACCTGCAACATCTGGTGGCGCATGGCGTGCTACATCTCCTAGGATACGACCACGAGCGCGACGACGAGGCGGAAGCCATGGAGGCGCTCGAACGCGAGATCCTGGCGGGGCTGGACGTTCCTGACCCCTACGCCAGTGACGAAGAGGGACGCTGACCAGGGCCATGCCCAGCGACGAGCCTAGTCAACAGCCCGCCGCGCCGGCGCGAAGAAGCCGGGGCGTGCGGGCGTTCCTTAGACGTATGCGCAAGCGGCTGACCGTGGGCGGCGGCGAGTCCCCGCGTCCGCCCGAGCCGCCGGCCCAGAGCGGCGAGGTCGATATCGTCGACCAGGCCGAAGCCTTCCAGACCCTGCGCGTGGCCGACGTGATGACGCCGCGCGCCGATATCGTCGCCGTCGAGCTTTCCACGCCCTTCGAGACCCTGGTCGCCCAGTTCGTCGAGGCGGGCCACTCGCGGATGCCGATCTACCGCGAGACGCTGGACGATCCCGTCGGCGTCATCCACGTCAAGGACGTGTTCCGGCTGATGGCCGAGGACGAGAAGCGCCCCAGCGGCGCCGACCTTGTGTTGAACAAGCTGCGCCGTGAGGCGTTGTACGTGCCCGCCTCGATGAAGGCCGCGGACCTCTTGCTGCGCATGCGCACCAGCCGGATCCACATGGCCTTGGTCATCGACGAGTTCGGCGGGACGGACGGCCTGGTGACGATGGAAGACCTGATCGAGGCGGTGGTCGGCGAGATTGATGACGAGCACGACGACGCCGCGTCCGCCGCGATCGTGGCGCGGCCGGGCGGTGTCTTCGACGCCGATGCTCGCGCGCCTCTGGAAGAGCTGGAGGCCGCCCTCGGTCGCGAGCTGGCGCCCTCCGACATGGAAGAGGACATCGACACGGTCGCGGGCCTGGTCGTCGCCCTGGCGGGCCGGGTGCCGCAACGGGGCGAGGTCATCGCCCATCCCGACGGCTATGAGTTCGAGGTCGTCGAGGCCGATCCGCGCCGGGTGCGTCGGGTCCGGGTGCGCGGCGGTCCCTCGCTGCAGGCGCAGGGAGCCGAGACGGTTTCCGAAGGCCTCGACGCTTCGTGACCGCCTGGAATCGTTTTCGTCAGCGCGCCTGGAGCGGGCCGTTGCTGGCTTTGGTCGCTGGCCTCGCGGCCGCCTTGGCGCATCCGCCGTTCGGCCTATTGCCCGGCCTGCTGGGCTACGCGCTGCTGCTCTACCTGCTGGACGTCGTCGACGAGTCCAAACCATTGCGCTCGGCTTTCTGGCGCGGCTGGCTGGCGGGCGTGGGCTATTTCGGTCTCGGGACCTGGTGGATCGGCGAGGCCTTCCTGGTCGACGCGGCCAATCAAGGCTGGATGGCGCCGTTCGCGATCGCGGCCATGGCGGCGGGCTTGGCGCTGTTCTGGGGACTGGCGGCGCTGCTCTACCGCCTTCTGCGCCCCGCCAGCGCCTGGCGTCTCCTGACCTTCGCCGGCGCGTTCGCGGCCCTGGAGTGGGCTCGCGGCCATGTCCTGACCGGCTTTCCGTGGAACCTGCCCGGCGAGACCTGGCGCGCGGGCTCGGCCCCCTCCCAGGCCGCGGCCCTGGTCGGCGCCTACGGCCTGACCTGGATCACCCTGGCGATCGTCGCGGCCCCCGCGGTCTGGCGTGAGCAGCGCGGCGGTCGCATCGCCCTGGCCTCGGCGGCGGCCGGCCTGGCCGCGCTCTACGGGTATGGCGTCCTGGCTCTGCATAAGCCGCTGCGCCAGGAGCCGCCGGTCTCGGTCCGGATCGTCCAGGCCGACATCCGGCAGGACGCCAAGTGGGACGCCGCCCGCTTCGCCCAGATCGTCCAGGCCTATGTCTCGCTGACGGCGCAGCCCTATGCGGGAAAGCCGGCCGATCTGGTGATCTGGCCCGAGGGCGCGCTGCCGGCCGCGGTCAACGACTATCTGGCGCCGGGGACCTGGGTGCGTCAGGCGATCCTCGACAGCGTCCGCCCCGGCCAGACGCTGCTGATTGGCGGCTACCGCTACGAAGGGCCGATCGACAAGCCGGTCTACTACAACAGCCTGATCGCCCTGCGCCGGACCGACAGCGACCTCGAGGTCGTCGGCGTCTACGACAAGCACCGATTGGTTCCCTTCGGCGAATACTTGCCCGCCGAGGCGTTTCTTACCCAAATTGGGTTTAAGAGCCTGGCCCATCTCGGGGACGGGTTCGCGACCGGCCCGCGTCCCGCTCCGCTGCGGGTCATGCCCGGCCTGCTGACGCAGCCCCTGATCTGCTACGAAAGCCTGTTTCCTGGATTATCCAAACAAAACAACGATGTTCGGGTCCTGATCAACATCTCGAACGACGCTTGGTTCGGCGTTACGTCCGGCCCGCTTCAGCACCTGAATCTTGCCAGTTATCGCGCGATCGAGCGGGGGACGCCCATTCTCAGGGCCACGCCGACCGGTGTTAGCGCTGTCATACGTGCAGATGGTCAAGTTGCCGACGGCGCGCGGCTTGGGCTAGGACAACGCGGAGTCATCGATGCGCAAATACCAGGCCGAGGCCAGGTCACGCTCTTCGATAACTTCGAGGATTTCCCCTTTTGCGTGCTTCTACTGATATCTATGGTTGCGTCAGTTCGCCTGCGAGCAGGTAAATCCTTGTGGACTATTGCGCCATCGAAAGACTCGGGCTGAATTAAAACCGCAATTTCAGCTATCAAGCGTGGGTATGAGCGATTTGTCGGGCGCCGAACGCCATCCCAATCCGGTCGACCTGCACGTGGGTGCGCGCATTCGAATGCGCCGCAAGATCCTTGGCGTGAGCCAGGAGCGTCTTGCCGAGGACCTTGGCCTCACCTTCCAGCAGATCCAGAAGTACGAGCGCGGCGCGAACCGGGTCAGCGCCAGCAAGCTCTATGAGATCGCCAAAAGCCTGCAGGCGCCGGTCGCCTATTTCTTCGAGGGCTTGGAAGCGACGGCCGACGGCGTGTCCGAAGGCGGCGAGCCCTTCGTTCACGACTTTCTGATGACCTCGGAAGGGCTCGAGCTGGCGACCCAGTTCCCCCGGATCACGCGGTCCAGGGTTCGTCGCCGCATTCTCGAACTCGTCCGGTCGATGGCCGAGGAGGAGGCGAGCGAAGACGATTGATCGTCAGGCTCGCTTGCCCGCATAAACATATCTTTATATGGTTCCGGTCTAACTGAACGCCGAATGGCGCGCGTGTAACCGCGCGCCTCCCATGGCCGGAGCTGTCTCTTGACCCGTTCGTCCTACATCTTCACCAGCGAGAGCGTTTCCGAAGGCCACCCCGACAAGGTCGCCGATCGCATCAGCGACACCGTCGTCGACGCCTTCCTGAGCGTGGATCCCGAGGCTCGCGTCGCGTGCGAGACCCTGGTGACCACCAATCGCATCGTCCTGGCGGGCGAGGTTCGCGCCGGCAAGCCGGGCGGCGACAAGAAGGCCAACAAGCAGCTGACCAAGGACATCCTCCATTCGCTGGAGCCGAAGGTCCGCGCCGCGATCAAGGATATCGGCTACGAGCAGAAGGGCTTCCACTGGCAGAAGGCGAAGTACGCCAACTACCTGCACGGCCAGTCGGCGCACATCGCGCAGGGCGTGGACGCCACCGACAAGAAGGACGAGGGCGCGGGCGACCAGGGCATCATGTTCGGCTACGCCAGCACCGAGACCCCGGAGCTGATGCCGGCCACCCTGCAGTACAGCCACAACATCCTCAAGCGCCTGGCCGAGCTGCGCCACTCGGGCGAGCTCCATGAGCTGGAGCCTGACGCCAAGAGCCAGGTGACCCTGGAGTACGACGGCAATGGCCGTCCGCAGCGCGTCGTCTCGATCGTCGTGTCGCACCAGCACAAGAAGAAGATCGACGGCAAGGCCGCGACCTCCAAGCGCGTGCTGGACCTGATCAAGCCGCACATCCTGCCGATCTTCCCGGACGGCCTGATCACCAAGAAGACCCAGTGGCTGGTGAACCCCACCGGCCGCTTCGAGATCGGCGGTCCGGACGGCGACGCCGGCCTGACCGGCCGCAAGATCATCGTCGACACCTACGGCGGCGCGGCTCCGCACGGCGGCGGCGCCTTCTCGGGCAAGGACCCGACCAAGGTCGACCGCTCGGCCGCCTATGCCTGCCGCTACCTGGCCAAGAACGTCGTGGCCGCGGGCCTGGCCGATCGCTGCACGATCCAGATCGCCTACGCCATCGGCGTGGCCCAGCCGGTCTCGTTCCACGTCGACCTGCACGGCACCGGCAAGGTGGACCCGGCGGTCCTGGAAAAGACCCTACCGCAGCTGATCGGCGGCGCCACCCCGCGCGCCATCCGCGAGCACCTGCAGCTGAACCGCCCGATCTACGCCCGCACGGCGGCCTACGGCCACTTCGGCCGCACGCCGGACAACGAGGGCGGCTTCTCGTGGGAGAAGACGGATCTGGTCAGCGAGCTGAAGGGCCTGGCTTAAGCGCTAGACCGTTTCGCCACCTCAATTGCCTTCCTAGGCCTTAGTGCCTAGGACCCATCGTTCCGCCGGCGTTGCGCTCGACAGAGATCCGCAACGCCGGCGGTTTGCTTTTCTGGACTACCTAGTCCTGGCCCGACCATGGGTCCTAGGCGCAAGGCCTAGGAAGGCGAATTTTGTTTTTTCTCACGTCGGTTCTAAACAGCGCCCCATGACCAATCCGCAACAACCCCACGGGCCGCTGCGCTCGTTCGGCCGGCTGAAGTCGCGTCCGGTGAAGCCGCGCCAGCAGGCGTTGCTGGACACCCTGCTGCCGAGGATCGCCGTCCCGCAAGGGCCCTTCCAGCCGCTGGAGCTGATGCCCGAGGCCAAGTCCGTCTGGCTGGAGATCGGTTTTGGCGGGGGCGAGCACATGGCCGCCCAGGCCGGCCGCCATCCCGAGACGCTGGTCATAGGCGCCGAGCCGTTCGTGAACGGCGTCGCCAGCGCCGTGCGCCATGTCGAGGAGCAGGCGCTGGAGAATGTCCGCATCCACGAGGGCGACGCGCGCGATGTCGTCGACTGGCTGCCCGACGCGTGCCTGGACCGCGTCTTCATCATGTTCCCTGACCCCTGGCATAAGGCGCGGCATAACAAGCGCCGCCTGATCCAGCCGGAGTTCGTCGCCAAGCTGGCGCGGGCGATGAAGCCGGGCGCGGCCCTGCGCTTCGCCACCGACTGGGCAGACTATGCCGAATGGACGACCGAGCGGGTGCTGGCCGATCCCCACTTCCGCTTCGCCGAAGAGGGAGCGGACCGCAACGCGATCCCCACCGACCACGTCACCACGCGCTACGAGGAAAAGAAGCTCGGCGACTGCGCGCCGGTGTTCCTGGACTTCGTCAGGGCTTAAAGCAAAAGGGCCGGCGTATCCGCCGGCCCTCTGCAATTCAATACGTCTCGTTGTAGCGCTTGATCGCCGCGCGGATGATGTCCGCGGTTTCTTCTATATCGGCCCAGCCGGTGATCTTGGTCGACTTGCCCTTTTCCAGATCCTTGTAGTGCTGGAAGAAGTGGGCGATCTGCTCGGTCAGGATGGTCGGCAGGTCGCGCCAGCTGGAGACGCCCGTGTAGAACGGGTGCAGCTTGTCGACCGGCACCGCCAGGATCTTCTCGTCCGAACCGGCTTCGTCGACCATCATCAGGGTGCCGATCGGGCGGCAGCGGATGATCGCGCCGGGCACCACCGGGGTCGGACCCACGACCATGATGTCGGCCGGGTCGCCGTCGTCGGCCAGGGTGTGCGGAATGAAGCCGTAGTTGGCCGGATAGAACATGGCCGTGTGCAGGAAGCGGTCGACCATCAGGGCGCCGCTTTCCTTGTCGATCTCGTATTTCACCGGCTCGCCGCCCTGCGGGATCTCGATGATGGCGTTCAGATCGTAAGGCGGATTGGCCCCGGTCGGGATCTTGGAGAGGTCCATCGTGACTCTTTGCTTGTGTTGGTCCGCGGGGAGGCGGCCTGCGCGGACGGGCTTATAGGCCCAAATTGCTGCGGCGCGGAAGGGGCGAGCGTCGTCGGAGTCGACAAGCCACCCCAATTCGCCTATAAACCATCCCACATCGTCCGTTAGCGCTAGATGGCGCTTTCGAGCGGCGGCCCGAAAGGCTGCCGCTTTTTGTTTGGCCGGTCGGCGACCGGTGAAGAGTTCGAGAGACACGTGCGCGGTAAGACGCAGGAAGACCGAGAGCTGATCGAGATGCTCGATCCCGTCGCCGAGAGCCTCGGCTACGAGATCGTCCGGCTGCGCCTGATGGGCGGCGCCGAGCAGCGCCGTCTGCAGATCATGGCCGAACACCCGCTGCTAGAAGACGGCACGGGCGGCGACATGAACGTCGAGGACTGCGCCCGCCTCTCGCGTGCGATTTCCGAGGTGATGGACGCGGCCGACCCGATCGCCGGCGAATATACGCTGGAGGTCTCCAGCCCTGGCGTCGATCGTCCGCTGACCCGCCTGAAGGACTTCGAGGACTATGCGGGTCTCGAGGCCCGCATCGAGCTCGACCGCGTGGCCGAGGGCCGCAAGCGCTTCAAGGGCGAGCTGGCCGGGATCGAGGACGACCAGGTCGGCCTCAATATCGAGGGCGAGGACGACGTGACCGTCTACTTCCCCTTCGCCTGGATCATCGACGCCAAACTCGTCATGACCGACACCCTGATGAAGCGGGGCGCCGAACAGCGCGCCGCTCGTCTGAAATCCGACAACGACGACCTGTCCGAAAGTGAAGAGGACTGACCATGGCCATCGGCATCGCCGCCAACCGGCTTGAACTCCTGCAGATCGCCGACGCGGTCGCCCGGGAAAAGGGCATCGAGAAGGAAGTCGTCATCGAGGCCATCGAGGACGCCCTGCAGAAGGCCGCTCGCGCCCGCTACGGCGCCGAGCACGACATCCGCGTCAAGATCGACCCGCGCACGGGCGAGACGACCCAGAAGCGCGTGATCGAGGTCGTGGCCGACGACGCCGAGCTGGAAGGCGAGATCGGCAAGATGCCGCTGGCCATCGCCAAGCGCACCTGGCGCGACGCCGAGATCGGCAAGGTCTACGAAGAGGCCCTGCCGCCGTTCGAGATCGGCCGCGTCCAGACCCAGATGGCCCGCCAGGTCGTCATGCATAAGGTCCGCGAGGCCGAGCGCGAGCGTCAGTACGATGAGTACAAGGATCGCGTCGGCGAGATCGTCAACGGCAGCGTCAAGCGCGTCGAATACGGCAACGTCATCGTCGACCTGGGCCGCGGCGAAGGCATCATGCGCCGCGACCAGTCGATCCCGCGCGAGAACTTCAACGTCGGCGACCGCATCCGCGCCTACATCTACGACGTCCGTCGCGAGACCAAGGGCCCGCAGATCATGCTGAGCCGCGCCCACGGCGGCTTCATGGCCAAGCTGTTCGCCCAGGAAGTGCCGGAAGTCTACGACGGCGTCATCGAGATCCGCGCCGTGGCCCGCGACCCGGGTTCGCGCGCCAAGATGGCCGTCATCTCGAACGACAGCTCGATCGATCCCGTCGGCGCCTGCGTCGGCATGCGCGG
>NZ_CALCDX010000028.1 GCF_937900395.1 uncultured Caulobacter sp.
TGCGAGCAGACCGTTGGGCCGGATCCAAGCGCCCTCCCCCGCGACGGGGACAGCTCTGATTGTGCGCGCGGTTTCAGCGCGGATCACAGAGCGGCGCATAAAAGTGGGAAGTCGTTGAAATCGCTGAGTTCTATTCCGCATACGCGGATCATAGAGCGCCGCGAACGCTCGTAGTTCATCTCTCCTCCCCCGATGGGGGAGGAGAAAGGTCTTCCGCGCTTGCTCGCGCCCCAGCGCCCCTCAGCGCTTCTTCGCGGCTAGCGCCTTGTCGTCAAACCCGAACGCATAACGCATGACCTGGAAGATGTAGCTCTCCTCGACCACCCCGCGCACCAGATAGGCCTGCGGGCCGTCGGCGAAGACGCCGACGTCCTCACCCGCATGGGCGGCGCTGGGCAGGTTCACGACGGCCTGCTGGTGATAGTCGACGTCGTCCAGGTCTTCCTTGGCCGGATCGGCGCGGGTGTCGCTGCCCAGAGGGCCGCCGGGGCCGGTGGCGAACATCAGGGTCGTGTAGGTCTTGCCGTCAGCCGCGATCGCAGGCTCACCCTCGTTGCCCGAAACGCCCAGGATCGGCGAGTTGCGCGGCGCATAGCCCGAGATGACCAAGCCATGGCTGTGATCGGCGGTGACCACGACCAGGGTGTCCTTGAGGTCGACCTTGGCCAGCACCGCGTCGATGGCCTTGGAGAACTCGACCGTCTCGCTGAGCGTGCGCTTGGCGTTGCCCAGGTGGCTGCCCATGTCGATCTTGCCGCCCTCGACCATCAGGAAGTAGCCGTTCGGGTTCTTGGACAGCACGTCGACCGCAGCGGTCGCCATCTCGGCCAGGGTCGGCACGCCCTGCCCCAGCACCGGACGCTCGACCTCGTAAGGCAGGTGCTCGGAGGCGAACAGGCCCAGCACGTGCTTGGTGTCGGCGGGCAGCGCCTTCAGCTGGTCGACCGTGGTGACATAGGCGGAAGCCGAGCCCTCGGCCTTCAGCCATTCGGCCGTCAGGTCGCGGCCGTCGGCGCGCTTGCCGTCCTTGTCCTCAGGCAGGAAGCGCGAGCGGCCGCCGCCCATCACGACGTCGAGGCGCAGGGCGTCCGGCGCCTCGACCAGTTGCCGGGCGATGTCCTTGCAACCGCCCTGGATGGCCTCGACGGGCATGTCGCTGTCGCCCTCCCAGTCGCGATAGGCGGTATGGGCGTAGGCGCCGGCGGGCGTGGCGTGGGTGACGCGGGTGGTGGTCACCGCGCCGGCCGCCTTGCCGTTGGCCTTGGCCAGTTCGGCCAGGGTCTGGACGGCATTGCCCTTCTCGGTCTCGCACTTCTCGCCGATCGCCGCGCCGTTCAGGCCGATGATCTTGTTGCGCGTCTTCACGCCGGTCATGATCGCCGTGATGCCGGCGGCGCTGTCGGTGACCTGGGTGTCGTGGCTATAGGTCTTGGAGAGCGCCGCGTAGGACAGCTTCTCGAAGACCAGCGAATTGGACTCGCCGTCGACGCCCTTCTGCTGGCCGTCATAGATGCGGCCGGCCGTGACCGTCGAAATGCCCATGCCGTCGCCCAGGAACAGGATGACGTTCTTGGCGCGGCCCGTGTTCGGGACCACCGCCAGCTGTCGCGCCAGAGCGGCCTCGCCGGCCTTGTAGTAGGGATCGGCGGCGCTAACGGCCGCCATGGACCCGCCGACCTGGGCGTGGGCGAAGGTCGAGATTGAGGCGGACGCGACGAGGGCGAGAACGAAGGGGCGGATCAAGGCCAAGCTCCATGAGGAATCGGCCCGATTTGCTCCCGGCGTGTGACAGTTTTTCCGTTGGTGGCGACGAAGCGCGCTTTAGGCGCGTCGCACCCGCCAGGCGAAGGCGGTGGCCACGGCCAGCAGCACCGCCGCCCCGGCCTGGTGCAGAACGCCCAGGGTGATCGGTACAGCCGCCATCAGGGTCCAGACGCCCAGCGAGGCCTGCAGGACGACAATCACCGCCAGGGCCGTCGCGATCGCCTTGCTGCCGGCCGCCAGGGGCCTGTCACGCCGAGCGATCACCGCGATGGCGATCCCGGCGACGAACAGGGCGTAGGCCACCAGACGATGATGCAGCTGCACCGCGCCATGGCTGTGCGCGATCGTGCCCCAGAAGCCGGCGCCGAAATAGTCGGCCGGGAAGAAGCGGCCGTTCATCAGCGGCCAGTCATTGTAGACCAGGCCCGCGTCGTTGCCGGCCACCAAGGCGCCCAGCAGGCTCTGGAAGAACACCGCCCCCAGGAAGGCCAGCGCCCAGCCGCGCCAGGGCGAACGCTCCTCGACGCGCGGCGCGCCGTTCCAGGCGTCCAGGGCGGTCCAGATCAGGACCACGAACAGCGCCAGGGCCAGGCCCAGGTGCGTCATCAGGCGTTCCGGCGCCACCGAAACCCGCTCGGACAGGCCGCTGGAGACCATCCACCAGCCGACGAGGCCCTGCAGGCCGCCCAGGCCCAGCATGACGGCGCAGCGCCAGATCAGGCGGCGCGGGATGTCGCGGCGGATCAGGAAGACGATGAACGGGATCGCGAAGGCGACGCCGACGGTCCGTCCCAGCAGGCGGTGCGCCCACTCCCACCAGAAGATGCCCTTGTAGCCTTTCAGCGTCATGTCCGGATTGACCAGGTGGTACTGGGGGATCTGCTTGTAGAGCTCGAAACTCTCGCGCCAGGCCTGGTCCGACATCGGCGGCAGGGCGCCCATGATCGGCTGCCACTGGGTGATCGAAAGCCCCGAGTCGGTCAGGCGCGTCGCGCCGCCGACGACGACCATGGCGAACACCATGGCGGCCACGATGAAGAGCCAGATCGCTACGGGACGCGAACGGTCGGAACGCAGGAAAGACGTCATGGAGTCGGAAAAGCGTCACTTCTGGGCCGAAATGCGGCCGAACCTTCCCTACGCTCGCCGGACGCGCGCTTCAACGTCTGTATGCCTACGCATGACGACCCGCGCGCCGCGTGGCACAAAGCGCCGCGCAGGAGGACTTTGATGAGCGGCACGGGCGTCTTCGCGGCGGCGATCGTCGGCATTATCGCCGGCTGGATCGCCGATTTCGTGCTGGGCCGACACCACTCCCTGTTCATCAAGCTCTTGATCGGCGTGATCGGGGCGTTCATCGGAGCGTTCGTGGCGACTCGCATCGATCTTCACGTCAGCGGCTTCGTTGGCGAACTGATGGTCTCCAGCGTGGGCGCCATCGTGTTCCTGGCCGTGCTCGGCCTCTTCCGGAGATCCGCGTGAGCGCTCCCCTCATTCCGGCCCGTCTGCGAAAGCTGATCGGCTCGATCGCCGTGATGGCCGTTCTGTTCGCCTGGATCTGGATTTTCACCAGCCTCTACGACCACCTGCCGCAGAACCGCTTCGTGCACCTCGTCTACTTCGTGGCGCTGGGCATGGGCTGGATCCTGCCCGTGATTCCGCTGATCTCGTGGATGGGCAAGGCCGACAAGCCGGTCGTGAGGTAGCCCGACCTGAACCTGGCGGACATGAAAAAGGGCCGCCTTACGGCGACCCTTTCGGCTTCCGCTGTTCCCGAAGGAAATGGTCGGAGCGACAGGATTCGAACCTGCGACCCCTTGACCCCCAGTCAAGTGCGCTACCAGGCTGCGCCACGCTCCGACGCGGAAGAGGCGCTCTTATAGGCGCCGGTCCGGGGTTGGGCAACTGCCATTTCCGAGGAAAACGCGGGACCGCGAACAGCCCTAGCGCGACAGCAGTCCGTCCAGTCGCGATTTGACCTCGGTGAGGTCGCGCAACATGAAAGCCAGGCGCTCGCGCGCCTCGCTCTCCAGACGCCGACCGCCTTGGTCGAGCGCGCCATAATCGATGTCGGTCGCCAGCTTGGCCGAGCCGTTGGAGCCCAGCCCCGCGGCGATCACCTGCGCCAAGCCATGGTCGCGATGCAGCTTCTGCACGCCCTTGATGGTCAGGCCTTCGCTGTGGAGCAAGGTGCGGACGCCGTTCAGCACGGCTACGTCCTGCGGACGATAGAAGCGCCGTCCGCCGGCGCGTTTCATGGGGCGAATGAAGGAGAACTTGGTCTCCCAGAAGCGCAGGACGTGCTGCGGCACGCCCAGCTCCTCGGCGGCTTCGGAGATCGTGCGGAAGGCGTTCGGCCCCTTCGCCACCGCACGAATCCTAGTCGCCCAAGGCGCGGTCGATTCGCGCCTTCATGACCTGGGAAGCGCGGAAGCCGATCACGCGCCGCGGCTCGATCTCGGCGGGCTCGCCCGTCTTGGGATTGCGCCCCATCCGAGCCCGCTTGGCGCGGACCTGGAAGACGCCGAAGCCGGAAAGCTTGACCGTCTCGCCCTTCTCCAGGGCTTCGGCCACCAGATCCAGGGTGCGTTCGACGAGGCCGGCGCAGTCCTGACGGGTCAGGCCGACCTCCTCGTGGACCGCCTCGCATAGGTCGGCCCGGGTCAAAGTAGAGCCCTTCATGCAACCCCCTTCACGCGTATCCTGGCGGTCAGTAGACCACCTCCGATAGAGCACTCGCGGCGAACAAGAGCTTGATGCGGCCGCCCTCAACCAGCCACGCCCTCGCCCACCGATGACCTCATGCCGTGATTATCGCGTGAAGTCAAAGGCTCAAGGTCAACAGTTCATGCCATATTCGAGGCTTGCGCCATGATGCGCGTCAAAGGCGCAGAACGCAGGCGCCCCAGGTCAGACCGCCGCCCATGGCCTCCAGTAACAGCAGGTCGCCCTTCTTGATCCGACCGTCCTTGACGCCCTCGGCGAAGGCCAGCGGGATCGAGGCGGCCGAGGTGTTGGCGTGGACGGCGACCGTCGAGATCACCTTCTCCTCGTCGATGCCGCAGCGATGGGCGACGCCCTGGAGGATTCGCTGGTTGGCCTGGTGCGGGATGAACCAGTCGACGTCGGCGACCGCCACGCCGGCCTTGTCGGCGGCGGCGCGGATCGCTTCGGAGATGTTGACCACGGCGTGCTTGAAGACCTGATTGCCCAGCATCCGCAGCTTGCCGACCGTGCCCGTCGTCGACGGCCCGCCGTCGACATAGAGCAGCTCCTGCTTGGTCCCATCGGCGCGCAGGGCGAAGCCCAGCATGCCGCGGTCCTCGGTCGTCCCCTGCCCTTCGCCGGGCTCCAGCACCACCGCGCCGGCGCCGTCGCCGAACAGCACGCAGGTGCCGCGATCGCTCCAGTCCATCAGGCGGGTCATGGTCTCGGCGCCGATGACCAGGGCGCACTTGGCGTTGCCGCGCGCGACGAAGCCGTCGGCGACGCTCAGGGCGTAGACGAAACCCGAGCAGACGGCCTGGACGTCGAAGGCGATCCCGACCGGCGCGCCCAGCTTGCGCTGAACGATGGTGGCGACCGCCGGGAAGGTCAGGTCGGCCGTCGTGGTGGCGACGATGATCAGGTCGACGTCGGCGGCGGTCTTGCCGGCGGCGGCGAGCGCTTCCTTGGCCGCCTCGACCGCGAGGTCAGAGACCGGCTGGTCGTCGGCCGCCTGGTGGCGCTGGCGGATGCCGGTCCGCTCGACGATCCACTCGTCGCTGGTGTCGACGAACTTGGCCAGATCGTCATTGGTCACGATCTTGGGCGGCAGATAGGCGCCGACGCCGGTCACTACGCTACGAACTACGCTCACTCGGCCGCTCCCTGGGGATCAACGCCGGGATCAGGCTCCTTGCCGGAGGCCTCGTCCTTGGCCGCGGCGGCGGTCAGGCGCTTCAGATTTCTGTCGATCTCGGCGCGGAAATCGCTGCGCGCGAGGTTGGTCGCGACCCGGATCGCCGAGGCGAAGCCGCCCGCGTCCGCGCCGCCGTGGCTCTTGACCACGATTCCGTTGAGGCCCAGCAGCGGCCCGCCGTTCACCCGGCCCGGATCGAGACGCTGGCGCATCTTCTTCAGCGCGCCCGAAGCCACGGCCGCGCCCAGCATGGCCAGCGGCGTCGAGGTCAGGGTGGACTTGATCTCGTTGGAGAAGAACCGCGCCAGGCCCTCGGCGGTCTTCAGGGCCACGTTGCCGGTGAAGCCGTCGGTGACGACGACGTCCACGGTGCCGTAAGCGATGTCGTTGCCCTCGACGAAGCCGTGATAGTCGAAGTCGAGCTTGGTCTCGCGCAGGATGGCGTGCGCCTCGCGCACCTCCTCGTGGCCCTTCTGCTCCTCGGAGCCGACGTTCAGCAGACCCACGGTCGGCCGGTGCGAGCCGTGGACCGCGTGGTGGAACGCCGCGCCCATGATCGCGAATTCGACCAGCTGAGCCGCGTCGCTCTCGACATTGGCGCCGACATCCAGCACCGCGGTGACGCCCTTCATGGTCGGCCAATTGGCGACGATGGCCGGACGTTCCAGCCCCGCGCCCATGCGCAGGATCAGCTTGGAGATCGCCATCAGGGCGCCGGTGTTGCCGGCCGAGACGCAGGCGTGCGCTTCGTTCTCGCGCAGCGCCTCGATCGCGTTCCACAGGCTGGAGCCCTTGCCCCGGCGCATGGCCTGGGCGGGCTTCTCGTCCATGCTGATGGCCTTGTCGCAGTGACGGACCTCGCTGACAGCCTTGGCGGCCGGGCATTTGGCCAGCTCGGCCTCGATGGCCGCGCCATCGCCGTGCAGCAGGAAGCGCACGCCCGGTAGCGCCTGGGCCGCGAGCGCGACGCCGGGCACGATGATCGAGGGGCCGTGATCGCCGCCCATGGCGTCGATCGAGATGACGACGGATTGAGTCACGTGGCGCTGAGAGCTCCGGCAGGCGGTCCGGCCGCCCTCAAGGCGGCGGACGATACATCCGCGTGAATATCACGCAAGCAGTCGAGTCGGGGCTTTTAGCCCTCTTCACCCTTCAAATTCAGCCCCTTCAGGGCCGCGAACGGGGACAATTCCACCGGTTCGGGCGGCTGGACGAACACCGCGCCGGGCTTGCGCGGGAACGGATCCAGCTCCAGCGCCAGGTGCTCGACGACGTAGCCGGACACGTCCACGACCTGGCCTTCCAGCACGTCGGGCGGATCATCGCCATCGGGGTCGGCGCCCAGGTCGCCGAACTCCTCCTGCGGGGCGTTCTCGCTGTTGGCGGGCAGGACGCGGAGGCTGAAGCGGGCGTCGATCGGCGTCTCGAAGTCGTCGGCCGTCGCGCTGCAGGTCTGGACGACCCGCGCGCGCAGGACGCCCGAGATCTCGGCGCCGTCCAGCCACGACGTCAGGAACACCTCGGCCGAAAGCGCCTCCAAGCTGACGAGGCCCAACTGCTTGGCGATCGCCTGGCGTTGTTCGGCGCTGGGCTCCAGGCGCAGCTTCACGGCGCCACGATCGACCTGGGACAGCGGAATCTCGCAGGGCCAGGGCGCGGTCACGGGTTCGGCCAAGTCACGTCTCCTTGCAGCAGGGCGTCCAGCGGCTGGTCCGCCAGCGCCGCGCGCGTCTTGATCAGATAGGCGCCCAAGGCGGCGACGTCGCCCTCGCCCCGCTCCTCAAACGCGGTGCGGGCCAGGAAGTCGCGAGTCGCGGTCTCGTCCGGCAGGCTGGCGGCGGCCTCATCATAGGTCTTCAGCCGGCCGTAGAAGGCGCCGGCCAGCTTCTTCATCTTCTTGCCGACCGCGGTGTCGGCCACCCCGATCTCGCGAAAAGCGTCGTCGAGCCCCTTCACATAAGAATCGAACACCGCCTGGGAGGTCTCCGCCGCGGCGTCGCCCTGCCCTTTCAGCCGTTCGATCAGGAAGATCACGTGCAGGCTGAACAGCTCGAAGCGACCCTCCATCGAGTCGCGGACGCCGAAATCCCGGTAGAAAGCCGGCGAACGGGCCTGCGCCACGGCCGATGCGTAGAGCTTGGCTCCCGCCGCCTTGGCGGGCCTGGGCTTTAGCCATCGATCCAGAAACATGAAACGCCTCGATTTCGCCGCGACATCCCGCTAGACGCGGGGTCCGCTTTCACGCGGGCATTGAACTAAGCTCCCGCGGGCGATAGGTCAAAGTCTGCATTTTTCCGGTTCGGAGCCTTGATGTCTCGCCCCGCCGTTTTCGCCGCCGCCGTCCTAGCCCTGGCTCTCGCCACTTCGGCCTGTACGCCGCTGACGAGCTATTCCGGCTTCCAGGCCATCGAAGCCAAGCCCGCCGACATGAAGGTCGGCGAGGACAGCAAGTCGACCTTGATGGAAAAGCTGGGTTCGCCGTCGGCCGTTTCGACCTTCGACAACAACACCTGGTACTACATCTCCCAGACGACCGACCGGGTGGCCTTCTACTATCCGCGCGTGATCAAGCGCGACGTCGTGGCGATCAAGTTCAATCCGGCCGACGAGAAGGTCGCCTCGGTGAACACCTACACGCTGAAGGACGGCAAGGTCATCGCCTACAACGGTCGCGAGACGCCGACCCGCGGTCGCGAGATGACGATCCTGGAACAGCTGCTCGGCAACGTCGGTCGCGGCGGCATGCTTCCGCAAGACGACGAGGCCCCCGGCCAACGCCCTGGCGACCGTCGTTAACATTCGACCAAGACAAAGCTTTACGAAAGCCGCCCGCCGCAAGGTGGGCGGCTTTTCTTATGCGCCCAGACAGTATTCGAGAATCGCCACAACCAAACGGCGGACGATTTACTATGAATTCAAAATTGACCATCCTTCTTGAGACATATTGTCGCGCCCTAAACACTCCATAAACCCAGTTTGGGCGATCCTCGAATTCTGATGACGCGCAAGCGGCGCGCCAGCGAATTCACGGAAGCTGAGGAGGCGCGCTGTGGAAACAACAGATCTTCGTGCGCTGTCCGTCCTGCTGATCGACGACAACGCCAATATGCGCAGGGTGATCACCACCATCCTGAAGTCGGCGGGCGTCCGGAAGATCTACGAAGCCGACGATGGCCTGGGAGCCCTTCGGATCTTTCAGTCGAAAGAGATCGACATCATCTTCACCGACCTGGTGATGCACCCGGTCGATGGCCTGGCGTTCGTCAAATGGGCCCGCACCTCGACCGCCAGCCCCAATCGCTTCGTTCCCATCATCATGATGACCGGCCACGCCACGCAGCGAACCTTGAACGAGGCGCGCATGGCCGGGGTGACCGAGTTCCTGGCCAAGCCCCTGACGGCGCGGACGGTGATGCATCGCATCAACGAGATCATCAACAACCCCCGCCCCTTCGTGCAGGCCAAGGCGTATTTCGGTCCCTGCCGTCGCCGGCGGATCGATCACGACTTCGTCGGCGTGGACCGCCGGGGCGAGGTGCCGATTGACGTGATTCCAAGGGTCCAGGACGCTCTCGCCGAGATGGATCCCGAAGACGTCTACTGATCGGCCCGAATGAGAAAACGCCCCGGAGTCTCCTCCGGGGCGTTTCCATTTCAGGCGCTTCTCGCGATCAGCCGCCGTGGGCCAAGACCGCCAGCAGCAGCAGGGCCACGATGTTGGTGATCTTGATCATCGGGTTCACGGCGGGCCCCGAGGTGTCCTTGTAGGGGTCGCCGACGGTGTCGCCGGTGACGGCCGCCTTGTGGGTGTCGCCGCCCTTCTTGTGCAGGACGCCGTTCTTGTCGGTGAAGCCCTCCTCGATCACCTTCTTGGCGTTGTCCCAGGCGCCGCCGCCGCTGGTCATCGAGATAGCGACGAACAGGCCGGTGACGATGACGCCCATCAGCATGGCGCCGAGCGCCGCGAAGGCGTCGACCTTGCCGGCGATGGCGTTGATCACGAAGAACAGCACCACCGGCGAGACAACCGGCAGCAGGCTGGGCACGATCATCTCGCGGATGGCGGCCTTGGTCAGGATGTCGACGGCGCGGCCGTATTCCGGCTTCACCTCGCCCGTCATGATGCCCGGGTTCTCGCGGAACTGACGGCGCACCTCGGCGACGACCGACTCGGCCGCGCGACCGACGGCGGTCATCGACATGCCGCCGAACAGGAACGGCAGCAGGCCGCCAAACAGCAGACCGACCACGACGTACGGGTTCGACAGGTCGAAGGTCACCGGGCCCATGCCGTCGAAGAAGCTGCCCGGCGTCGCATTGGCCGAGAAAAACTTCAGGTCTTCGGTATAGGCAGCGAACAGCACCAGGGCGCCGAGACCCGCCGAACCGATGGCGTAGCCCTTGGTCACGGCCTTGGTGGTGTTGCCGACCGCGTCCAGGGCGTCGGTGGTGACGCGGACTTCCGGCGGCAGGCCCGCCATCTCGGCGATGCCGCCGGCGTTGTCGGTGACCGGGCCGAAGGCGTCCAGCGCGACGATGAAGCCGGCCAGCGACAGCATAGTCGTGGTGGCGATCGCGATGCCGAACAGGCCGGCCAGATTATAGGTGACCACGATGCCGACGATGATGGTCAGCGCGGGCAGCGCCGTGGCTTCCAGCGACATGGCCAAGCCCTGGATCACGTTGGTGCCGTGACCCGAGACCGAAGCCTGGGCCACCGACTTCACCGGACGGAAGTTCGTGCCGGTGTAGTACTCGGTGATCATCACGATGGCGGCGGTGACGGCCAGGCCGACCAGGCCGCAATAGAACAGGCCATCGGCGGTGTAGGTCCGGGCTTCCGTCACGACCGGAACCGGGACCAGCTGGTGCAGCACGTACCAGACCGCCGGGATCGACAGCACGCCGGTCACGATCAGGCCCTTGTACAGCGCGCCCATGATGTTCTGGCTCTTGCCCAGGCGGACGAAGAACGCGCCGATGATCGAGGTGACGATGCAGACCGCGCAGATGGCCAGCGGCAGCAGCATCATCGCGCCCACGGCCTCGTGGCCGCGGAAGAAGATCGCCGCCAGCACCATGGTCGCGACCGTGGTCACGGCGTAGGTCTCGAACAGGTCGGCGGCCATGCCGGCGCAGTCGCCAACATTGTCGCCGACATTGTCGGCGATGGTCGCGGCGTTGCGGGGGTCATCTTCCGGGATGCCGGCCTCGACCTTGCCCACCAGATCGCCGCCCACGTCGGCGCCCTTGGTGAAGATGCCGCCGCCGAGACGGGCGAAGATCGAGATCAGCGAGGCGCCGAAGCCCAGGGCCACCAGCGCGTCGACGACGCCTCGGCCCGTCGGCTCAAGACCCAGGACGTCGGTCAGCACCCAGTAGTAGCCGGCCACGCCCAGCAGGGCGAAGCCCGCCACCAGCATGCCGGTGACCGCGCCCGAGGTGAAGGCCAGCGACAGGCCCTTGGCGAGGCCTTCGGACGAGGCCTGGGCGGTGCGGACGTTGGCCCGGACCGAGATCAGCATGCCGGCGAAGCCCGCCGCGCCCGACAGCACCGCGCCGACCAGGAAGCCGAGCGCGGCCCACGGGCCGATCAGCAGGTAGACGGCGACCAGGATGACCGCGCCGACGATCGAGATGGTGAGATATTGTCGCCGCAGATAGGCTTGAGCGCCCTCCTGGATCGCCGCGGCGATCTCCTGCATGCGTGCATTGCCGGCCGAGGCCCGCATCAGACTGGCCGTCTGCACGGCGCCGTACAGCACCGCCAGAAGCCCGGCCCCGATGGCCAGATAAAGCCAAAGACTCATTAGGTTCTTCGCCCCTTCGCGCTTCTTTGCAACGAGGGGACGCCGATCCGCCGGCGGCGACCTTGAGCCAACTCAAACAAGTCGACTCAATCGCCGTCGAGGTCGACAGGCGGGCCTTTTTGGCCTCGTGCCCCCTCGTTCTCCCTGAAAATGACGGCCGAACGGCGTCATGCGAAGGACACTGTCAGATGCCCGGGAGGCGCGCAACCCGCGTTGGCGCAAGCGATTCCGGGCGCTCCGAGCGTCACCGCGAAGCGTTTAGGGGTTGGGCGTGTCCGACTTTCGCTGCAGCGCGCGCACGGCGGCGGCGTTCGGTGGCATCACGTGCTGACGCGGCACCTGCTTGGCGATGTCCACGGCCGCGACCTTCCCCTTGCCGAACAGGGTCGCGCATTGGGCGAGGACAAAGGCTTGGAGACGGGGACCGTCGACTTCTTGCCAGGTGTCCGGCCGGACGAAAGGCGTTCGATAGGACGCTCGCATGATGGCGTCACGCAACGCCGGCTCCTGAGCCTTGAAGCTCTCGACTTCGGTGCCCGAGGTCAGCCTGAGCGTGAGGGCCACGAAGACGTAGTTCACGATCCGGCCGTTGGCGATGATCGGGATCGTCATCGAGCCAAGCTTGTAGGTCGGGTCGAGCGCCTGCTCCTCCCCTTCCTTCTTCTTCTCGGATCGGGCGAGCGCCGGCCCGCTTGTCACCGCGACGGCGGCGAGGCTCAGCAGAAATCGGCGTGAAAAGGTCGGGCTCATGCCCCGCTTCTAGCAAGCGGGGCTTGATATTCCCCTACCGGCGCTCGGAGCGAGTGCTAGCCGTGCAGCCAGCCCAGACGCGACGGGGTCACGTCACGGCCCTTGTAGTAGGCCGAGACGCCCTCGCCTTCGACGAACTCGCCGATCTCGCTGACCTTGACGCCCGCCGCCGCGGCGGCGATGCGGAAGTTCCAGGCCTCGTTGGGATCGACCGCGCAGACGATCTCGTAGTCGTCGCCGCCGGAGGCCAGGGAAATGCGCCCCTCGACCTGCTCGGGCTGAAGCTCTAGCCAGGCCTGGCCGCCCGGCGAAAGCGGCAGGCGTTCGAGATCGACCCGCACGCGGCAACCGCTGGCCTTGGCGATGTGGCTGCTGTCGGCCAGCAGGCCGTCGGAGACGTCGGCGGCGGCCTTGGCGTGCTGGCGCATGGACTCGCGAAGGCCGATGCGCGGCTCGGGCTGACGATAACGACGAAGAAGCCCGCCGTCAGGATCAGCGACCTCGCCCCATTGGGCCAGCAGGCCCAGCCAGCCATCCCCGATCGTGCCGGACACCATGAGCCTGTCGCCCGGCTTGGCGCCCCGACGCAGGATCGCCTCGCCCTGGGGAACCCAGCCCAGCAGGGTCGCCGACAGCACCAGCGGCCCCGAGGTGGTCACCGTGTCGCCGCCCAGCAGCGAAATGTCGAAGAGCGCCCCATCTTCCGCCAACCCCCGGGCGAAGGTCTCGCGCGAGGTGACGTCCGAACCCGAAGGCCAGCCGACGGACAAGAAATAGCCGTAGGGCTCGGCGCCCTTGGCGGCGAGGTCGGAGAGGTTGGTGCGCAGCAGCTTGCGCGCGACCATGTCCAGCGACTCGTCGACCAGGAAATGCACGCCGCCGACCATGGCGTCCTTGGTGATCACCAGGTCATAGCCAGGACGCGACGGCAGCACGGCCGCGTCGTCCAACAGATCCAACGCGGCCGGATCGCCGCGCGTCAGCGGACGCAGCAAGCGTTCGATATGGTCGAATTCGGTCGCGGGCGCCACCGCTGTGGATGGCGCCTCGTCTTCAGCGAACCAGTCTTCTTCGTCAGTCTCTTGCATCACGGGCGATCGCGTCGAGGGCGCCATTGATGAAGCCTGACTCAGGACCCTCAAAAAAGGATTTCGCTATCTCGACATACTCATTGATGACGACTTCGGTCGGAACGTCCGGCCGATACATCAATTCGTAGGCGCCGGCGCGCAGAACGGCGCGCGCCGTGGCGTCCAGGCGCTCGAGCCGCCAGCCCGAGGCCAGGCGCTTGACGATTCCCTGATCCACCTTGGCCTGATGGGCCACAACGCCCTTAGCCAGCTCGGCGAAGAAGGTTTCGTCGGCCTGCGCGAGGCGCTCGCCCTCGACGTCGCGGTCGAAGCGATGCTCGGAGAATTCACGGATGACCGAGTCGACGCCGGCCCCCGAGACTTCCATCTGATAGAGGGCCTGCACGGCCGCCAGGCGCGCGACCGAGCGCGGTTGGGTGCGGGGTGCGCTCATCTGCCGCGCCCCAGAAGCTGGCGTTTCAGCGCGATGGTCTCCAGGCAGGCCTTGGCGGCCGCGCCGCCGCGATCGCCTTCGCTGACCTTGGCGCGCGCCCAGGCTTGCTGCTCGTCATCGACGGCCAGCACGCCGAAACCGATCGGCAGGCGGCGCCCGATGCCCAGGTCCTGCAGACCGCGGGCGGTCTCGTTGGAAACGAGCTCGAAATGGTAGGTCTCGCCGCGGATCACGCAGCCCAGGGCGACATAGCCGTCATAGCGTCGGCCCACCGGGCCTTGGCCGGCGTCTTCCGCCAGGGCGATGGCCGTCGGGATCTGAAGCGCGCTGGAAACCGTGATCACGTCGTATTCCGCGCCATAGGCTTCGATCGCCTGGGCGGCACCGCGCAGCAGCTCGTCGGAGACGCCCGAATGGCTTCGGCCCTCCACGATCAACAGGCGGATGTTGTCTTCAACCATCTAGCTCGACTCTCCACGGCCGCGTCGCGCGCGACCAGAAACACACATTAGGCTTAACGGACTATAGCTCTTCCTCGACGCCGTCGCTCAGTCCCTCTTCCGTGAGGAACTTGGCGAAGTCGCCGGTTTCCTTGAAATCGCGATAGACCGAGGCGTAGCGGACATAGGCCACGTCATCGAGGGATTTCAACGCCTTCATGACCATTTCGCCGACCGTCGAGGACGGAAGCTCGGTCTCGCCCATGCTTTCCAGCTGGCGAACGATGCCGTTGATCATCCGCTCTACCCGTTCCGGGTCCACCGGGCGCTTCTGCATCGCCAGGGTGATTGAGCGCACAAGCTTGTCGCGATCGAAGGGCGAGCGCCGGCCCGACCGCTTCAAAATGATCAGCTCGCGCAGCTGAACCCGTTCGAAGGTCGTGAAGCGGCCGCCGCACTCCGGGCACATCCGGCGACGACGGATCGCCGCCCCGTCTTCCGACGGGCGGCTGTCCTTGACCTGGCTTTCGGCGTGTCCGCAGAAGGGGCAGCGCATGATGTGGCCCCTCCCGCGGCGCCTAGACCATATTAGTTGTAGATCGGGAAGCGGCCCGTCAAGGTCAGCACTTCCTCGCGCACCTTGGCCTCGACCGCGGCGTTGCCATCGGGGCCGTTGGCGGCCAGGCCGTTGACCACTTCGCCGATCAGTTCGCCGACGCGGGTGAACTCGGCTTCCTTGAAGCCGCGCGTCGTGCCGGCCGGCGTGCCCAGGCGGATGCCCGAGGTGACCGTGAACGGCGCGGTGTCGAACGGCACGCCGTTCTTGTTGCAGGTCATGTGGGCGCGCTCGAGGCTGTGCTCGGCGTCGCGGCCGGTCACGCCCTTGGGACGCAGGTCGACCAGCATCAGGTGGCTGTCGGTGCCACCCGAGACGATGTTGACGCCCGACTTCAGCAGGGCTTCCGACAGCGCGCGGGCGTTGGCGACGACCTGCTTGGCGTAGGCCTTGAACGACGGCTGCAGCGCCTCGCCGAACGCCACGGCCTTGGCGGCGATCACGTGCTCCAGCGGACCGCCTTGCAGGCCCGGGAAGACGGCCGAATTGACCTTCTTGATGATCGCTTCGTCGTTGGTGAGGATCATGCCGCCGCGCGGACCGCGCAGGGTCTTGTGCGTGGTGGTGGTCACGACATGGGCGTGCGGGATCGGGCTCGGATAGGCGCCGCCGGCGATCAGGCCCGCATAGTGGGCCATGTCGACCATCAGATAGGCGCCGATCGAGTCGGCGATCTGGCGGAACTTGGCGAAGTCGATCTCGCGACTATAGGCGCTGCCGCCGGCGATGATCAGCTTGGGCTTCTCGCGCTGGGCGATCTCGGCCACGCTGTCATAGTCGATCAGCTGGTCCTGCTGACGCACCGAATAGGAGATCGGCTTGAACCACTTGCCCGACTGGTTGGCGGGCGAGCCGTGGGTCAGGTGGCCGCCGGCCGCCAGGTCCATGCCCAGGAACGTGTCGCCCGGCTGCAGCAGGGCCATGAACACCGCCTGGTTGGCCTGCGAGCCCGAGTGCGGCTGGACGTTGGCGAAACCGGCGCCGAACAGCGCCTTGGCGCGTTCGATGGCGATGGTCTCGATCTCGTCGACATATTCGCAGCCGCCGTAATAGCGCTTGCCGGGATAGCCCTCGGCGTACTTGTTGGTCAGGATCGAGCCCTGGGCCTCGAGGATGGCCTTGGAGACGATGTTCTCCGAGGCGATCAGCTCGATCTGGTTCTGCTGCCGATCCAGTTCGCGACCGATACGATCGAAGATGTCACGGTCGGCGGTTGCGAGGTCCGCGCCGAAAAAGGCGCTGAGGTTGGCTTCAGTCATCACGCTCTCCTGGCGCTGCGGGGAGTCGGCAGAGGCGCCCTCTTTAACGAGATAGGCGCGGCAATCAATCTTGGAACCACACGCGAAGCTGTGCGTTGCAGTCCTGCAGGGCGGCTCCGTCCCCCTGCGACATAACAACGACAGCAACGAGAGTGGGATATCTCATGGCGTCTCAGGGCGGCGGCACTTCGGACACGGCCAGCACAAATAGCCTCGACATCCTGGGCCTCAGCGCGGAAATCGTGGCGGCCTATGTAAGCCAGAACACCGTGTCCCAGACGGCCATTCCCGAGCTGATCCGGACGGTGCACGACGCGCTGACGTCGTTGAACAACGGCGGCGAGCCGCCGCGTCCGGTCGAGAAGGCCAAGCCGGCGGTGCCGGTGGGCCGCTCCGTGCAGCACGATTACATCGTCTGCCTGGAGGACGGGAAGAAGCTGAAGATGCTCAAGCGCTACCTGCGCTCGCACTACGACATGAGCCCGGAGGAGTACCGTCGCAAGTGGGGCTTGCCGCCCGACTATCCGATGGTGGCGCCGGCCTATGCCGCGCGGCGCTCGGACTTCGCCAAGAAGATCGGCCTGGGCAAGGGCGTGCGGCGCGGCAGCTAAGCGGCCCCAAGCTTCTTTCTGGACGCCTTTGAGGCACGCGAACGCCGCCGGACTCCGGCGGCGTTTTTCGTTTCGACGATGTGGTGTTCGGTCGAAGTTGAAGTTGGCTCTAGTCCTTAGGCCGCGTGGCCGCCCATGCGGGCGACATTGCAGTGGGCCCACAGCTTTTCCATCGAAGCGACCAGCTTGCGCATCATCTCGTCGGTGTGGAACGGCGTGGGCGTAAAGCGCAGGCGCTCGGTGCCGCGCGGAACGGTCGGATAGTTGATCGGCTGCACATAGACGCCGTGATCGGCCAGCAGCATGTCGCTGATCATCTTGCAGTGGACGGGATCGCCGACCAGCACCGGGACGATGTGGCTCTCGCTGTCCATCACCGGCAGACCGGCGGCGCGGAACATCGCCTTCAGGGTCGCGGCGCGCTCCTGGTGGATCTCGCGCACTTCCGGATGCTGCTTCAACCAGCGGACGCTGGCCAGGGCGCCAGCCACCAGGGCCGGCGGCAGCGAGGTCGTGAAGATGAAGCCGGCGGCCATCAGGCGGATGGCGTCGATCACCTCGGTGTCGCCGGTGATATAGCCGCCCATCACGCCGAACGCCTTGCCCAGCGTGCCTTCGATGATGTCGATGTCGCCCATCAGGCCTTCGCGCTCGGCGACGCCGCCGCCGCGCGGGCCGTACATGCCGACCGCGTGGACTTCGTCCAGATAGGTCATGGCGCCGTACTTCTTGGCCAGCGCGATCGTGCCGGCGATGTCGGCGATGTCGCCGTCCATCGAATAGACGCTTTCGAAGGCGATCAGCTTGGGCGCGTCGGCCGGGGCGGCCGCCAGCAGCTCTTCCAGATGCGCCAGGTCGTTGTGCTTGAAGATCTTGCGCGGACCGCCGCCGTTGCGAATGCCGGCGATCATCGAGGCGTGGTTCAGCTCGTCCGAGAAGATGATCAGACCGGGCAGGATCTTCTGGACGACCGACAGGGCCGCCTCGTTCGAGACGTAGCCCGAGGTGAACAGCAGGCCGGCTTCCTTGCCGTGCAGATCCGCCAGTTCCTGCTCAAGCAGGACGTGGTCGTGATTGGTGCCCGAGATGTTGCGGGTGCCGCCCGAGCCGGAGCCGTGCGCGTCGACCGCGTCCTTCATGGCTTCCAGCACGACGGGGTTCTGGCCTTGGCCGAGATAGTCGTTGCTGCACCAGACCACGACTTCGCGTTCCGAGCCGTCCTCGCGGGTCCAGGTGGCGCGCGGAAACTGGCCGCGCTGGCGCTTCAGGTCGGCGAAAACCCGGTAACGGCCCTCGTCGCGGATCTGGTCGACGGCGCTGCGGAACGCGGCTTTGTAGTCCATTGCGATCTCTAAACCGGCGGCCGATGGGTCGGCGGTCCCCTTGATTACAGGCTGGGCTTTTCGCACCAAGCGCCACGCGTGTCCATCTACGGGCGTTTACCTAGCAAATAGAAATACCCGATCCGCGCCGCTAACTCTCTGTAAGCTCTGTGCGCTTTTGTCGCTCGGAACGCATCAGGTCAATTTGTCCAACCTGCCCCGCAAAAGCTGAATCACCGCCGAGAAGTCCTTGCCGCCAAACCCGTTGGCGGCGAACAGCGCGTACAGCGCCTCGGCCTGGGCGCCCATCGGCGTCGACGCCCCGACCTGGGCGGCCGCGCCCTGGGCCAGCTTCAGGTCCTTCAGCATCATCGCCGTGGCGAATCCGCCCTCATAGCCGCGATCGGCCGGGGTCTCGGGGCCGACGCCGGGCACGGGACAATAGGTGCTGAGCGACCAGCACTGCCCGGAAGACTTGCTGGCGATGTCGAAGAAGCGATCCGCGGCCAGACCCAGCTTCTCGGCCAGGGCGAAGGCTTCGCAGACGCCCAGCATCGAGATCCCCAGCAGCATGTTGTTGCAGATCTTGGCCGCCTGCCCCGCCCCGTGATCACCGGCCCGGATGGTCGCCCGGGACATCGGCTCCAGCGCCGCCTCGACCGCGGCGAAATCGGCTTCGTCGCAACCGACCATGAAGGCCAGGGTCCCCGCCTCGGCCGCCATCACCCCGCCAGAAACCGGCGCGTCGGCGAAGCGGAAGCCCGCCTCCGCCGCCTGACGCGCCACATCGCGCGCGGTCTCGACGTCGATCGTCGAACAATCGACCAGCAGGGCGGACTTCGGCGCGCTCTTGAAGACCTGCTCGCCATAGACCGACCGCACGTGCGGACCGGCGGGCAGCATGGTGATCACCACCTCGGCGTCCGCGACCGCCTCGGCGACCGAGGTCGCGGCCTGGCAGCCGGCGGTCGTCGCGCGCGCCAGGGCGTCCGCCGACAGGTCGAAGGCGCGAACCTGATGTCCGGCGCCCGCCTGGTTGGCGGCCATGCCGCCGCCCATGTTGCCCAGCCCGATGAACGCGACGCGGGTCATCCGCTACTCCCTGCAAAGACGAACCGCGCCTCGTTGGGCGCGGCTCTTATGGTTATGGCTTGCGTCCGTCAGCGCGCCGAGGCGGGCTTGCGGAACTTGTAGACGAACTGGTCGGTCTTCCCGCGGATCGACGGGTCGTAGACATTGGCCTTGCGGGGATCGGCGGGATCACGCAGCACCTTGCTCTCGCCTTCGAAGATGAAGCCCGCCGCCGTCACTTCCGACTTCACCACCGCCGAGTCGATGCGGTGCAGGTCTTCGGTGTTGCGCAGGCCCGAGCCCGGCTCGGCCGAATGGTCGATGACCATGTAGACGCCGCCCGGCTTCAGGGCCTTGAAGATCTGGCGGTTCACGACCGACAGGTCGGCCGGCCCCATGAATTTGTCGTGCATGTCGTGATAGTTCTGGGCCGTGAACACCAGGTCCAGCTTCTCGGGCGCGGAGAAGTTCGGCAGCGTGTTCAGGATCACCGTCACGTTCGAATAGGCCGGATCGCGGGCGATGGCGTTGACCGCCGGCTCGCGCTTGGCCAGCTTGGTCAGCTCGTCGGGCACATAGGCGTAGACCTTGCCCCTGGGCCCCACGGCCTTCGAGAAGATCCGCGTGAAATAGCCGCCGCCCGGGATCAGGTCGGCGACCTTGGCGCCCGGCTTAACGCCGGCGAAGGCCAGGACCTCGCCCGGATGGCGGGCCTCGTCGCGCACCATGTCGGCGGCGGGGCGCGACGGATCGCTGAGCGCCGCGGCGATGTTGGCCGGGATGGAAACGGAAGCCGGGCCGGAAGGCGGCGGCGGCGGCGGTCCCAGCATCGGCTGCGTGGCGCAGGCGGCGAGGCCGAGCACGGCGACGAGACTGAGAAGCGGCTTACGCATGGCGATCCTTCCAAACCGGCACTTTATCGTTGTGCGACACGTTAGCGCACCCGGCAGCCTACGTCAGCGGCGTCCATTCCTCGTCCGCCGGCAGGCTCGCGAAAATCTCGTCGAGCATGGCGTCGGTGACGTCCTCAAGGCGCGCCGGATTCCACCGCGGAGCATTGTCCTTGTCGATGATCACGGCCCGCACGCCCTCGATGAAGTCATGCTTGCGCACGACGCGCGAGCCGATCCGGTACTCCATGGCCATGTTGTCGGCGAAGTCGCTCATGGCCGCGCCGCGCTTCAGCTGCTCGAAGGCGACCTTCATCGTCTGTGGCGACTTGGTCTTCATGACCTCCAGCTGGGCCTTGCCCCAATCGCTGGAGTCGAGGGTCAGAAATTCAACAATCTCCTCGACGCTGTCGCCGACGAACAGGCGGTTCAGGTCCTGCTCGAAGCCCAGCAGCGCGGCCTTGCCGGCGTCGGCGCGGTACTTGCGGAGGGTTTCGTCGATGCGGCGCGGATCGGCGACGATCGCCTTCTTCAGCCCCTCGATCGCGCCGAACTCCACGAAGTGGGTGGCGATCCCAAGGCGCATGCAGTCCGCGCCCTTGATCCGCGCGCCGGTCAGGGCCAGCCACAGCCCCGCCTTGCCGGGCAGGCGCGGCAGGTACCAGCCGCCGCCGACGTCGGGGAACAGGCCGATGCCGGTCTCGGGCATGGCGAAGGTCGTGCGCTCGGTGGCGATGCGGACGTGGGCCGGCATCGAGATCCCGACCCCGCCGCCCATCACCACCCCGTCCATGATGGCCACGACCGGCGTATCGTAGGTGAACAGCAGGTGGTTCAGCTGGTACTCGGTGTGGAAGAACTTCCGAGCCTCGACGCCGTCCTTGGCCCCGCTTTCGGCCAGCATACGGATGTCGCCGCCGGCGCAGAAACCCCGCTCGCCCGCATGGTCGATCAGGACCATGTAGATTTCCGGGTCTTCCCGCCAGTCCAGCAGCGCCCCGATCATCGTCTCGCACATGCCCAGCGTCAGGGCGTGCAGCGCCTTGGGGCGATTGAGGGTGATGCGGCCGACGTTCTTCTCGACGCGGATCAGGACTTCGGGTTCGTCGGTCATGGATGGCTTTCAGGCGAGTTCGACAGATTCGGCGACCGGCGCGCAGTCGATACGCGCGATCCGGCCTCCGGCGAGACGGAAGATCGCGTCCTGCGGAATGTCCTGGCGCAGGGTCTCTTCCTTGGAGAGCCCGGCATAGAGACCGCGCAGCAGTCGGCCGGCGACGCCATGGCTGACCACGATCAGGCGACGCTCCGGCTCGGCGGCCTGCTCCGCCAGCCAGCCGCCAAGGCGCGCCGTCATGACCTCGTAGGTCTCGCCGCCCGGCGCGTGGAAGCCCCAGGCGTCGTCGCCGCGCAGATGCGGGTGCTCGCCCCTCACCTCTTCGCGCAGCCGCCCGGACCATTCGCCGACGTCGATCTCGACCAGACGCTCGTCCAGTTCGACGGCAAGCCCCAGGCGCGCGCCAATCGCCTCGGCGGTGTGGCGCGCCCGGCGCAGCGGGCTGGCGACCAGCCGCCAAGGCGCTCGCTCGGCCGGCGGGACGAGATCGTCCACCAACGCCGCCATGGCCCGCGCTTGCGCCTGGCCCAGCGGGGTCAGGTCCGACTCCGTCCGCCCCTGCAGGCGGCCTTCGCGATTGTGGAAGGTCTGGCCGTGGCGGCAGAGATAGATCATCCGACGCTCACTGGCGGAACATCTCGCGGGCGATGATGACGCGCATGATCTCGTTGGTCCCTTCCAGGATCTGATGCACCCGCAGGTCGCGCACGATGCGCTCCAGCGGATAGTCCTGGAGGTAGCCGTAGCCGCCGTGCAGCTGCAAGGCGTCATTGGCGACCTGGAAGCCGGCGTCGGTGGCGAAGCGCTTGGCCATGGCGCACAGCTTGGTGGCTTCGGGATGCTTGCTGTCCAGCGCATGGGCCGCGCGACGCACCATCAGGCGGGCGGCCTCCAGCTCGGTGGCCATGTCGGCCAGCTTGAACTGCAGGGCCTGGAAGTCCTTCAGCGGCCGGCCGAACTGGTTGCGGGTCTCAAGATAAGCCTTGGCCGTGTCGAGCGCGAACTGGGCGCCGCCCAGGGAGCACGAGGCGATGTTCAGACGCCCGCCGTCCAGGCCCATCATGGCGAAGCGAAAGCCCTCGCCTTCCTGGCCGATGCGGTTCTCCACCGGCACCCGGCAGTTGTCGAAGTTCACCTGGGCGGTCGGCTGGGCGTTCCAGCCCATCTTGCGCTCGTTGGCCCCGAAGCTGAGGCCCGGCGTTCCCTTCTCCACCACGAAGGCCGAGACGCCCTTGGCGCCGTCCCCGCCCGTGCGCGCCATCACGACATAGACGTCCGAGACGCCGCCGCCGGAGATGAACGCCTTGCCGCCGTCCAAGACATAGTGGTCGCCGTCCAGCTTGGCCGTCGTGCGCATCGCCGCGGCGTCCGAGCCCGAGCCCGGCTCGGTCAGGCAGTAGCTGGCGATCAGCTCCATCGACGTGAGGCGCGGCAGGTAGCGCCGGCGCAGGTCGTCCGAGCCGAAGCGGTCGATCATCCACGAGGCCATGTTGTGAATGGTCAGATAGGCCGCCACCGGCACGTCGCCGTAGCTGAGCGCCTCGAAAATGATCGAAGCGTCCAGGCGCGACAGGCCGCTGCCGCCGACGTCCTCGTTCACATAGATGCCGGCGAAGCCCAGCTCGGCCGCTTGGCGCAGGACATCGACGGGGAAGTGCTTGTTCTCGTCCCATTCAGCCGAATGTGGGGCAAGCTGTCCCTCGGCGAACGCGCGCGCCGCATCCTGGATTGCGACCTGATCCTCGTTCAGCGCGAAATCCATGCGCAACTTCCTCCCGATCGGGGCAGAACGGCCCTCACTTCTTTTCGCCTGACTGCGGCGCCGACGGACGGCTGTCAATCACGCTCGGCGCCAGGCGTCGGAACGTTTCGCCGGCTTGCGGAGGGTGTGACCTGAAATCCTCCGTTACACGACTTGAATCGGCAATTGGGCCACACCCCTTGATAACGATACGCATTCAGCCCAAATGGCGATCTTCGAGTCTGACCGTTCTCAACGTTAAAATTGCACCCAAGACCATGCGTTTCGTGAAGTTCGTTAAGGCCGCCCTGGCGGCGGCCCTGGGAATGACCGTCATCACCGCTTCGGCCCACGCGGCCGACGGCGGCGACATCTCGCGCAGCTATGGCGTCTGGCGCAATCCGAAGAACAGCGTGCACCTGGAGATCAAGGACTGCGGCCCCAGCACCTGCGGCGTCGTCGTCTGGGCCAGCCCCAAGGCCGAAGCCGACGCGCGCAAGTCGGGCACGGACACCCTGATCGGCAAGCAGCTGCTGCGCGACTTCGAAGCCCAGAACAACGGCTCGCTGAAGGGTCGCGTCTGGGTCCCCACCCTGAAGGTCACGCTGGTCGGCACCGCCGACATCGTCGACACCAAGACCATGCGCGCCAAGGGCTGCGTGATCGGCAACTTCCTGTGCAAGTCGCAGCTGTGGACCCGCATCGACAGCCCCGCGGTCCTGGCCTCGCGCGCGGCTCCCTAAAACACGCGCTCGCCGCTTTCGCTTGATTCAGCGCAAGAGCCGCGCGAACCTCTAAGTGTACAGTGATCACTTGAGCGTCCGACAGAGGCGCCAAGCGATCCAGGCCGCGCGACGGCTGGCACGGGAGGAACGAGCATGGACGAAGCGGCGACGCTTCAAAGGACCGCGCGCGGCGCGGCCAGCGAACATTTCGACGTCATTATCGTGGGCGCCGGCATATCCGGGGTCGGCGGCGCCTATCACCTGACGCATCAGAGGCCCGGAACACGCTTCGTGGTGCTAGAGGCGCTGGAGAGCTTCGGCGGCACCTGGCTGACCCACACCTATCCCGGCATCCGCTCGGACAGCGACCTCTACACCTTCGGCTACCGCTTCAAGCCCTGGGTCGGACCGCCGATCGCCACGGCCGGCGAGATCCTCAGCTACATGGGCGAGGTGATCGACGAGAACGATCTGGCGCGCCACATCCGCTATCGCCGCCGCATCACCAACGCGGTCTGGTCCAGCCAGGACAAGGTGTGGACGCTGACCGTCTCGGGTCCCGACGGCGTCGAGACCTACACGACGAACTTCCTCTGGATGTGCCAGGGCTATTACCGGCATTCGGTCGGCTACACGCCCGAGTGGCCGGACATGGACCGTTACCAGGGCCGCATCGTCCACCCGCAGACCTGGCCCAAGGACCTGGACCTGAAGGGCAAGAAGGTCGTCGTCATCGGCTCGGGCGCCACGGCCGCGACCCTGGTTCCAAACATCGCCGGCGACTGCGCTCACGTTACGCTTCTGCAGCGCTCGCCGACCTATTTCGTGCCCGGCCGCAACGAGAACGAGCTGGCCGACATCCTGCGCCAGCTGCAGATCGACGAAAGCTGGATCCACGAAATCGTCCGCCGCAAGGTGCTGTTCGACCAGCACGCGTTCACGCGCCGCGCCATCGAAGAGTCCGACGCGGTGAAGGCGGAGCTGCTCGAGGGCGTGAAGATGTTCCTCGGCGAGGACTTCGACATCGCCAAGCACTTCACGCCGCGCTACCGCCCCTGGCGGCAGCGGATCGCCTTCGTGCCCGATGGCGACCTCTTCCAGGGCATCGCTTCGGGCAAGGCCTCGGTGGTCACCGACGAGATCGAGCGCTTCACCGAAAAGGGCCTGCGGCTGAAGTCTGGCCAGGAGCTGGAGGCCGACGTCATCGTCACCGCCACGGGCTTTGATCTCAGCGTGCTGGGCGACATCGCCTTCGAGATCGACGGCAAGCCGCTCGATTTCGCCGACACCGTCACCTATCGCGGCATGATGTTCACCGGCGTGCCGAACCTGGTCTGGGTGTTCGGCTACTTCCGCGCCAGCTGGACCCTGCGCGCCGACATGATCGGCGACTTCGTCTGCCGCCTGCTGGCCCACATGGAAAAGACCGGCAAGAAGCAGGTCGAGGTCGCGCTGCGCCCCGAGGACAAGGACATGAAGATCGGCAATTGGATCGATCCCGAGGACTTCAATCCCGGCTACCTGATGCGCAACATGCATCTGCTGCCCAAGGCCGGCGACAAGCCGGAGTGGCGCCACACCCAGGACTATTGGGCCGAGAAGGAGATCTTCCCGCAGATCGACCTCGCCGACCCGGCGTTCCGCTATTCGTGATCGCCTGATCCGGGCGGAGGGCGGCCTTAAGGGGCCGCCCGTCTTGCCTCGACGAGCGGCGCGGTCCAAATCAACGTCATGACCACGCCCCCCCTCGCCCCCTACCCGCACACCCGTCTGCGCCGTGTCCGTCAGGCCGACTGGGTCCGCCGCCTCGTCCGCGAGAGCGAGGTCCGACCGTCCGACCTGATCTGGTCGATGGTGGTGCACGAGGGCGAAGGGACCATCCCCGTGGCCTCCATGCCGGGCGTCGAGCGTTTGTCGGTCAAGGAGGCCGCCAAGGCCGCCGTCCGGGCCCGCGATCTCGGCATCCCGGCCATCGCCATCTTCCCGCACATCGACGGCGCGCGGAAGGACGCGGCGGGCTCGATCGCCGCCGATCCGGACGGCGTCATCCCGCGCGCCGTCAAGGCCATGAAAGACGCCGCCCCCGAGGTCGGGATCATGTGCGACGTGGCGCTGGATCCCTTCACCGACCACGGCCACGACGGCGTGGTCGAAGGCGGCAAGATTCTCAACGACCCCACCATCGATCGCCTGATCGAACAGGGCCTGATGCAGGCCGAAGCCGGCGCCGATATCCTCGCGCCGTCCGACATGATGGACGGCCGCATCGGCAAGCTGCGCGCGGCGCTAGAAGGCGCCAACCACCAGGACGTGATGATCATGTCCTACGCCGCCAAGTACGCCTCGGCCTTCTACGGCCCGTACCGCGACGCCATCGGCTCGGCCAAGCTGTCCGCCGGCC
>NZ_CALCDX010000029.1 GCF_937900395.1 uncultured Caulobacter sp.
ATCGGCATGGGCCTGAACATGGACGTCGACCACGTGGCCTTCGCGGGCCTGCGCAAGTTCGACGGCAAGCGCACCCGCTGGCTCTATCCCCAGGAGGTCGGCCAGATCGCCGGCCGCGCCGGCCGCTATACCCGCGACGGCACCTTCGGCGTCACGGGCGACTGCGAGGAAATCGACGAGGACCTGGTCGAGGCCGTCGAGAGCCATACCTTCGAGCCCATCGTCGCCGCCGAATGGCGCAATGCCCGCCTCGACTTCGGCTCACTGCCCGGCCTGCTGCGCTCCCTGGCCGAGACGCCCCAGCGCGGCGGCCTGAAGCTGTCGGACGAGGCGCTGGACGAGCGCACCCTGCGGGCCCTGGCCCAGCAGGAGGACGTGATCAAGCGCTGCAAGGCCGACCGCTCGGCCCTGATCCGCCTGTGGGAGGTCTGCCAGACGCCGGACTTCCGCAAGACCACCGACGACGACCACCAGCGCACGGCGCGCACCCTGTTCGACGACCTGACCACGGGCCGCAAGCGCCTGCCCGAGGACTGGGTGAACAGCCAGTTCAAGGCGCTGGACCGCACGGACGGCGAGATCGACAGCCTGGCCGCGCGGCTGTCGGGCGTTCGCACGCTGAGCTACATCGCCAACCGTCCCGACTGGGTCGCCAATCCGGCCCACTGGCAGGGCCTGACCCGCCAGCTCGAGGACCGGATCAGCGACACCCTGCACGAAAAGCTGATGGCGCGGTTCATCGACCGCCGCACCAGCGTCTTGATGAAGCAGCTGGGCGAGCGCGAGGCGCTCTATGCCGGCGTCGGCCAAGACGGCGAGGTGACGGTCGAGGGCCACGTGGTCGGCCACCTGTCGGGCGTGGCCTTCACCCCCGCCAAGGGCGCCTCGCCGTTGGAGGAGAAGGCGTTGCGCAACGCCGCCCAGCGCGCGGTCGGTCCCGAGATCGCCCGCCGCCTGGGCGTCCTGGCCAGCGAGGCCGACGACGCCTTCGCCCTGACGCCCGACGGCATGATCCTCTGGCGCGGCGAGGCGGCCGGCGCGGTCCGCCGCGACCTGCCTCTGCTGTCGCCCCGCGCCCGCCTGCTGGGCGAGCTGGGGCCCGCCGCCGTGCGCGAGCGCGCCGAGCGGCGGCTGGACGCCTTCCTGGCCTCGGAGGTCGATCGGCATCTGGCCCCGCTGCGCAAGCTGGAACGCGCCCTGGCCGGCGGCGAGCTGAAGGGCCTGCCGCGCGGCATCGCCCACCGACTGCTGGAGGCCGGCGGCGTGCTGGACAAGCGCCCGGTCGATCCGGAGCTGAAGGCGCTCAGCCAGGCCGAGCGGCGGACGCTGAAGAGCCTGGGCGTGCGGATCGGCGCCTTCAGTCTCTACTGCCCCGGCGTGCTGCGGGCCGAGGCGGTGGCCTGCGCGCGGGCCCTGAACCCCGCTGGCTGGCGTGGGGCCCTGACGACGCTGGAGAAACTGCCCTCGCCTGAGCCCTCGGCGCGCGAGCTCTCGGCCAGCGGTCTGCGCGCCGTCGCCTGCTTCAGCATTCCGGTCGAGCAGCTCGAGACCTTGGACGCGCTGCTGCGCGCCGAGCAACGGCCCGGCGGCGTGGTGCTGACCGACGCGGCGATCGAGAAACTCGGCTGGACCGCCGCCCAGGCCTCGGCGGTGCTGCGCGCCCTCGACTACACCCCCGCCATCCGCGCCAAGCCGGACCAGCCGATCGTCTGGAAGCGCCGGGGCGCGGCCAAGCTGGAGCAGAAGCCGGTCAAGGCCCGGCCGGACTCGCCGTTCGCGGCCCTGGCGAAGCTGACCGAACCGCCGCCACCGCCCGCGCGCCGCAAGCGCCCCCGCCGCCGCAAGCCGGCCGCGGCCAAGCAGGCCGCGTCGTGAGCGACGCCCCGAACGACGCTGCTCGCGCCGACGTCTGGCTGTGGCGCGCCCGCTTCTTCAAGACCCGCTCGCTGGCCGCCAAGTTCGTCGACGAGGGCCGCATCCGCCTGACTCGCGCGGGCGCCGAGAGCCGGATCGACAAGCCCTCGCGGACGCTCAAGCCCGGCGACGTGCTGGTGTTCGGCTTGGCCGGACGGCTGATCGCCATCCGCGTGCTGGACTGCGGCGAACGGCGCGGGCCGGCGAGCGAGGCTAGGGGGTTGTACGAGGCGGTGGAGGGGTAGGCGCTAGTTCCTCCCCGCATCGCGGGGGAGGTGGCCCAGAGGGCCGGAGGGGGCTAACTCGGCCTGCCTCCAGTTCGCCCCCTCAGTCGCTCCGCGACAGCTCCCCCGCATCGCGGGAGAGCATCTGCAACGCCGCCTACCCAAACCCTTTCAGGAACCCCGCCACCTCGTCCGCCGGCATCGGCTTGCCGAAATGGTAGCCCTGAATCTGGTCGCAGCCGTACCGCATCAGGGCGGCCAGCTGATCGGCGTCCTCGACGCCCTCGGCGACCACCTTCATGCCCATCGACGAGCCCAGGGTGATCACGGCCTTCACGATGGCCTCGTCCTCGGCGTTCTGGACGAAGGACTTGTCGATCTTCAGGCGGTCGATCGGGAACTGCCGCAGGTT
>NZ_CALCDX010000030.1 GCF_937900395.1 uncultured Caulobacter sp.
CCGAGCGTGCCGAACGTGGTCCCCGACGCCGCGACCACGTCGAACCGCAGGTCGAGCGCGAGCACGCCGACCTTGACGAACGCGTAGCTCGCGCCGGCCTGGGCGCCCGCGCGCAGGCTGGCGTCGCGAAAGCCCGGGCTCCACGCGATCACCATCGCCGGCCCGGCACGCAGCCACAGCCGGTTGACCGGCCACCACTGGGCCGCCATCCCGGTGGCCAGGCCGAGCGCGCCGCCGGTCGCGCCGGTGCCGGCGGCGAGCGTGTGGGTCGCGACCAGGCCCAGCGTCGGGGTCAGCATGCCGCCGAGGTAGACGCCGCCCGACGGCAGCGGCGTGGCGGTGGTGTCCATGCGGCCATGCTAACGGCGAATCCGGTCAAAAATCCAGCCCGGCGGTCAAGTCCCGGACACTTCTGTTTTGATAGCTGGCGGTGGCCAACCGGCGCTGAAGAGGCGACATTTTGACGGTTAAAACAGCCGCCAAACGGCCTTCCGGGCCGCCGCGCGACCCGGTTCCGCCGTTTCACGGCACCACGATCAGGAACAGCCAGGTGGCCAGCATGATCAGATGCACCACGCCCGACAGCAGGGTGGCGCGCCAGTCGCGCAGGAACAGCAGCACGACCAGCACGGCCAGGATCGCGCCGATGATCAGGGCTTCCATCGAGGCGACATAGCTCTCCTCGATGTACTTCACGTTCGAGGTGATTTCCTGGATCTCGATCTCGGGGTGGGCCTTGTCGAGCTTCTCGATCGCCTTGCGGACCTTCTCGGCGGTCTGCACCTCCGAGGCGCCGCGACCGCGCACCATGTTGAAGGTCACCACCTCCTGGCCGTCATAGCGGGCGCGCGAGCGGGGCTCGGCCCAGTGGTCGGTGACCGTGCCGAGGTCGGCCAGGCGCACGGTGCCGCCCGAGGACAGGGGCACGCGAGTCTCGCGCAGCTGCTCGACCGAGCCCGCCGCGCCCAGGGTGCGGATGGCGCGCTCGGAGCCGGAGATCGTCACCCGGCCGCCGGGCAGGTCGGCGTTGGACGAGACCAAGGCCTGGCTGACGGCGGCGGCGGTGACGCCCCGCGCGGCCAGGCGGTCGGGATTGAGGGCGATCTCGATCTCGCGGTCGACGCCGCCCTGGCGATTGACCTGCCGCACGCCCTTGATGGCCAGCAGGGCGCGGCTGACCTCGTTGTCGACGAACCAGCTGCGCTGCTCCGGCGTCAGGGTCGGTGCCTTGACGACATAGGTGATCAGCCCGCCGCCGGTGACGTCGATGCGGTTGACGATCGGCTCCTGCATGTCCTGGGGCAGGGAGCCGCGCAGGTTGGACATGGCGTTGCGCACGTCGTTGGTGACGCGCTCGTGGTCCACCCCCAGCTCGAACTCGATGAAGGTGGTCGAGGCGCCGTCGACGACGGTGGAGTTGATGTGGCGCACCTGGCCAAGGCCGGCGATCGAGTCCTCGATCAGGCGGGTGACCTGGGTCTCCAGCTCGCTGGGGGCGGCGCCGGGGCGCACGGCGGTGACGACGACGAACGGGAAGTCGACGTCGGGATTGTTGTTGATCCGCATGCTCTTGAAGGCGGCGACGCCGGCCAGGGAGAGCAGCAGGAACAGCAGGATGACGGGGATCGGGTTCTTGATCGCCCAGGACGAGATGTTGCGCATCGGGGCGTCCTTTAGCGAGCGGGCTTGGGCGTGGCGGCGCTGATGCGCACCAGATCGCCCTCGCCCAGGAAGCCCGCGCCGTCGACCACCACCCGCTCGCCGGCGTTCACGCCGGTGGCGGCGATGCGGTCGCCGGTGTTGGCCAGGATGGCGATGCGGCGGAAGTGGACCTTCTTGGCGGCGTCGACCACGAACACGCCGGGGCGGTTCTCGCGGTACAGCACCGAAGCCGAGGGCACGACAAGGGCCGGCTGGTCGCCGGCGTCGATCGTGGCGCGGGCGAACATGCCCGGGCGGAAGCCGCCCATCGACGACAGGGCCACGCGGGCCACGCCCATGCGGCTGCTGGTGTTGACCTCGGAGGTGACGATCCGCACGCGGCCGGTCATCTGGCCGACCTGCTCGGAATAGACGGTGGCCGGCATGCCCGCCTTGACGGCGGCGAGGTCGGTCTCGGGGATCTCGGCGTCAAGCTCCAAGCGGCTGTCGCGGACGATGCGGAAGAGCTCCGAGCCGGCGCTGACGATCTGGCCCTTGGTGACGCTGCGGCGGCTGATCAGGCCGCCGACCGGCGCGCGGACCGAGGTCTGAGCCAGGCGCGCGGCGGTCTCGCCCCGGGCGGCCTCGGCGGCGGCGAGGTTCGCCGCAGCCGTGCCCTGCTTGGCGGTGGCGGTGTCCAGCGAAGCCTGGGACAGGTAACCCTTGGCCTGCAGCTCGCGGGCGCGGCCCAGGGCGGCCTGGGCCTCGGCCAGCGTGGCGCGGGCGCTGGCCACGGCGGCCTCCTGCTGGCGCAGCTGGGCGGTGATCAGGGCGTCGTTCAGCTTGACCAGCACCTGGCCGGCCTGGACGACCTGGCCTTCCTCGGCGTTGACCGAGACGGCCGTCAGGCCGCCGGTCTCGGCGCCGACCGGCACCTCTTCCCAGGGCGAGATCGTGCCGGTGGCGTTGATCTGGCGAGCGATCGGTTGGCTGGTCACCACGGCCACGCTGACGGTCGCCGACGCGGCCGGCGTGCTCTTGACCTTCGTGGGCTTCTTGTCGCCGCATCCGGCTAGGGCGATCGCGCTCACCCCCAGGACCAAGACCAGCGCGCTCAAAGTCGGGCGGCGCCCATTGATCCGGTAAAGCACGTTCATCCCCAGCGACAGTTGTTCGTCGTCGGCCTTCTAGCCGACAAACCCCCGGTCGCTGAGTTAATTTGCCGTAAGACGATAAAAACGTTCAAACGCTCGCTGGAGCCGCGCCTTGCGCCGCCGTGGCGCGGGCGAAGGCTGGGCGTTGGCTGACGCGAGTCCAGTAGTCGACGATCGCCGTCGGGAACTCGCCGTCCAGCTTCAGGGCGCGGGCCAGCAGCAGGGCGTAGGCCACCGAGATGTCGGCGCCGGTGAAGCGGTCGGCGGCGACGAAGGCCGATCTTTCCAGGATCGCCTCCAGCCCTTTCAGCCGCGCCAGGAACCAGCGGGCGTAGTCCTCGGCGACCTGCGGCTGGCGGCGCGCCTCGGGTTCGAGCCGCGCGTAGCGCAGCACCAGGGTCTGGGGAAAGGTCAGGGTGGCCTCGCCCTGGACGAGGCCGTTCAGATAGGCGCCGTAGCCAGGCTCGTCGGGCCGAACCGACAGCCGCCCGCCGCCGTGACGCATGGAGAGATACTCGATCATCGCCGCGGACTCGGTCATCCGCGTGTCGCCGTCGACCAGCAGCGGGATCGTCCCCAGCGGGTTCTCGTCCAGATATTCGCGCGCGTGGAAGCGCGGCGGGAACGGCAGGAGCTTGAGATCGTAGGGGATCTCAAGCTCCTCCAGCGCCCATAGCGGCCGGAACGAGCGGGCGTCGCGGCAGTGCCAGAGGGTGATCATGGGGGCTCCGATCCCGTCAAATCAACGAAGCCGTGTCATCCCGGCCGTAGCGAAGCGTAGAGCCGGGACCCAGGGGGTGCGGGAACGCCGCGCTTGCGGCCCCTGGGTCCCGGATAAGCGCTGCGCGCTTTCCGGGATGACACGAATTTATGACCTTGAAGGGACGCTACAGACGCTCGACGATCGTGACGTTCGCCAGACCGCCGCCTTCGCACATGGTCTGCAGGCCGTAGCGCGCGCCGCGGTCCTTCAGGGCGTGGACCAGCGTCGTCATCAGCTTGGCGCCCGAGCCGCCCAGCGGGTGCCCAAGGGCGATGGCGCCGCCGTTGACGTTCAGCTTGGCGGGATCGCCGCCGGTGACCTTCAGCCAGGCGGTCGGCACAGAGGCGAAGGCCTCGTTGACCTCGTAGAGGTCGATGTCGCCGATCTTCATGCCGGCCCGCTCCAGCGCCTTCAGGGTGGCGGGGATCGGGGCCTCCAGCATGATCACCGGGTCGTGGCCGATCACGGTCATGTGGTGGATTCGCGCCAGCGGCTCGACGCCCAGGGCTTTCAGGCCGCGCTCATTGACGATCATCACGCCGGCCGCGCCGTCGCAGATCTGGCTGGAGGTGGCGGCGGTGATGCGGCCGTCTTCGGCCAGCAGCTTCACCGAACCGATCGACTCCATCGAGGCGTCCCAGCGGATGCCCTCGTCGACCTCGTGGCGCTCGGTCTTGCCGTCTTCCAGCTTGACCTCGATCGGCACGATCTCGGCGGCGAACTTGCCGGCCTTGGTGGCGGCCATGGCGCGCTGGTGGCTTTGCAGGGCGTAGGCGTCGAGGTCGGCCCGCGAGAGGTCGTACTTCTTGGCCATCATCTCGGCGCCCATGAACTGGCTGAACTGGACGCCCGGATACTTGTCCTCGATGCGCGGGCTCTTGTAGGTGCCAAAGCCGTTCTTGTAGGGCAGCTGCGAGGACAGGCCCATCGGCACGCGGCTCATGCTCTCGACGCCGGCGGCGATGACGATGTCCATGGCCCCCGACATCACGGTGGCGGCGGCGAAGTGAATGGCCTGCTGCGACGAGCCGCACTGGCGGTCGACCGACGTGCCGGGCACGCTCTCGGGCAGCTTGGAGGCGAGGATGGCGTTGCGGGCGACGTTCAGGCCCTGCTCGCCGACCTGGCCGACGCAGCCCATGATCACGTCCTCGATCAGGGCCGGATCGGCGCCGGTGCGATCGACCAGCGCATCCAGGATGACGCCGCCCAGATCGGCCGGATGCCAGCCCGAGACCTTGCCGCCCTTGCGTCCGCCGGCCGTCCGCGCGGCCGCCACGATATAGGCTTCGCCCATTGGTTTCCTCCTGTTGTTTGGAGGGAGTGAAACAGGCGTTCGAGGCTATGTCAGCGGTGACGCGGCGTCAGGCCGACGACGGCGCGGCAGGGCCCCGCAGAACAGCGCGGCCATGGTCAGGTAGCTGAACACGCCCCCGCCGGCGACCAGGCTGGCGCGGTTGGGGATCCTGGGATCGGCCAGGGTGGCCAGCATCAGGATCAGGCTGAGGGCGTGAAAGCCGCAGGCCCACATCGGCCACCATCGGTTCGATCGCAGGGCGATGAACAGCAGCACCATCATCAGGGCGACGTCGACGAAGAACGCGGCGCTCTGCGGTCCGAACCGCAGTTTGCTGTCATACAGCCACCCGGTGGAGAACCACGCCGCGATCATGGCCGCGGCGGCCAGCCGCTCGGGCCAGCCGCCTCGCCAAAACGCGAAACCGGTTGAAACGAGCAACGCCGCGAGGCTGGCCCACTGATAAGGATGGTTGAGCGCCATCGCGTTAGGTTGGCGTCCTTCCGCCAGATTGCAAAGATCCTCGCCGACCGAAGCCGACGAGGATCATCGTTTAATCGAAGCCCGCAAGCTTCGCTACCTGTGGGCGAACCCGAAGGGTTAGGCGGCGACGGTCAGGCGGCGCTTGGTCTTGGCCATGCCCGCCGGCTTTTCGGGCGCCTGGCCGAACTCGTCGATGTCGTCGAAGCTCACGGCCGAGAGGCCAATGTCGTGCTGGGCCACCGACAGGTGCTTGTGGGTCGTGACGATGCCTTCGCGCGCCGCGGCCAGGGCCTGCATGGTGTTGACGGCCGACATCAGCGCGTCTTGGCCGATCAGCGCCGAGAGGTTCGCCGCCTGGCGGCTGGCGGGCATCAGGGCGGCCAGGGTGGCCGTGGAGGAGAGGGCGGCGTCGATGGCCTTCTCCGCGGCGAACAGGGCCTCCGCCACGGACTGGGCGGCTTGGCGGCGTTCCTTGAGCATGAGCGGTCTCCTTCACGCCGGCGAGACCGGCGCGTTGCCAATGTTGATGGTTGGAGTAGGCGCCCGGCTCCTCGGGCGAGGTCTCTTAGGGCAGCAGGCCTTCGAGTGCGTGGAGCCCCGCCAGGATCGAACCGAACGCGAGCGCGGTCACGATCATCACGGCCGCGATGAAGGCCAACCGGAGCGGGACGCTCAGATGGTTAGGTCGTCCGCTTCCGAGTCCGAAGACGAGAAGTCCGACGGGAACGTCTCGTCCATCACGGCGCTCGCGATGCAGAGGATCTCCCGCATCACCAGCTCGCTGGGCTTGAAGGAAGCTTGCTTGCGCGTGGCCGCCACCAGGTCGTGGACCATGGCCGCGCCACTCGCCGTGGCCGAAAGGCTCATCAACTGGCGCTCGAGCTCGCTCCAGGTGATCAGCGGCAGGGCTTCGGCGGAATTCAGCGCCGGCCAAGTGTTCCGGAAGCTCGCGATGTCCTGGCGCATATAGGTCGCCCGGCCAATCGCCTCTTTCTGATAGGGGGTCAGTTCGGTCACGGAAAGCTCCTTCCTCAGCGAGGTCAGGAGACCGTGAAGAAGGATGTTCGCCTAGCCGCGCCGGATCGGACCCCGACGCGATCGGAGGGGGGGTGACAGGGGTAGGCGGGATCGGGGAGGCGTCCGTCGGGCGGGCCCGATCAAAGACGCGGCGCGCGGCGTCGTAGCGATCGACCGCGCCCAGGCGGCGGCGGGCCTTGTCCAGGTGCCAGTCGACGGTGTGCTTGGAGAGGCCGAGCTCCCGGGCGATCTCCTTGGAGCTCATGTGCCGATCGACCAGGCGCAGGCACTCACGCTCACGCTCGGTGAGACGGTCGAGCGCCTCGACCTGGTCCGTCACAGAGGGATCGCCCTTGTCCATGCCAAGAACTTTAAGGGTCCGACGCCTTTAGGCCAAGCGTCGCCACATTAAACCTTAGCCATAGGGCGGGCGAGTCGTTTTCGAGGCGCTCACCGGTCGCGGCGGGCGGCCTCGGATTCCGTGGCCGGCGAAGCGGCCCGGATCAGCTCCAGCACGTCGACGATGATCTCGCGCATGGCCGCCTGAGCCTTGTCCGCGTCGCGGGCGATGATCGCCTCGGCTACATCCTCGTGCGAGGGGATCGAGGCGGTGCGACCCTTGATGCGGTTGGTGAAGCGGATCGAGATGCGCAGGGCCGTGTTCACCAGCTCGTGCAGCTCGCGATAGAACGGGTTCTTGGTCGCGTCGAGGATGGCGATGTGGAAGGCGATGTCGGCCGACAGCGGGTCGTCCTCGCCGTCGGCGGCCGCCTTCATCCGGCGCAGACCCTTGCGGATCTCTTCCAGCCCCGCCTCGTCGGCGTTGCGCGCGGCCAGCGCCGCGGCGGCCGGCTCGATGCCCAGCCGCATCTCGGTGAAGTCGGCCAGCAGGCGTAGGGAGAACTTGCGCTCCAGCAGCCAGCGCAGCACGTCCGGGTCGAGCATGTTCCACTCGGCTTCCGGCTCGACAACGGTGCCGTGGCGGGGGCGGGCGCTGAGCAGGCCCTTGGCGGTCAGCATCTTGACCGCCTCGCGGGTGACGGTGCGGCTGGCGCCGAACTGCTTGGACAGCTCGCCCTCGGTCGGGAAGCCCACGGCGGCGTATTCGCCGGTGACGATCGCTTGCCCCAGCTGCTCCACCAGGCCGTAGGTCAGGCTCAGGCCAGGCTGGGTGCGCATTGACGGATCTTCTTTCCTCTGGCGGCGGCCGTGAAATGGCCGCTGCTCCCTATGGTGTTCGGGTCCGCCGAACCGCGGAATCTATTGGGGCGAATACAGCCGCGCCGCCCGTTTTCGGCAAGAGCGTTCACGTGGAGGGCAAGGCCAAAATGCGAGGGGACTGTCGTAGCCGATCCCCTTGCGTGCTTGGCCTGGCGTCGTCGCCTCCCCGTCAGGCGCCCCAGGCCGAGACCAGGGCGGCGGCGCGTTCGCCGACCTCCTGGGCCGTGTAGCCCGGCCGGTACAGTTCGCCGCCGACCCCGATGCCCGCGACGCCCGCCGCGCGCCAGGGCTCAAGGTTGGCCGCGCCCACGCCGCCGACGGCGTAGACGAGAATGTCCTTGGGCAGCACGTCCTTGACCGCCTTGATGTGGCCGGGGCCGAACGAGCTGGCCGGATAGAGCTTCAGCGCCTTGGCGCCGGCCTTCACGGCCACGAAGGCTTCCGAGGGCGTGGCGAAGCCCGGCATGGCGGTCAGGCCCAGTTCCACGGCGCGCGCGATCACGGCCGCGTCGGTATTGGGCGTGACGATCAGCTTGCCGCCGACGCCGGCCACCTGGTCCACGACCTCGGGCACCAGCACCGTGCCGGCGCCGCACAGGGCCTGGTCGCCGAAGGCGTCGCACAGCTTGCCGATGCTCTCCAGCGGATCGGGCGAGTTCATCGGCACCTCGATGCCCTTGATCCCGGCGGCGACCAGGGCGGCGGCGATGTCGACGATCTCGGTCGGCTTCACGCCGCGCAGGATGGCCACGATGGGGGGCGGAGCGGCGTGGGTCATAAGCTTCACTTCTCTTGAGATCTGGAGATTGCCGAGAGGCCGGCGAGCACGGCCGCGTCGCCGTCGACGACGGACGCAGCCACGTCGATCTTGGCCAGGGCCTGGACATAGAGGTCGCTGAGCGCGCCCGCGCCGATCACGGTCACGGCGTCCATCGGCCCGAACCAGTCACGGGCGGCGGCGACGTCGGCGCCGATCAAGAGGCCCGACAAATAGCCCATGGCGTCGGCGGGGCTCATGCCGTCCAGCAGCTGGCGGGCGCGGGTCTCGAACATCAGGTGCGGCAAGCGCGCGGCGCCGTGCTCGGCGATGCGCGAGAGGCCCAGGGCGAAGCCCTCGGCCGAACCGTCGGCCTGGCTTCCGCCGCCGGCCGCCAGGGTCGAGTGCTTCTTCAGCAGGGCGAAGGCCTCGCCGACCGGGGCGGTGACGAAGCCGGTGACCTTGCCGTCCTCGACCACGGTCCACTTGTTGTGCGTGCCGGGCAGGACCAGCAGATGGCGGCCGGTCTGCAGGGCCGGGTTCAGCGACAGGGCGCCGAAGACCTGGGTCTCCTCGCCGCGCATCACGTCGGGACCGCCCAGCGGATTCACGCAGGAGAGGCCGGGGACCAGGGTCACCGGCAAGCCGTCGGCCTCGAGCCGGATCGTGCGCTGGGCGATCGCCGCCGGATCGGCCGGGCAGGGGGCGTAGGGCGCCAGGGTCCAGCCGATGCTGGAGCCGACCATGCCGCACAGGATGGCGCCGGAGGGCCTAGCCTCGCGCCAGTCGCCGACCAGGTCGAGGAAGGTCTTTTCGGGGGTGTCGGTCAGGGCCGAGACGCCCGGGCCGTCGCGGCGGTGGATCACGCTCTTGCCCTGGCGCAGCCATAGCCGCAGACGCGAGGTGCCCCAGTCGCCGACGATCACGACATCCTGGTCCATCAGGCTTTGACCTTCGCCGTCGCGCGTCGCCGTCCCGTGTTCCCGTCGCTCATGATCGTCCCTAACGCGGCGCTGATATCGTCCGCTCCGCGTGTGGAATTATAGTACAATATAAGGCCGCGCAATCGCGCTGCATACGACCACTTGGGGTCTGGCCAAGCCGCCTTTGCCCGGCGAGTGTCCCTCAAAGGATTGATAGCGCTATCAAGGCGCTCGGCGAGGGAGAACGCGGATGGGCGCTTGGCGTGTGGCGGCGGTGGTTTCGTGGGGGGCTCTGATGGCCTCGACCTCGGCCCTGGCCCTGGACTTCGAGCGGACCGCCGACGGGGTGATCGTCACGCCCGCGTCCGGGCCGGCCAAGAAGGTCCGGCTGCAGGTCATGGGCGATCGCATCATCCGCGTCACCGCCTCGCCGACCGACGAGATCAAGGCCCCGCCGAGCCTGATGGTGATCGCCGCGCCGAGGACCTCGGGCTTCACGGTGTCGGAGGCCGGCGGCAAGGTCGTGCTGAAGGCCGGCAAGGCCACCGCCGAAGTGGCGCTCAAGGACGGCGCGGTGTCGTTCAAGGACGCCTCGGGCAAGACCGTCCTGGCCGAGCAGGGGCGCTCGGCGTTCAAGCCGCTGAGCATCGACGGCAAGGGCTTCTACGCCGTCAGCCAGAGGTTCAACCCGAACACCGACGAAGGCTTCTATGGCCTGGGCCAGCACCAGAACGGCCAGATGAACTACAACGGCCAGGACGTCGAGCTGGCCCAATACAATCGCGCCATCGCCATCCCGTTCGTCCTGTCGACCCGCAACTACGGCGTCCTCTGGGACAACAACGGGATCACTCGCTTCGGCGACCCGACGCCCTACGCCCTGGCCTCGCGCGACCTGAAGATCTTCGACAAGGCCGGCAAGCCCGGCGGCTTCACTGCCCAGTACTTCGTGAACGGCCAGCCGAGGCTGACCCGCGTCGAGGCGGACGTGAACTATCAGTATCTGAAGGACCTTCCGACCTGGCCGGCCGAGCTGACGGGCGCCGACCAGAAGTCGCTGAAGGGCGCCAGCGTCGTCTGGGAGGGCTTCGTCGAGCCGAAGACCTCCGGCGTCCAGAAGTTCAAGCTGTACTCGTCCAGCTACGCCAAGCTGTGGGTCGACGGCCAGCTGAAGATCGACCGCTGGCGGCAGAACTGGAACCCGTGGTTCCACAACTTCACCGCCCCGATGAAGGCCGGGACGCGCCACAAGGTGCGGATCGAATGGACCCCGGACGACGGCTACATCGCCCTGCTGCACAACGACCCGCTGCCCGCCGCCCAACAGAAGTCGCTGACCCTGACCTCGGACGTCGCCCACGCCGTCGACTACTACTTCGTCTCGGGCGACAACCTGGACCAGGTCGTGTCGGGCTATCGCCAGCTGACCGGCAAGGCGCAAGCGATGCCGCGCTGGGCCTATGGCTTCTGGCAGAGCCGTCAGCGCTACGAGACCCAGGACCAGATCGTCGGCGTGCTCAAGGAATACCGCGACCGCAAGCTGCCGATCGACAATGTCGTGATGGACTGGCGCTACTGGAAGGACGACCAGTGGGGTAGCCACAGGTTCGACGAGACGCGCTTTCCCGATCCTCAGAAGATGCTGGACGACATCCACGGGATGAACGGCCGCTTCATGATCTCGATCTGGCCCAAGTTCTATCCGTGGACCGAACACTTCAAGGAACTCGACGCCAAAGGCCACATGTACAAGCGCAACATCGAGCAGGGCGCCGTGGACTGGGTGGGACCGGGCTATCTGAACTCGTTCTACGACCCCTATTCCAAGGAAGCGCGCGACATCTATTGGCGCCAGGTCAAGGACAGGCTGAAGCGTTACGGCGTCGACGCCTGGTGGATGGACAGCGACGAGCCGGACATGCACTCCAATCTCGACATCCCTGAGCGCACCCTGCGCATGGGGCCGACCGCGATGGGACCGGGCGCGGCGTTCTTCAATTCCTATCCGCTGATCCACACCCAAGGCGTCTTCGAGGGTGAGCATGCGCTCGATCCGAACAAGCGCAGCTTCATCCTGTCGCGCTCAGGGTTCGGCGGCATCCAGCGTCATGGCGTGGCGTTGTGGAGCGGCGATGTCGTGGCCCGCTGGGATGATTTCCGGGACCAAATCTCGGCCGGGGTGAATCTCTCGATGTCGGGCGTGCCCAACTGGACCACCGACATCGGCGGCTTCTCGGTCGAGGATCGCTACACCAACCAGGACCCCAAGCACCTGGAGGAATGGCGCGAGCTGAACCTGCGCTGGTTCCAGTTCGGGGCCTTCTCGCCGCTGTTCCGCAGCCACGGCGAGTTCCCGTACCGCGAGATCTATAACCTCGCGCCGGAGGGCTCGGAGATCTATCAGAGCCTGGCCTGGTACGACGCCCTGCGCTATCGGCTGATGCCCTATACCCAGACCCTGGCGGGCGAGACTTATCACCGCGACGGCAGCATCATGCGCGGCCTGGTCATGGATTTCCCAAGCGATTTGAAGGCGCGCAACGTCGACGACGAGTATCTCTACGGCCCGGCCTTCCTGGTCGCGCCGGTGACCCAGTTCAAGGCCCGCTCGCGCGCGGTCTATCTGCCGGCCGGCGCTGCCTGGTACGACTTCGAGACTGGCCAGCGCCACGCGGGCGGCCAGACGATCAAGGCTCAGGCGCCGCTCGCGCGCATGCCGCTGTTCGTCAAGGCTGGCGCGATCGTGCCGGCCACCGAGGTCCAGCAATATGTCGGCGAGAAGCCCGACGCGCCGATCACCTTCGTCGTCTATACCGGCCAGGACGGCCGTTTCGAGCTCTACGAGGACGACGGCCTGTCGATGGCCTACCAGCGCGGGGCCTACAGCCGCATCCCGGTCAGCTATGACGAGGCCAGCGGCCGCCTGACCATCGGCGCCCGCTCTGGCCGCTACGACGGCATGGTCGAGCGGCGTGTGTTCAAGGTCCGCTTTGTCGGACCGGGCGTGAAATCCGTCGGCTTCGACGCGGCCGACGCGACGATCGACTACGCCGGAGCCCCCGTCGTGATCATGCGCGGTCGGTAGCCAGGGGCTGGCGAGGGAGCCTGTCGGCCTCTTCTTCGTTGGAAGGGGAGGCAAGGAGGCTCTCTCGATGCGTCGTCACCTTCGTTTCCTGTCGGACGCCTGGAAGGCGCTGGTGTTCTTCGTGACCGTCCGCGCGGCGGCCAAGCCCTGCCGCTCGCGCCGCGTTCCGCCCAGGGTCTCGGAAACTTCGCCGGCCCGCGCGGGTCAATTGCTCTGAATCTAAATTAATGTCCTTGCCCTGATTGCATGTATCAAATTGAGACAAATTTGTTACCGAACTGGGCATAGGTTAGGTAAATTTCAAATTCACCCTTAACAAAAAAGTCCGTTTATTTAATTCTTTATCTTACTTCCTTAAACGAAGACGAAAGTATGTTGCTGGATACTTATCGTGGGTAAAACGCCCGCCGGTCGTCAAAAGGACACCGGAACACCTCGAATAGGAGTTGTTTCGTTATGGCGCTGAACAGCATCAACACGAACTCCGGGGCCATGATCGCCCTGCAAAATCTGAACGCCACCAACGCCGAGCTTGGCACCGTCCAACAGCGCATCAACACCGGTAAGAAGGTGGGCAGCGCCAAGGACAACGGCGCCGTCTGGGCCATGTCCAAGACGCAGTCGGCCAACGCCCAATCGCTGAATTCGGTGAAGGACTCGCTGCAGCGCGGTCAGTCCACCATCGACGTCGCGCTCGCCGCCGGCGACACCATCACCGACCTGCTCGGCAAGATGAAGGAAAAGGCCCTGGCCGCTTCCGACACCTCGCTGAACACCGCGTCTTTCAACGCGCTGAAGTCGGACTTTGACTCGCTCTACAAGCAGATCACCAAGGCCGCTACGAACTCCAAGTTCAACGGCGCCAGCCTGGCCACCGGCTCTGTCGCGTCGATGGTCTTCCTCGCCAACTCGGATGGTTCGGGCCTGACGGTCACCGCCCAAACCCTGACCGTTGGCGGTCTGGGCCTGAGCGCCACGCCGACCTTCGCCTCCGCCTCCGCGGCGAAGACGATGATCGCCACCATCGACAAGGCCATCGGCACCGCCACCAACAAGCTGGCCGCGCTCGGCACCGCCTCGATCGGTCTCGACACCCACCTGACCTTCATCGGCAAGCTGCAAGACAGCCTGGACGCCGGTGTGGGCAACCTGGTGGACGCCGACCTGGCCAAGGAAAGCGCCAAGCTGCAGTCGCTGCAAACCAAGCAGCAGCTGGGTATTCAGGCGCTGTCGATCGCGAACTCCTCGAGCTCGTCGATCCTGAGCCTGTTCCGCTAAGACGGATACCCGAGAGCCGGCGTTCGCGCCGGCGCTCATCTGGGGCGAGCCTTCGGGCTCGCCCTTTTTCTTTGCCTGAGGCTTTGGCTTGGCGCGCGTTCGGCGGCGAAACCGCGCACACTTTCGCCTAACGCGCTCTCAGGTCCCGAACTGGGTGAACGGCACGCGGTTGAAGAACCGGCGCTCGGCGCCGCGCGGGTCATCCTCCATGTGGGAGGCGTTGTCGAACACCATCGTCTGGCGGCGCTCCAGCGTATAGGGCTCCCACTTGGGCAGGCTTCCGCCATTCGGATCGCCGGTGCGAGCAAACGCGATGAAGGCGTCGCTCATCGTGTTCGACATGGCGACCGACTCCGGTCCCGTTCCGACGATCGAGCCCTTGGCGTCCAGCGTGCCGAACACCAGGCCGATGTCGATCGTGTGCGGCGCGCCAAAGATCCCGCCCTGGATCGGCGACTTCCAATTGACTTGGTACACATAGGCCGGCGCGCCGGCCCGGGCCCGCTCCTCGGCCTGGATGATCGCGGCCTTCCACGAGCGCCCGGCGGTCGAGGCGGCGAAATAGACGTCGGCCGGCGAATAGGTCGGATAGGTCTGGCGGTAGAACGCCACCACCGTCTCGGGATCGATGTCGATGCGGGCGTTGAACTGGCCCGGCAGCCTGGCGATCACTTCGTCCCAGGTCTGCGGGAAGGCCTTGGCGTCCCAGCCGATGAAACCCTTGGTCTCGTCGTGGGTGTTGCCGCACATCATCGGGACCGACAGGCTCAGCGGCGTGGCGTCGGGGAAGAACGGATGGCGGTTGAGGCTCCGCTCGTCCAGCACCGGACCCATATAGACCCCGCCCGAGGCGGCGATCGGATCGACGGCCTTCAGGCCGGCCAGCATGTCCTGGGCGGGTAGGGCGCGCAGGGCGGCGAGATCCTTGATCCCCAGCGTGTCCAGGAACGCCTTGGCGCGCCGGGTGGCGTTGAACGGACCGCCGACCGTCACCTGCTGGCCGCTCATGGTGGCGGCGCGGTGGAAGAGGCCCTTGGCCGCGGGCATCCCCATCAGGGTCGCGATCTTGGCGCCGCCGCCGGACTGGCCGAACAGCATCACCCGATCGGGATCGCCGCCGAAAGCGGCGATGTTGTCCCGCACCCACTGGAGCGCCAACACCAGGTCCAGCTGGCCGGCGTTGCCGCTGTCGGCGACGCTGGGATCGTTGAACAGGCGGGCCAGATAGAGATAGCCGAAGGCGTTCAGACGGTGGTTGACGGTGACCACCACGACGTCGCCGCGCCTGGCCAGCTTGGTCCCTTCGTACCACGGGCTTGCGCCCGAGCCGCCGTTATAGGCGCCGCCGTGAATGTAGACCATCACCGGCCGCTTGGCGCCGTCGGCAAGACCGTTCTTCCCCGGCTTGGCCGGCGTCCAGACATTGAGGAACAGGCAGTCTTCCGAGAGCGTCTCGCCCTCCTCGCCCTGGCCGGTCTGCATCGAGGCTGCGCCGTAGGCGAGGGCGTCCTTCACGTCGGTCCAGGGCTCGGGTTTGGTCGGCGGCATGAACCGCCGCGTCCCCCCGGTGTCGGCGCCGTAGCGCAGGCCCTTGAAGACGCTGACCTCGCCGTCGACATAGCCGCGCACCCTGCCGTTGGTGGTCCTGACCACGGGCGAGCGCTTCTCGGCCGTGAAGCCAATCGCCGGCAGGGCGGCGTAGGCGGCCACGGCGGCGGCGCCGGTGATCAGGGTGCGGCGGGTGGCGTCCATCGAGTCTCCTCCGGCGGCTTCTAACGAGCTTCCGGCCAGCGGTAGCACATGACACCGGTAGCAATCCATCGACTGTACGCGTCTTACGGCCATTTAACGTGCTCACGGCGGTTTGGCCGGCTAGGAGCCGAGGGAGCTTGAGGGGGATAACGTCGTTATGTTTCAGCGTCTGCGCAACGCCGTCTTGGTCCTCGCCCTCTGCGGCGCGGCCTCGCCCGCCGTCGCCTACGACTCCAAGCCCTGGATCGAGGACGCGCGCCAGATCCGCGCCGCCCTGGGGTCGCGCTATCCGAATATCGACTGGTTGACGGTTGATCGGGGCGTTGACCTGGACGCGGCCTTCAAGGCGGTCGAGGGCGGGCTGGAGAAGGCCAGGTCGGACGCTGAGGCCAAGGCCCTGCTCGACCGCGCGCTCGCCAGTCTCGCCGATGGTCACGTTCAGGTCGACTGGAGCCCCGTCGTGGCGGCGCCTGCGGCCACGGGGCCATCGGTCGCCGCGCCGCCCTGCGCGGACATCCGGCCTCAGCGCCAGCGACCGCCGGTCGCCTCGGGCCTGCCCGGCTGGACGCCGCTGGATACGGGTGAGGGCGCCCGCGAGTTTCCGGGGGGAATTGTCACCGTCGACGGCCGTAAGGTCGGCGTCGTGCAGATCGTGCTCTTCATGGCCGACCGCACGGTCTGCGAGGCCGCCGCCGCCGAGCTGAAGCACCCTCTCGACAAGCCTTGTGACGATGACTGCTCGCGTCGTCTCGACCAGCACATGTATCAGCTGATGAGCGACCGCTTCGCCGCCCGGCTGGAGGCGATGAAGGCCGTCGGCGCCCAGGTGCTGGTGGTCGATCTGGCCGGCAACGGCGGCGGCCGCGAATGGGCCGAGGTCGCCGTGCGTCAGCTGAGCCCGCTGCGCCTGAAGAGCGCTCCGGTCCGCTTTGCGCGCTCGCCTCTGGCCGCCGAGAGCCTGGAGAGCCTGGCCCAGGACATCGAGGCCAATATCGGCGGGGAGAAGGGCGCGACGAAGGCCGCCCTGCTGCGCGAGGCCGCCGACCTGCGCGCCCGCGCCACGGAGGCCCGTCGGGTGTGCGATCCGGGCGCCGACGCGGCCTGTCCGCTGCTGATCGACGCCGGCTACGGCAGCGGCGTCCGCGCGTCGGGCGATCCGGTCGCCCTGGCCGACAAGGCCTGGGGCCATTCGGTCTTTCAGCCCGCCAAGTGGTCGTGGCGCGAAGGCGTCTGGTCCGGACCGTTGATCGTGCTGGTCGACGGCAAGTCCGCCAGCGCCTCGGAAGAGTTCGCCGCCATTATTCAGGATAACAAGGCCGGTGTGATCCTGGGGGCCCCGACCCTGGGCGCGGGGTGCGGCCACGCCACGGGTCTGGGCCCGGTGGTGCTCAAGAACAGCGGCGGTCGCTTGTCGCTACCGGACTGCCTTCGCCTGCGCGCCGATGGCTCCAACGAAATCGGCGGCGTCGAGCCGGATGTGCTGGTCGGTTTCCGGGGGACGGACGGGCCAGCGCTGAAGACCCGCCGCCTGGCGCCGCGCCTGCCGGAGGCGGTGGCGAGGGCCGTGGCGCTGGCCGGGTCTAGAGGGCGCTGACCGCCGCGGCGTGCTCGGCGATCACCGCCAGGGTGGAGGCGTCGGTGTCGAACACCCCATACAGGCCCTGCTCCTCCTGGGGCGGGTCGCCGACAAAGCTCTTGTCGCCAGCCGCGAACCAGGCGTCGGGATGCTGGGCGCGGCCCTCGCCGTTCCAGGCCCAGAAGTTGGTCCCCGCCGTCGGGCCGCCGGCCTTCATGTCCTCCAGCGCCAGGCCGTAGATCGTCCGATAAAAGCGGTCCTTGTCGGCCGTCGCCGAGCCGGGCGCGAAGGCGCGGGCCTCGCGGATCAGGCCGAACTCCTCGATGACCAGCGGCTTGCCCAGCTGGCGGGCGATGGCGATGTGGCGGGCGACATAGTCGCGGCAGCGCGCCTCGCCGGCCTCGTAGGTCGCCGGCTGGTTCTTGGGATCGATCCAGCCCCAGTTATTGGGCCAGACGTGGGCGGTGACATAGTCGATCGTCGTTGGTCGGTGCGCATCGACCACGCAGGCCTCGCTCTCGAGACAGCCCTTCAGGCCCTCGCTGCCGGTGCAGACCAGGTGGCGCGGGTCCAGCGTCTTGATGATCGTGGAGGTGTCGCGGACCCACTGCTGGAAGGCCGCCATGTTGCGCTCGCCGAAGGCGGCGCTTCCGCCCGGGCGGGGCTCGTTGGCCAGCTGCCAGGCCATGATGGTGGGATCATCGCGATAGGCCTTGCCGGTGACGGTGTTCATCCGCCCGACCAGGCCGCGCAGATAACGCAGGAACAGGGCGTTGGCCTTGGCGTCGCCATAGAAGCGCGCCGCGTAGTCGGGGTATTCCGGCCACGGACGAGCTGGGTCGCCTTGCTGGAACCAGGGCCCGTTCCCGACCCAGTTCAGATAGGCCGGCATGCCGCCCGACCAGTCCCAGAAGTTGTTGACGTAGATCACCGCCTTCATGTCGCGCTTGGCCATCTCGGCCAGCAGGACGTCGAGGCCCTTCAGCAGCTCCTGGCGATAGACGCCCGGCTCCTCCTGGAAGGTCGGCGACACCGCGGCCTTGGCCGGCGAGCGCTCGCCCGCGCCCAGTACCCGCAGGTTGGCGACGCCCAGGCTCTTGAGCCGATCCAGCTCGCGCCTCAGCCGCTCAACATCGCCGAACGCCGCCGACGCGCCCAGCCAGGCGCCGTACCAGAGGTTCGCGCCCGCGAAGCGATAGGGCTTGCCGTCGAGCGCGAGGCGGCCGTCGCGGACCGTGACGAAGCCCTTGGCGCTTGGCGCGGGCTTGGCGGCCGCCCCCAGCGCGGGCAGGGCGGCGGCCAGAATGAGGTCACGGCGCGACAGGCGCATGTCGAAGCTCCCCCCTGAAGTCGAGGAAGCTTAGGCCGCGCCCGTCGCGGTTGTGAAGCGCGCCTTGGTCTTACAGGTTCAGCAGCGCCGGATCGCCGCCCTGGGCGGTGATGTTGACGCTGAGCGCCCGCTCGACCGCGAAGCGCAGCAGGGCGTGCGGACCGCCGGCCTTGGGGCCGGTGCCCGACAGGCCCTCGCCGCCGAACGGCTGCACGCCGACGACCGCGCCGGTCATCGAGCGGTTGACGTAGGCGTTGCCGGCCGGGACCAGGCGCTGGACGTCGGCCGCGAAGCTCTCGATCCGCGAGTGGATCCCCAGGGTCAGGCCGTAGCGGCGGGCCGCGAGGGCGCCGGCGACCTGCTCGAGGTCCTCGGGCTTGTAGCGGACGACGTGCAGCACCGGGCCGAACACCTCGCGCTCCAGGAAGTCGGCGGCGGGGATCTCGGCCAGGACCGGCGCGAAGAACGTCCCGCCAGCCGGGGCGGCGAGGGCGTGCAGCACCTTGGCCTCGCGCTTCAGGCGCTCCAGGTGCTTGTCGAGGGCGGTCTTGGCCTCGGCGTCGATGACCGGGCCGACTTCGGTGACGGCCAGGGCCGGATCGCCCAGAACCAGCGCGTCCATCGCGCCCTTCAGGCCCTCGATGATGTGGTCGGCGGTGTCGTGCGGCAGGAACAGCAGGCGTAGGGCCGAGCAGCGCTGGCCGGCCGAGCCGAACGCGCTGACGATCACGTCGTCGATCACCTGTTCGCGCTGAGCCGTCGTGTCGACGAACATGCCGTTGAGGCCGCCGGTCTCGGCGATGAACGGGACGATCGGGCCCTGCCTTTGGGCGAGAGTCTGGTTGATCCGCCAGGCGGTGTCGGTGCCGCCGGTGAAGGCGACGCCGTCCAGGCCCTCGTGCGCGACCAGGGCCGCGCCCACCGTCTCGCCACGACCCGGCAGCAGGGCCAGCAGGCGCGGGTCCAGGCCGGCGGCGTGATAGAGCTTCACGGCCTCATAGGCGATCAGCGGGGTCTGCTCGGCGGGCTTGGCCAGCACCGCGTTGCCGGCCGCGAGGGCGGCGGCGATCTGGCCGGTGAAGATGGCCAGCGGGAAGTTCCATGGGCTGATGCAGACGAAGACGCCGCGGCCAGCCAGACGCAGGCTGTTGGTCTCGCCGACCGGGCCCTTCAGCACGTCGGCGTCGCCGAACTGGTCCTCGGCCAGCACCGCGTAGTAGCGGCAGAAGTCGACGGCCTCGCGGACCTCGGCGATGCCGTCGCTCAGCGTCTTGCCGGCCTCGCGCGCCAGGATGGCGATCAGGCGCTCGATATTGGCCTCCAGCGCGTCGGCCATGGCGCGGAGCACCTGGGCGCGGGCCGCGCCGCCGGCGCGGTCCCAGGCCGGTTGCGCGGCGCGGGCCAGGCGGAACGCCTCGTCGATCTGCGGCAGCTGGGCCTCGGAGACGGCGCCGACCACGCGGCCCTCGTCGGCCGGGGCGATCACCGGCAGCGGCGGCGTGCCGACGGCCAGCTTGCCGCCGACCAGCGGACCGGCCGACAGGGTCTCGGCGTCGATGGCGACGATGGCGGCGGAGAGGCGCTCGCGATCGGCCTTCACCGACAGGTCGAGGCCGGCGCTGTTCTGGCGGCGTGGGCCGTAGACGTGGATCGGCGTCGGGATCTTGGCGTGACGGTCGGGGTGGGCCTCGACCACGTCGATCGGGTCGGTGACGACCTTCTCGACCGGCACCCGCTCGTCGAGCAGGGCGTGGACGAACGAGGTGTTGGCGCCGTTCTCAAGCAGGCGGCGAACGAGGTAGGGCAGTAGGTCCTCGTGACCGCCAACCGGAGCGTAGGCCCGCAGGGTGATGCCATCATAGAGGTCGTCAGCAGCCTTGTAGAGCGCCTCGCCCATGCCATGCAGGCGCTGGTGCTCGATGCGCACGCCGGCGTTCTTGGCCATGCGGACCACGGCCGCCAGGGTGTGGGCGTTGTGGGTGGCGAATTGGGCGTAGAGGCCCGGCGCGGCGTCGATCAGGGCCTTGGCGTTGACCAGGTACGACAGGTCGGTGGCCGGCTTGGTCGTATAGACCGGATAGTCCGGACGGCCGGCGACCTGGGCGCGCTTGATCTCGCTGTCCCAATAGGCGCCCTTGACCAGGCGGACCATCAGACGGCGACCGGTCGCTTCCGACAGGGCGCGGAGGCGGGCGATGACCTCGCCGCAGCGCTTCTGGTAGGCCTGGACGGCCAGGCCGAGGCCGGTCCAGCCGGCGAGCTCGGGCTCGCGGCACAGCTTGTCCAGCAGCTTCAGCGACAGGGCCAGGCGATCGGCCTCTTCGGCGTCGATCGTGAAGTTGATATTGTAGCGGGCGGCGATCAGGGCCAGGCGCAGGGTGCGCGGATAGAGCTCCGCCCACACGCGGTCTTCTTGGGTGGCTTCGTAGCGCGGGCACAGGGCCGACAGCTTGACCGAGACGCCGTGGCCCTTCTCGGGACCGGCGCCGTTCGACAGCTTGCCGACGGTGGTGATCGCGTCGGCATAGGCCTTTTCATAGCGCTCGGCGTCGGCGGCGGTGCGGGCGCCTTCGCCCAGCATATCGAACGAGCACATGGTGTCTTCGTTCGCCGCGCGCTTGATGGCGGCCTCGATCGTGCGGCCGAGGACGAACTGCTCGCCCATGATGCGGATGGCCTGGCCGACGGCGGCGCGGATCACCGGCTCGCCCAGGCGCCCGGCCAGCTTCTTGATGAAGCCGGGCAGGTCCTTCTGGGCCTCGGCGTCGGGCTCGACGATCTTGCCGGTCAGCATCAGGCCCCAGGTCGAGGCGTTGACGAACAGGCTGTCGGAGCCGCCCAGGTGCGAGGCCCAGTCCGCCGAGCCGATCTTCTCGGCGATCAGCTTGTCGCGGGTGTCGTCGTCGGGCGTGCGCAGCAGGGCCTCGGCCAGGCACATCAAGGCGAGACCTTCGCGGGTGCCCAGCGAGAACTCCTGCAGGAAGCTTTCGACCACGCCCTGCTTGCGGACGCTGCGGCGGGCGCCGCGCACCAGCGCCTCGGCCTCGGCGCGGACGGCGGCGCGGTCCTCGCTGGAGAGCGGCGCGGAGGCCAGCAGGTCGGCGATCACGGCGGCTTCGTCGCGATACTTGCCGTCGTCGAGGCTATCCCAATTCATCGCGGGCATGGCGTTCCCTGAGGTTAGAATATCGTCGGTCTATCGCGACTTCCGCCAAAGGTGCTTCGTTTGTTGCGCGGCCGCGCCGTACGCCATTCGGCCAAGGAGCCGAAAATCATCGTCCGCTCCGGCGCGCGGGCGCTCGGCGACGAGGATGCTCTGGAAATGGGGAGGGAGGAAGGGGCGCTGGTCGGGGAGACATGGAGCGCCCCTTCCTCTCTAGCGCGACGCCCGGTTAGGGGGAGAGGGGCGAGCGTCGCGACGTTCCGACGGCAAAGCCGCCCCACCGACGCCCTGAGGAGGAGGGGTTGGCGCGGGTGGGCTGGAACGATCGGGGGTGTAACGCTAAGCTTGTCGAAGGTGCTCCGTTTGTGAGCGCTAATTTTCGAAGCTTCTTCGGCAAAAAGGCGCCATGGCCAGTTCCGCTCTAGACGACACCGATCGCCGACTACTCAGGGTTTTGCAGGCCGACGGACGCATCACCAACGCCGAGTTGGCCAAGCGCTGCAATCTCTCGCCGGCGGCCACGTTCGACCGTGTCCGGCGGCTGAGGGAGCGCGGCTACATCACCGGCTACGCGGCGCTGCTGGATCCGGCCAAGGTCGACCGTGCGCTGCTGATCTTCGTGGAAGTGGTGCTGGAACGGACCACGGGCGAGACCTTCGAGGACTTCGCCGCGGCCGTGCGCCGTGCGCCCGAGGTTTTGGAATGCCACATGGTGGCCGGCGGCTTCGACTATCTGATCAAAGCGCGCGTGAAGGACATGGAGGCCTATCGCGGCTTCCTGGGCGACATCCTGGTCAAGATGCCGGGCGTGCGGGAGACCCGCACCTACGCCGTGCTCGAGGAGGTCAAGAGCACGGTTCAGCTGCCGCTTTAGCGGGAGGCGACGACCGTCGGGCTCGAAACGGGGCGGCCTGAAAGGTCGGTCGGTGCGACCACGGCGGAGACGATGGCGGTCAGGGCCAGCAGGCTGGCGAGCACGATACCGGCCGCCTGGGCGATGGGGTTCGGCGTTTGATCGTTCTTCGAACTCGTGGACATGGTCACCTCTTCCGGCCTTGGCTTCTGCACGCGCGCGGAAACACCGTTAATGTGCAAACGTTTATCGAAGAGGGTTACCAAACGGTAATAAACGCCCGACCCCATCCCCGGATCGGGTCAGGCGTCGGTCTTCAGATTGAAGAGGAGGAAGGGGCGGCTCCCGGGAATGGGGGGAGGAGCGCGCCCCTTCCGTTCGTCACCATCGGGGGGGGGGATGATGGTCGACGAACTTCCCCGGAGGCTGCCGGGGAAGGCCTTGGCTCAGCGAACGGGCGCGCCGCCGCCGAGCGTTTTGTACAGGGTCACCAGGTTGGTGGCCCGATCCAGGCGCGCCGAGATCAGACCCAGCTGGGCCGAGTACAGGGTGCGCTGGGCGTCCAGCAGAGTCAGGGCGCTGTCGACGCCCGCGTCCCGGCGCTGCTGCGACAGGCGCTCGCGATCGGTCGCGGCGGAGACGAGGCGCTCCTGGGCGGCCAGGCGATCGGAGACCGTCTGGCGGATCGACAGGGCGTCGGAGACCTCGCGGAAGGCCGTCTGAACGGTCTTTTCGTAGGTCGCCACCGCGATGTCGCGACCGGCCTTGGCGCTGTTCAGGTTGGCGACATTGGCGCCGCCGGCGAAGATCGGCAGGCTGATCTGGGGCGTGAAGCTCCAGCTGCCGGTCCCGTTCTTGAACAGGTCGTTGAGGTCGCCGCTGGTCGCGCCGGTCGAGCCGGTCAGGCTGATGCGCGGGAAGAAGGCCGCCCGCGCCGCGCCGATATTGGCGTTGGCGCCTTGCAGGCTGTGCTCGGCCGACAGCACGTCCGGACGGCGCGCCAGGACGTCGGACGGCAGGCCGGCCGGCAGGTCGGCCAGGATCTTGGCCGAGGACAGGTCGCCCGAAGGCAGCAGCTCGGCCGGGACCTCGCCGCCGGTCAGCAGCACCAGGGCGTTGCGATCCTGGGCCACCTGGGCGGTGTAGGACGCCACGTCCGAACGGGCGGTCTCGGCCAGGGTCTCGGCGGTGCGCAGATCGAGCAGGGAGCCGACCCCGCCGTCGACCTGGCGACGGGTCAGGGCCAGGGACTCCTCGCGCGTGGCCAGGGTGCTCTCGGCCAGCGCCAGGCGGTCCTGATCGGCCGCGAGCGTCAGCCAGGCGTTGGCCGTCTCGGCGATCAGGCTGATCCGGGTGGCGCGCGCGGTCTCCTCGGTGGCGAAGAAGCTCTGCAGCGCCTGCTGGTTCAGGCTGCGGACGCGGCCGAACAGGTCCAGTTCATAGGCGGTGAAGCCGATGGTGGCGCTATAGGTCTCGGTCTCGATCGCCCGGCCCGTCTGTGAGACCGCGGCCGGCGTGCGGCCGCGCTGCTCGCTGAGCACGCCGTTGATCGACGGGAACAGGGTCGAACGCTGGACGCCGTACTGGGCGCGGGCGCGCTCGATGTTCAGCACCGCCACGCGCAGGTCGCGGTTCTGCTTCAGCGCCAGGTCGACCACGCCTTGCAGGCGGGGATCGACCAGCACCTGGCGCCAGTCGAGGTCGGCGGCCGTCACCGAGCCCGCGGGCTCGGCGGTCGGCGTGGACCAGGTCTGGGCCACCGGCAGGGTCGGGCGCTCGTACTTGGGCGCCAGGGTGCAGGCGCTGACCGCCGTGGAGGCCAGCAGGATCAGGGTGAGATTACGGAACATGATCAGTGGGCCTCCGTCGACGGCGCGTCGCCTTGGGCGACGGCTTGGTCGTGGCCGGGATGCTTGGGTTTGAAGATCTTCTCGACCACCACGAAGAACAGCGGGACGAAGAAGATCGCCAGCAGGGTGGCCGAGATCATGCCGCCGATGACGCCGGTGCCGATCGCGTGCTGGGCGCCGGAGCCGGCCCCATTGGAAATCGCCAAGGGCAGAACGCCGAAGACGAAGGCCAGCGAGGTCATGATGATCGGGCGCAGACGGATGCGGACCGCCTCCAGCGTCGCCTCGACCAGGCCCATGCCCTTCTCGTAGAGGTCCTTGGCGAACTCGACGATCAGGATGGCGTTCTTAGACGCCAGCCCCATGGTCGTCAGCAGGCCGACCTGGAAGTAGATGTCGTTGCTGAGGCCGCGGACGAAGGTCGCCAGCAGCGCGCCGATGACGCCCAGCGGAATGACCATGATGACCGCCAGCGGGATCGACCAGCTCTCATAGAGGGCGGCCAGCAGCAGGAACACGACCAGGATCGAGATGCCGTACAGGGCGGGGGCCTGGTTGCCGGACTCCAGCTCCTGGGCCGACAGGCCCGTCCACTCGTAGCCGACGCCCGGCGGCAGCTTGGCCGCCAGCTTCTCCATCGCGGCGATCGCGTCGCCCGAGCTCTTGCCCGGGGCCGGCGAGCCCTGGATGTTGACCGACGACAGGCCATTATAACGCTCCAGACGCGGCGAGCCGTAGGTCCAGGACGAGGTGGCGAACGCGGGGAACGGGACCATCTGGCCGCTGCCGTTGCGGACGTACCAGCGGTTCAGGTCCTCCGGCGTCATGCGGAACGGCGCGTCGGCCTGGATGTAGACCTTCTTGACCCGGCCGCGGTCGATGAAGTCGTTGACGTACGATCCGCCCCAGGCGGCGCTGAGGGCGCTGTTGATGTCGGCGGTGGTCAGGCCCAGCGCGCCGGCCTTGGCCTGGTCGACCTCGATCTTCAGCTGCGGGGTGTCGTCCTGGCCGTTCGGGCGCACGCCCACCAGGTTCGGATCCTGGGAGGCCATGCCCAGCATCATGTTACGAGCCTGCATCAGAGTCTCGTGACCGACGCCGCCGGTGTCCTGCAGCTGGAAGTCGAAGCCGGACGAGTTGCCCAGTTCCGACACGGCCGGCGGGACGATCGCGAACACCATGGCGTCACGGAACTGACTGAAGGCGCCCATGGCTCGGCCGGCGACGGCGGCCGCCTTGAGCTTGGCCGACTTGCGAACGTCGAAGTCCTTCATGCGGACGAAGGCGAGACCGGCGTTTTGGCCGGCGCCAGCGAAGCTGAAGCCGGAGACGGTGAACACCGACTGCACGGCGTCCTTCTCGCCGATCAGGAAGTGGTCGCGCACCTTGTCGAGGACGGCGAGCGTCTTCTCCTCGGGCGCGCCGGCGGGCAGCTGGACCAGGGTGAACATGGTGCCCTGGTCTTCTTCCGGCAGGAAGGCGCTGGGCAGGCGGACGAACAGCAGGCCCATGGCCACGATGATCGCCGCATAGACGGCCATCCAGCGACCGCTCTTGCCCAGGATCTTGCGCACGCCGCCTTGGTAACGGCCGCTCATGTCGTTGAAGCTGCGGTTGAACCAGCCGAAGAAGCCCGTCTGGTGCTCCTTGTGGCCGGCCTCGACCGGCTTCAGCATCGTGGCGCAGAGGGCGGGGGTTAGGATCAGGGCGACGACCACCGACAGGGCCATGGCCGAGACGATGGTGATCGAGAACTGACGGTAGATCACGCCTTGCGAGCCGCCGAAGAAGGCCATCGGCACGAACACCGCGGCCAGCACCAGGGCGATGCCGATCAGGGCACCGGTGATCTCGTTCATCGACTTGCGGGTGGCTTCCTTGGGCGAAAGGCCTTCCTCGCTCATCACGCGCTCGACGTTCTCGACGACGACGATGGCGTCGTCGACCAGCAGGCCGATGGCCAGCACCAAGCCGAACATGGTCAGGGTGTTGATCGAGTAGCCGAAGGCGGCCAGCACGCCGAAGGTGCCCAGCAGGACGACCGGCACGGCGATGGTCGGGATCAGGGTCGCGCGCCAGTTCTGCAGGAACAGGAACATGACGATGAACACCAGCACGATGGCTTCGATCAGCGTCTTGACCACCTCCTCGATCGACAGCTTCACGAACGGCGTCGAGTCATAGGGCACGACGTACTTGTAGCCGGCCGGGAAGTTCTTCTCGAGCTGGGCCATCTTGGTCTTCACGGCCGCGGCCGTGTCGAGGGCGTTGGCGCCGGGGGCCAGCTTGATGGCGATGCCGGCGGCCGGGTGGCCGTTGAACTTGGCGACCGAGGCGTAGCTTTCCGCGCCGAGTTCGACGCGGGCGACGTCGCCCAGGCGCACGGTGGCGCCGCCGGTGGTGTTCTTCAGGATGATCTGACGGAACTGCTCGGGCGTCTGCAGGCGCGACTGGGCCGTGATCGTGGCGTTCAGGCCCGTGCCTGGCAGGTTGGGCGCGCCGCCCAGCTGACCCGCCGAGACCTGGGCGTTCTGGGCCTTGATCGCGGCCGACACGTCGGCCGGGGTCAGGCTGAAGCTGGCCAGCTTCTGCGGGTCCAGCCAGATGCGCATGGCGTATTGCGAGCCGAACAGCTGGATGTCGCCGACGCCGTCGACGCGGCTGAGCGGGTCCTGGATGTTCGAGGCCAGATAGTCGGCCAGATCGGTGCCGGTGGTCTTGGAGTTCTCGGAATAGAGACCCACGACCATCATGAAGTTACGCGCCGACTTGGCGACCGTCAGGCCTTGCTGCTGCACTTCCTGCGGCAGCAGGGCGGTGGCGGTCTGCAGCTTGTTCTGGACCTGGACCTGGGCGATGTCGATGTCGGTGCCGGCCTTGAAGGTCAGGGTCACCGTGGCCGAACCGGCGCTGTCGCTGGTCGACGACATGTAGTCCAGGCCGTCCAGGCCCTTCATCTTCTGTTCGATGACCTGGGTGACGCTATCCTCGACCGTCTTGGCCGAGGCGCCCGGATAGTTGGCCGAGATCGACACCTGGGGCAGGGCGATGCTGGGATACTGCGCGATGGGCAGGGACGTGATCGCCAGCGCGCCGGCCAGCATGATCACGATGGCGATGACCCACGCGAAGATGGGCCTGTCGATGAAGAAGCGTGAAAGCATCTGAAACTGGCCTTAGCGCTGAGCTTGAGCCGCGGCGGGCGAAGAGCCCGCGGGCACGGCCTTGATCGGCGCGCCGGGGCGCACCTTCATCAGGCCTTCGACGATGACCTTGTCGCCCGGCTGCAAGCCGCTGGTGATGAGCCACTTGTCGCCGACCGTCTGGCCCAGGGTGACCGGGCGGGCCTCCGGGCCCTTGGCGCCGACCAGCATCACCGTCGCGCCGCCCTTCGGATCGCGGCTGATCGCGGTCTGCGGGACCAGGATGCCGCTCGGGGCCACGCCTTGCGTCAGGCTGGCGCGGACGTACATGCCCGGCAGCAGCACGCCGTTCGGGTTCGGGAACACCGCGCGCAGCGTCACCGAGCCGGTGCCCGGATCGACCGTCACGTCCGAGAATTCCAGCGTGCCCGGCGTCGGATAGGTCGAGCCGTCCTCGAGCTTCAGCGTCACGGTCGCCGAGTTCGTCTTGCCCAGCTTGCCGCTGGCGAACTGCTGCTTCAGCTTCAGGAGCTCGGCCGAGGTCTGGGTCAGGTCGACATAGATCTTCGACAGGTCCTGGACCGTCGCCAGGGCCGTGGCCTGGTTGGCGGTGACCAGGGCCCCCGGGGTGACCGCGCTCTTGCCGATGCGGCCGGTGATCGGCGCGGCGACCTTGGTGTAGTTCAGGTTGATCCGGGCGGTGTCGAGCGCGGCCTTCTGGACCGCGACCGCGGCGGCGGTCTGGGCGGCGGCGGCCTGGGCGTCGTCATTGTCCTGCTTGGAGACCGCGCCGCTCTCGACCAGGGTCTTGTAGCGGTCGGCCTTGAGCTTGGCCGACAGGGCCTGGGCCTGGGCCTGGGCCAGCGAGGCCGCGGCGCTGTTGTAGGTGGCCTGATAGGTGGCCGGATCGATCTGATAGAGCGACTGACCCGCGTGGACGATCGCGCCCTCCTCGAACAGGCGCGCCTTGATCACGCCGCCAACCTGCGGGCGGACGTCCGACACCAGGAAGGCCGAGGTCCGGCCGGAGAGTTCCGTGGTCAGGCCCACGGTTTGGGGCTGGGCCACGATGTAGCCGACCTCGGTCGGTCCGCCCATGCCCATGCCGGCGGCGCCGCCCTTCTGGCCGCAGGCGGCGAGGGTGAGGGCGATGGCGGCGAGTCCCACTGCCGTTGCGGCGGCGGTGCGTTGAAAGTGCATATTTGACCCCGGATGCGATGGTCTGGCGAGCTATTGCTCTTGACGAGACCGGCATGATGAACAATTTGAGAATGAACGTTCATTCTCACGCGGGCTGGACATAGGAGCGCGACTAGCGCAAGTCAACCTCCAAACCCGACGCTGAGGCTGCCCTAACGGAAATGTAATGTCGCTTGGGAATTTCAATGGTTGATGACGGTTACTCCGGGCGTCCGTCGCCGGAATCGCGCCGCCAGCAAATCCTGGACGCCGCGTGCGAGCGCGTGCGCCAGTCCGGATTCCACGGCGCCAGCATGGCCGACATCGCCAAGGCCGCGGGCCTCAGCGTCGGCCAGATCTATCGCTACTTCGAGAACAAGGAGGCGATCATCGCCGCCATCGTCGAGCAGGACCTGGCGGAGATGCGCGACAAGTTCGCCGAACTCGAGAGCCAGCCGGGCACGCTGGCGGACGCCATCGACGAGCACCTGCCCGAGAGCATCGACAAGTGCTTCGAACCCGGCCGGGCCGCCCTGGCGCTGGAAGTCATCGCCGAGGCCGCGCGCAATCCCAAGGTCGCCGCCATCGTCCGTTCGGCGGACGACCAGGAGCGGCAGATGGCCAAGTCGCTGATGGCGCGCAGCCGCAAGCCCGAATGGAGCGACGCCGAGTTCCAGGCCCGTTGCGAGGCGATCGGCCTGATCTTCAACGGCCTGCTGATGCGCGGCGTCAACCACCCCGACCTCGATCGCGAAGCCCTCGGCAAGGTGCTGCGCTCGACTGTGCGCCACCTGCTGAGCTGAGGCCTGACGCGCCGGGCGATTGCCAGGCCTTCGCCGATCGGCGATTAGCCGTTCGCTGGAGAGGCGCTGGGGGGCGCATGAACGAGCCGATCAACGATACGCCGCAAGCCGGCCCGCCGACGCTATTCGCGCGCGGCGCCTACATCTCCGGCCTTGACGGCTTGCGCGCCATCGCCGTGCTGTTGGTGATGGTCGGCCACTTCGGCCTCGAGAACGTGGTCCCGGGCATGCTCGGGGTCACCATCTTCTTCTTCATCAGCGGCTTTCTGATCACCACCCTGCTGACGCGGGAAGCTCAGGCCCATGGCGACATCTCGGTTGGCAAGTTCTACATGCGCCGGGCGTTGAGGCTCTATCCGGAACTGCTGCTGCTTGTGGTCCTGGGCGGATCGGCGGGCCTTCTCTACCAGGCGGTGCGGCCGATCGACGTCGCCGCGGCGCTCGGCTACTTCACCAACTATCTCCTGCTCCACGAGGAAGCGACGGGCGGCGCGGTGCGCTGGCCGCAGCTCTGGTCGCTGGCGGTGGAGGAGCACTTCTACCTCACCTTCCCGCTGCTGATGTGGGCGACATGGAGGCGTCCTCGACTGTTCGCCGCCTTGCTGGCGTCGATTTGCGTCGCAACCCTCGCCTGGCGGTTCCATGTCTCCCAGTTCGGCGCCCCCTTCGGCCTGCTCCAGGCCGGCGCAAACCTGCCGTACACGTCGTTGGCGTCGGACGCCCGGATCGACTCGATCGTCTATGGCTGCCTGGCGAGCCTGATGTTCCGGCGGTGGGGCGATCACCTCGCGGCCAAGCCATGGCTGGCGCTGGCGATCGGCGCGGCGGGCGGGGCGGGGCTGCTGCTTTCGCTGGTCTGGCGCGATCCCGCCTTCCGCGAGACCTGGCGCTTCAGCCTGCAGGGGATCGCGCTCGCCGCCGCCTTCGTCGGGCTCTATGCGACGCCGTTGGGGGCCTGGGTTCGCGAGAGGCTGCTCGACCACCCCTTGCCGCGTCGCCTCGGCGTCCTCTCCTACGGCGCCTATCTCTGGCACATGGAGATCGTCGTGGCCTGCGTCGCCTGGGCGGGCTTCCCCGTGGATCTTCCGCCGGTTCAGAAGCTTGCGCTCGTCGTCGGCGGCACGCTGGTCAGCTTCCTGCTGGCCGAGCTCTCGCTGCGCGCCGTCGCGCCCGCGCAGCGCCTGCGGCATCGGCTGTTCGCGCGCTAGACGACAAGATTGTAGAGTTAATTTACCCCCGTCAGGTGAGAGGACTCGACGCGCCCGGCATTACGGTTAAGGTTTCGGTAACGCTCTTCCGCCGATCCCTTGGAGACCTCGCATGTCGGCTCTCTCGTTGGCCCCGGTCTTCAAGCCCGAAGTCGTCACGCCGGTCTTCCCGCCGCGCGACCAAGCCGCGGACATCCTGCTGGAGCGCTTCCGCCGGCACGCGCCCTCATTCCACCTCGACGGGTCCAGCGACTGGAGCGTCTCGGAGGAGACGATCCGGTTCCTCGCCAAGCACGTCCCGGAAAACGCGGCGACCCTCGAGACCGGCGCCGGCCTGTCGACCGCGATGTTCGCCTTGCTGGGCGCGCGCCACACCTGCATCACGCCCGACGCCGGAGAAGTTCGCCGGATCGGGGACTTCTGCCGGGCGGCGGCGATCCCCACCGCCGATCTCGCGTTCGAGATCGACTATTCGGAAAACGCCCTGCCGCGCCTGAAGAAGGAGCCGTTGGACTTCGTGCTGATCGACGGCGGTCACGGTTTCCCGATGCCGATCATCGACTGGTACTACGCAGCCACGCACCTCAAGGAGGGCGGCGTCGTCCTGATCGACGACACGCACCTGTGGTCGGTCTCGATCCTGGTCGACATGCTCAAGACCGACGACGGCTGGGCGCACATGGGCCGCGTGGGACGTCGCACCCACGCCTTCCGCAAGGTCGCGCCGTTCGCCTACAAGGAGTTCTGCTTCCAGCCCTACGTCGTCCGCAAGAGCCGCCTGGCGTCGATCACGACGCGCCTGCTCACGGCGTTCGACCTGTTGCGGACCGGCGACTTCGCCGAGTTCGGCCGGCGGCTGCGGCGAGCCTAACCCTTGCCCGCCGGGAGCTTCAGGCCGCACTTGACCAGTTCGGCCCAAGCCTCTTCGGCGTCATCGGCGAAGTGCAGCAGGTCGAGGTCTTCGGCCGCGATCATGCCGTGCTCGACCAGGCCCTCGAAATTGATGACCGAACGCCAGTAGGCCTCGTCGAACAGCACGATGGGGATCGGTGGCGCCTTGTCGGTCTGGCGCAGGGTCAGGATCTCGAACAGCTCGTCGAAGGTGCCAAAGCCGCCCGGGAACACCACCAGCGCATTGGCGCGCATCGCCAGGTGCATCTTGCGCATGGCGAAGTAGTGGAAGCGGAAGGTCAGCTCCGGCGTGCAATAGGGATTGGGCGTCTGCTCGCGCGGCAGGGTGATGTTGAAGCCGATCGTGGGCGCGCCGGCCTCGTAGGCCCCGCGGTTGGCGGCCTCCATCGCGCCGGGGCCGCCGCCGGTGGCGATGACGTTGTCGCGGACATGGTCGCCGTTCTCGATCTTGGCGCCGCCGCGCTCGGAAACGATGCGGCCGAAGCGCCGGGCCTCCTCGTACCACCGGGCCTGTTCGGGCGGGCCGTCCTGGCGGGTCCGGGCGCTGCCGAACACCACCACGGTCGAGCGTACGCCCCAGCGGCGCAGGGCCTCGTCGGCCTTGGCGAACTCCAGCAGGAACCGCACGCCCCGCATCGAGTCGCCCAGCAGGAAATCCTGGTCCAGCGCCGCCAGCCTATAGGACGGCGAGGTCAGCTGGGCGCGGTTGTCGGGGGCGTCGGTCGGCAGGGGGACTTCGGTCACGAGGAACACTCAAGGTTTGCGTAGCGGCGCAGACTATGACGCAATCCGTCAGCGAGGTTGACCTGGATCAGGGCGAAGACGGCTTCCGGACGCTCATCCTCGTTCAGTTTTCTTGTGGATGGCGCTGTGATGACCCCGACCTTGACCTTCCATGGCGCCGCGGGCTGCGTCACCGGCTTTTGCGCCCGGCTCGTCACCGAGCACGCCACGGTGCTGATCGACTGCGGCATGTTCCAGGGCTCCAAGACGCTGAAGGCGCTGAACTACGAGCCGTTTCCGTTCGACGCCGGCAAGGTCGACGCCGTCCTGCTGACCCACGCCCACATCGACCATTCGGGCCTGTTGCCCAAGCTGATGCTGGCCGGCTTCGAGGGGCCGATCTACGCCACCGCCGCCACGCGCGACCTGGCCGCGGTCATGCTGGTCGACGCCGGCGGCATCCAGGAGAACGAGGTCGAGAGCCTCAACCGCCGCAACCAGCGACGCGGCATTCCGCCGGTCGAGCCGATCTATACGGCGCAGGACGGCAAGGCCGTCGCCGCCCAGTTCCGCAAGGCGAAACTCGGTGAGCCTCTCCAGATCGCGGAGGGGATCACCGCCACCTGGTGGCCCGCCGGTCACATGCTGGGCGCGGCCTCGATCGCGGTGGAGGTCGGCGCGCCCGGCCAGACCAAGACCTTGCTGTTCTCCGGTGACCTGGGGCCGGGCGGCAGCCCGTTCGTCGACGATCCCGACGCGCCGGCGGGCGTCGACCACCTAATCATCGAGTCGACCTATGGCGATCGGGAACGCACCGGCTTCGACAGCGCCTCGCGCCGCCAGCAACTGGCAGAGGAGGTGCGGGCCGCCCATGAAGCGGGCGGCCCGCTGCTGATCCCCGCCTTCGCCGTCGAGCGCAGCCAGGAGCTGCTGGTCGATCTGCTGGAGCTGATGGACGCCGGCGAGGTTCCGAAGGCCGATATCTTCCTGGACTCGCCCCTGGCCATCGAGGCCACCAAGGTGTTCCAGGCGAGGGGCTGGCGGCCGGGCGTCCAGTCCAATCCGTTCGAGGCGCTCAGGCCGTCGAACCACCTGCGGTTCCTGAGCTCGCCGGGCGAGAGCGACGGGCTGGATCGCCTGAGCGGCTGGCACGTCATCCTGGCGGCCAGCGGCATGTGCGACGCCGGCCGCGTGCGCAAGCATCTCAAGCGCCTGCTATGGCAAAAGGAGGCGACCGTCCTGCTGTGCGGCTACCAAGCCACCGGCACCCTGGGCCGCCTGCTGGCCGAGGGTGCGCCGCGCGTCTCGATCCGGGGCGACGAGGTGCGGGTGCGGGCGCGCATCCGCCAGCTGGACGCCTATTCCGGCCACGCCGACGCCCACGGTCTGGTGGCCTGGGCCAAGGCGCGCAAGCCGGTGGCGGGCTCGGTGTTCATCGCCCACGGCGAGCCCGATGCGGCGCAAGGCCTTAAGCGCCGGCTGGCCGAGGCCGGGTTCGCCGAGGATCGCCTGCTGGTCCCCGCGCTGGACGAGACCTTCCTGCTGGGCGAGGGGCCCGCGACCTTGACCGACCAGGCGCCGCCGCGCCTGCCGCCGCGCGCGGCAGGCTCGCTCGACTGGCACAACCAGCGCGCCGCCTTCCAACTGGCCTTGGGCGAGGCGCTCAAGAGCGCCCCCGACGACGCCGACCGCGAGCGCCTGCTGCACGTGCTGAGCGCGGCGCTGGAGGCGTATCGGGGGTAGGGGCTAGTCCCCACAATTTCCGTGTCATCCCGGAAGCCTCGAAGAGGCTATCCGGGACCCAGGGGCGGCGCCCACGGCGTTCCCGCAACCCCTGGGTCCCGGCTCTTCGCTTCGCTACGGCCGGGATGACACGGATTTTGAGCGTGCCGGTTTAGCGATTAATCCAGCGCCCTGTACTTGAACCCCCTAAACCGCGCCGAACCTTTGCCGGCCGCGTAGATCCCTGGCTTCAGCATCAGGAAGCCGCCGCGGACGTTGTGGTGATAGCCGCTGACTTCCATACCCCGGTCGAAGCGCTTCCAGGTCTGGCCGCCCCCTTCTTCACTATTGAGCCCGCTGGTGTGGAAGGCGACGATGTGGCGGGTGTTGCGCAGCCGCATGAGCATCTTTGACCCGTGCGGATTGGCCGGGCGGCCGCGCTCGATGCCGTACTGGTGGGTGACGAAAGCCTTCTCGTCGAAGCCCAGACCGCAATAGAGCTGCCGGTCGTAGAACAGGATCAGGCCGGCGCGGGTCTCGGCATCGACCTCGATCTCGCACTCGATCTCATAGGCCTGGTCGCCATTGACGAAGATCAGCGGCGCGCCGCTGGATGGGGCCTCGCCCGCGCCCTTCAGGGTCAGGACGCCGTTCGCGCGGCTGAGGCGCTGCTGCTCGTTGGGGCCGGGATCGAAGAAGTTCCACTGCACGCCGTACTTGTCCGTGGTGAAGTCGTCCGACAGCGCCATTCCGTGCGGCCCGGGCTTGCCGCCTTTCGGCTTGGGAATGGGCTGGCTGAGATCGCCGCCGCCGACCTCGAACCAGCCGTCGGCGGTCCAGGTCACCGGCGCCAGCAGGGTCTGACGGCCAAGCGTGTAAAAGCCGTTCTCGTAGCCGTGATAGACGGTCCACCAGTCGCCGCCGGGCCCCTCGACCAGGGTGGCGTGGCCGCGCGACCACCATTTCTCGCTGTTGTCGACCGTGCGCACGACCGGGTTGCGCGGATGGTCCTCCCAGGGCCCGGCCAGGGACTTGGCGCGGGCGACGATGACCATGTGGCCGGTCGGCGGGCCGGCGGTGCCGCCGACGGCGGTGATCATGTAGTAGTAGCCGCCCCGCTTCATGACCTTCGGGCCCTCGGGCGAGAAGCCCTCGACGTCCCAGTCGTCGGGGTAGCGCCAGGGATTGTAGACGTGCTCGGGCTGGCCGACGGTCGAGAGGCCGTCGGGCGCCAGCCTGATGCGGTCGCCGCCGGACAGGAACAACCAGCGCTGGCCCGTCTCGTCGACGATGTGGCCAGGGTCGATATAGCGGGGCAGCTTCAGGTCGATCGGCTCGGACCACGGGCCATCGATCCTGTCGGCCCAGATCACGTAGCTGGTGTTGTTGTTCGGCTTCTTGGCCGGCAGGTAGATGTAGTAGCGGCCCTTATGCTTGCAGAGCTCGGGCGCCCAGATCGAGCCGACATTGGTCTTCAGCGTGGTGGTGACCGGCGTCCAGTTCACCAGGTCGCGGCTGTGCCAGATCAGCAGGCCCGGATAGGCGTCGAACGAGCTGTGGGTCATGTAGTAGTCGTCGCCGTCCTTCAGGATCGACGGGTCGGGATGGTCGCCGGCCAGGATCGGATTGAGGAAGGTCCCGTCGCCGAGGTCGGCCTTGCGCTGGCCCTCGATCCCCTTGGCCCAGGTCGGGCCTGAGGTCGGCTTGGCGGGCAGGGCTCCCATCTGCGCCGCTTCCCCAGACGCAGGGATCGCGGCCAGGCCGGCGCCGGTCAGCAGCGAGCCCAGCGCGCCGCGGCGATTGATGTTGGCCATGGTTTCTCTCCCGAACGCGACTTGTCTTGTTGAGCGTAGGCTAGCGGGTGAGCTGGCTTTGTCCACCGGTGTCATTCGGGTTCGAGGCATAAGAAAACGCCCGGAAGCGCAGGCTTCCGGGCGTTGAGTACTCTAGATCCTTCCCTAGCGGGGAAGGATTGCCGGTTAGCCCTCCATCGCTTCCAGTTCGCGGCCACGGGTCTCGTGGATCAGCTTCTGGACCAGGAAGAACGAGATCACGGCGCTGACGGCGTAGAAGCCGTAGGTCGCCGGCAGGCTGGCCTTGGCCATGGCCGGGAAGCTGAACGAGATGGCGAAGTTGGCCATCCACTGGGCGAAGCCGGCGACGGCCAGGGCCGAGCCGCGCATCTGGTTCGGGAACATCTCGCCCAGCATCACCCACATGACCGGACCCCAGGAGAGGTTGAAGAAGATCACGTAGAGATTGGCGGCGACCAGGGCGATCGGGCCGACGCTGCCGTCCAGGTGCAGGGCGCCGTTGACGGTGGTGGCGGTCGAGAAGCACCAGGTCAGGACGCCCAGGGTCACGGCCATGCCGACCGAGCCGATCAGCAGCAGCGGCTTGCGGCCGATACGGTCGATCAGGGCGATGGCGGCCAGGCAGGCCAGGATCGACAGCGCGCCCGACAGGATGTTGATCTTCAGGCTGTCGTCCTCGGTGAAGCCCACCGACTGCCACAGCACCGAGCCGTAGTAGAAGACGATGTTGATGCCAACCAGCTGCTGGAACACGGCGAGCACGAGACCGGCCCACAGGATCGGCCGGATCTTCTTGCTGACCGGATCCAGCAGGTCCGAGAACTTCGGCTTGTGGTCGGCGCTCAGCGAGGCGCGGATCTCGGCGACCTTGGCCGCGCCGGCGCCCGCGCCGAACAGGCGCGAGAGGATGGCTTCGGCCTTGGCGTCCTGGCCCTTGGCGACCAGGTAGCGGGGGCTCTCCGGAATGCCCAGCAGGCACAGGAAGAAGACGCCGGCCGGGATGACCTGCATCCAGAACATCCAGCGCCAGGCCGGCAGGCCCAGCCAGAAGTCGGCCGTCGAGCTGCCGGCGGTGTGGGCCAGCGCGTAGTTGGCCACGAAGGCGCCGGTCAGGCCGGTGATGATCATGATCTGCTGCACGGACGACAGGCGGCCGCGGATGTTCGCGGGGGTGACTTCCGAGATGTAGACCGGGCACAGCACGCTGGCCGCGCCGACGCCCAGGCCGCCGATCAGGCGGAAGATCACGAAGATGGTCGAGGTGTGCGCGGCCCCGGTGCCGAGCGCGCTGATGATGAACAGCACGGCCGAGATGATCATCACGGTGCGGCGGCCCCAGACGTCGGCCAGGCGGCCCGCCGCGAACGCGCCGATGGCGCAGCCGATCAGAATGGCTGCCACGTTCAGGCCGGTGCCGAACTCGGTGAGCTTGAAGGCGCTGTTCAGGCCCTCTTGCGTGCCGTTGATGACGCCGCTGTCGTAGCCGAACATGAAGCCGCCGATCGTGGCGACCGCGACGATCGCGGCGACGAAGGCCATGTTCACCTTCGTCCCGTCAGCGCTCATGCCCGCGCTGGGGCCGGCGTTGGATACACTTGCCACAGGTTTCCTCCCATTGAGCCTTCTTGGGCCCGTTGACGCCCCTACGACCCCTTAAGGGTCTCTGGTTGGCGCGACCTTAGTGTTACCGGTATCAGCACGCAAGCGCAGGTTCTGGCGACCGTTTGCTGGCGCATGGGACTCACCTCCGACGCCATCGATAGCAGCCGAGCCAACATTGCGGAAAAGACATTTGTGTCGGCGGTGGAACAGGGGTCTAAGGGCGAGGTATTAGATTTTACAGATGTACGTTTTGTAATCTTCGGCCCGCCCCTGCCCGGCGCGCCGCCGGTCTTGTGGGGACGATCTTGCGCTTGAAGTACGCCTTGCTCGCGGCGGTCGCCGTGCTGTCGCCGACCTTGGTCCAGGCCCAGACCGCGCCCACGCCCGCCGCGCCCAAACCGGCGGCCAAGGACGCCCCCACGGCGGTCGAGGGGGTGACAATCACCTCGGACTCGACGGCGATGCGCGCCTCGATCGACCGTCGCAGCTACAGCGTCGCCAACGACCTCTCGGCCAAGACTGGCTCGGTCGCCGACGCCTTGCGCAACATCCCATCGGTCGAGGTCGACGTGCAGGGCAATGTCAGCCTGCGCGGGGACTCGAACGTCACGATCATGATCGACGGCAAGCCCAGCAGCCAGTTCACGGGCGAGGGCAAGGGCGACGCCCTGCAGTCGATGCCCGCCGACCAGATCGACCGCGTCGAGGTGATGACCAATCCGTCGGCGGCCTACCGCCCCGACGGGACGGCCGGGATCATCAATCTGATCACCAAGAGGACCCAGAAGCCGGGGACCAGCGGCACGGCGCGCTTCAATGTCGACACCCTGGGACGCCACAATGGCGGGATCAGCGCCACGCGCCGCGCCGGCAAGCTGACCCTGACCGGCGACGCCAGCTATCGTCACGAGAAGCAGGAAGGCCGTCAGCTGATCGAGCGCTCGACGCTCGATGCGGCCAGCGGCGGCTATCGCGTCAGCACCCAGGCCTCCGACGCCGACAACACGGGCGGCATGACCAATCTGCGCGGCGCGCTCGACTATGACCTCGACAAGAGCAACCGCCTGAGCGGCGAGCTGCGCTTCCGCCGGATGGACTTCAACTCGGACGTCCGGGAGACCTACGCGGCGCGTGCCGCCTCTGGGGCGCCGTCGCGCGCCTACGTCCGCGATCTCTTGGGCGAGATGCGTCGCGACACCGGCGCGGCCAGCGCGGATTGGCGTCGCCAGTTCAAGGGCGCGGATCACACCCTGACCACGCACGTGGAGTACGAGATCACCGACTTCACGCGCGACTTCGACGCCTTGACCCGCAACACGCCGGGCGTCGACCAGTACGAACGCGTGGGCATGGATGTCTTCCAGAACCGCGCCAATCTGAAGGTCGACTACAGCAAGCCGCTGCCCAAGGACGTCAAGCTGAAGACCGGCCTCGACTTCGAGCTGGCCAGCAACGCCTACAAGAACCGCGGCGCCTCGGGCCCGACGGCGGGCGGGCTGATCGTCGATCCGAACCGCACCAACGTCTACGACTACGACCAGGACGCCTACGCGGCCTATGTCACCTACGAGCGGCCGTTCGGCGACTTCACGGTCCAGGGCGGTTTGCGCGCTGAGCAGGTGCAGATCGACGTCAACGACGTGACGCACGGCGCCACGGCTCAGAACGATTATTTCCGCGTCTACCCGACCCTGCACACCGGCTACACGCTGAGCCAGAACCAGACGCTCAGCGCCAATTATAGCCGCCGCGTCCAGCGTCCCGGCGCCCAGGACCTGCACCCCTATCGGGTCTATCTGGACCCCTTCAACTATCGGCAGGGCAACCCCAACCTGAAGCCCCAGATCACCGACTCCTACGAGCTGGGCTGGCAGTACAGGAAGGGCCAAGCCTACTATCTGGCGACGGCCTATTTCCGCGACACGCGCGACAGTGTGACGGACGTCGTCAGCGACTTGGGCGGCGGCGTTTTCCTGACCTCGAAGGCCAACCTCGGCAAGAGCCGCGCGGGCGGGCTGGAGCTGGTCGCCAACGGACGCCTGTCGCCGAAGCTGACCTATAACCTCAGCGGCAACCTGTTCTGGAACGAGATCGACGCGGCCAATCTGGGCTTTTCCGGCACGCGCTCGGGCACGGCGCTGTCGGGCCGCGCGAACCTGAACTGGCAGGCCACGCCCAAGGACTTCTTCCAGCTGAACGCTTTCACTTCGGGCAAGCGCTTGACGCCGCAGGGCTATCGCGAGCCGTTCAAGATGGTGAACCTGGGCTATCGCCGGAAGGTCAACGACAAGCTGTCGTTCGTCATGACCGCCCAGGACGTGCTGGACGACTTCAGCGAGGTCACGGTCGTCGACACGCCCGCCCTGCGCGACCGCACGCGCCGCTCGGCCAATGTCCGCTCGGTGTTCTTCGGCTTCAGCTATGCCTTCGGCGCAGGCAAGCCGCGGCCCGAGCAGTTCGACTTCAACGCGGGCGGGCCGAACTAGGCGTCGGCGCTATCCTCGCCAGCGGCGCGGACGCCCAGCCGCCGCTCGGCCTCCTCGACGCCGGCCTCGACGTCGGCGTCGAGATAGAGCGCGCCCGCTTCGCGCCAGAGGTCGGTCGCGGCTTGCCCCAGCGCTTCCCGCGCCAAGGCGCTGAGCCGCAGGGCGTTGGCGAGGTCGAGGTCCGTTGCCTCGGAGCTGGCGCGATAGAGGGCGACTGCCTCGTCGGCGGCGGTCCGCGCCGCTTCGGCCTCTCCCGCCTCGCGATCCAGGTCCGAGACATGCCGCAGGGCGTGGGCCAGGGGAACGGCGGCGCCGACCTCCCGCGCCTTGCCGGCGGCCTTGGCGTAGAGGTCGCGCGCCTGGTCGGGATGGCCGGCGGTCCTGGCCTGCTGGGCGGCGACGAAGAGCGGTTCGAAGTCTTGCAAGGCGGCGTCCTCCGGACGGCATCCTGGCAAGCCGTTCGCGCCAAGACCAGAGGCCAAGAAGAAAGCCCCCGGATCGCTCCGAGGGCTTCTATCGTCAGTGGTTGTGCCGGGGCAGCTTGGACGCCAGGTCCTGGTACTTGACCGCGAACTCCAGCACCCCGCCGGTCTCGAGCTGGCCGGTGTGGGCGCGGTAGATCTCCTGCCAGGGCGTCATGGTCGCCGGGACGGCCGGAATGCCTTCCTTCTTGCGCTCGGCGATCGTCGCCTCGTCCACCAGGGCGTCGCAGCGACCGGTGTTGATGTCGATGCGGATCGTATCGCCGGTGCGCAGCCACGAGAGCCCGCCGCCCACCGCGCTCTCGGGCGAGGCGTTCAGGATCGAGGGGCTGTCGGCGGTGCCCGACTGGCGGCCGTCGCCGAGGGTCGGCAGGCTCATGATGCCCTTCTTCAGCAGGTGATCCGGCGGCTGCATGTTCACGACCTCGGCCGAGCCCGGCCAGCCGATCGGACCGGCGCCGCGGATCACCAGGATGCAGCGCTCGTCGATCTCCAGGGCCGGATCGTTGATCCGCTTGTGGTAGTCGTCTGACCCGTCGAACACGATGGCGCGAGCCTCGAAGACGCCTTCCTTGCCGGGCTCCGACAGGTAGCGCTTGCGGAACTCCTCGCCGATCACGCTGGACTTCATGATCGCGAAGTCGAACAGGTTGCCCTTCAGCACCAGGAAGCCGGCCTTTTCGGCCAGCGGCTGGTGGTAGGGGAAGATCACCTCGCGGTCGGTCGTCTCGCGGCCCTGCAGGTTCTCGCCCATGGTCTTGCCGGTGACGGTCAGGACGTCGCCGTGCAGGCGGCCTTGCTGCAGGAGCTCCCAAAGCACCGCCGGCGCGCCGCCGGCCCGGTGGAAGCGCTCGCCCAGATACTTGCCGGCCGGCTGCATGTTGACGATCAGTGGGATGTCGTAGGCCGCGCGCCAGTCGTCGGCGGTGATCTCGACGCCGGCGTGACGGGCCATGGCCACGATATGCGGCTGGGCGTTGGTCGAGCCGCCCGCCGCCGCCACCAGGGCGATGGCGTTCTGGAAGGCCTTCTTGGTGAGGATGTCGAGCGGTTTGACGTCCTCATAGGCCAGGTCGACGATCCGCTGGCCGGTCTTGTAGGCCATCTGGCCGCGTTCGCGGTACGGGGCGGGAATCGCCGCGCAGCCGGTCAGCGACAGGCCCAGCGCCTCGGCCACGGCGTTCATGGTCGAGGCCGTGCCCATGGTGTTGCAGTGGCCCGCCGACGGCGCCGAGCTGGCGGCGCGGTCGATGAACTCTTCCTCGGTGATCTCGCCGGCCGCCAGCTTGCGGCGCGAGCGCCAGATCACCGTGCCCGAGCCGACCAGCTCGCCCTCGTGCCAGCCGTCCAGCATCGGACCGCCCGACAGCACGATGGCCGGGATATTGACCGTGGTGGCGGCCATGATGCCCGCCGGGGTGGTCTTGTCGCAGCCGGTGGTCAGCACCACGGCGTCGATCGGATAGCCGTGCAGGGTCTCGACGAGACCGAGATAGGAGAGGTTCCGGTCCAGCGCCGCCGTCGGGCGACGGCAGTTCTCGAAGATCGGATGGACCGGAAACTCCATGGGGATGCCCCCGGCGTCGCGGATCCCGTCCCGAATCCGCGTCACCAGGTCCAGGTGGATGCGGTTGCAGGGCGAGATGTCGCTGCCGGTCTGGGCGATGCCGATGATCGGCTTGCCGCTTCGCAGCTCCTCCGGCGTGATCCCGTAGTTCATGAAGCGCTCCAGGTAGAGCGCGGTCATGTCGATGTGGTCGGGGTTATCGAACCAATCGCGGGACCGGAACCGGCGGGGCGTGCGTTCAGGCAAGGCGAACCTCGTGTTGGGGCTGGCCCGCGACATTGACCCCGACGGCGAACAGGCCGCCGGCCAGCGGATACTGGGCCAGGGTTTCGTCGCTGAGGCCCTTGCGGGCGGTGGTGAAGAACAGGGTCTTCAGGTCCGGCCCGCCGAAGCAGACCTTGGTGACGTTGGGGGCGGGAAGGTCGATCTTGCCGACGATCTCGCCGGCCGGCGAGACGCGGATGACGCCAAAGCCGCCCCACAGAGCGATCCACAGGCATCCCTCGGAATCGACGACCGTGCCGTCGGGATAGATATCGTCGCCCAGCTTGACGTGGACGAAGGCGCGCTTGTTCGACAGCGCGCCGTCCTCGGCCAGGTCATAGGCCCAGATGGTCTTTTCCAGGGTGTCGGTGTGGTAGAAGGTCTTGCCGTCCGGCGAGACGCAGGGCCCGTTGGTGATGCAGACGCCCTTGTCCATCCGCGCCACGCCCTCGGCGTCCATGCGGTAGAGCGAGCCGCTCTTGTTCTCTTCGCCATCGTGCATGGTGCCGAACCACAGCCGGCCGTTGGCGTCGACCGTCGCGTCGTTGGGGCGGTTGTCGAGGGCGGCGTCCTCGACCTCGATCAGCGAGCGAAAGCCGAACGCGGGGTGGAAGCGGTGAATGCCCGTCTTCAGGCCGACGACAAAGCCGCCAGCGTCGGCGATCGGCGCCAGGAAGGTGACCTGGTCGGGGGCGTCGAAGCTGAGATGCTCGCCCGTCGCCGGGCTGTAGTTGTGAATCTTGCGCTGCTTGATGTCGACGAACCACAGGGTGTCGCGGTGCCAGATCGGGCCTTCGCCCAGCGTGGCCTTCAGATCCCAGACGCAGGTGACTTCAGCGGTCATATCAGCCTCTTCAAATCCCTCCCCCTCGATGGGGAGGGTAGGGTGGGGGTGAATAGGACATCGGCGGCCGAACCGCCACATCACCCCCATCCCCAACCCTTCCCCCATCAAGGGGGAAGGGAGCAAGCCCTAGCGCCAGCCGGCGTCGATCCAGTACTCGTGACCGGTGCAGAGCGAGGCGTCGTCCGAGGCCAGGAACAGCACCAGCGAGGCGACGTGATCCGGCAGGATGCGGCCCTTCAGGCACTGGGCGGCCACGATCTGGGCCTCGCCTTCCGGCGTGTACCACTTCTCCTGGCGCTTGGTCTTGACGTTGCCCGGCACCACGCAGGTGACGCGGATGTCGTCGGGGCCCAGCTCGCGGGCCAGGGCGCGGGTCATGCCCTCGATGCCGGCCTTGGCGGTTTCGTAGAGGACAAGGTCCTCCAGGCCCAGGTGCCAGCTGATCGAGCCGAAGTTGATGATGGCGCCGCCGCCGCGCTTCTTCATGCCGCCGGCCACGGCCTGGGCCGCGAACACCATGTGGCGCAGGTTCACGCCGATGCGGTTGTCCCAGTAGGCGGGCGTCAGGTCGGCCAGGCTGTGCCGGTCGTCGTTGCCGGCGTTGTTGACCAGCACGTCGACGTCGCCGATCTCGGCGAAGGTCGCCTTCAGCGCGTCGATGTCCATCAGGTCGCAGCGCTTGTAGACCGGCGCGATGGCCGCGTCCTTCGACAACTCGGCGACCAGGGCTTGCGAGTCCGCGTCGACGATGTCGAGGAAGATCACCTCGGCGCCCTGGCGCACGAAGCCGGCGACGAGGCCGGCGCCGATGCCCGAGCCGCCGCCGGTCACCAGTGCGACCTTCTGTGCCCTGCTCTGGTCAGTCATGACTCTCCTCTATATCTGTGGGGGCTGAACCATCTGTGGGGGCTGAAACTCGGCGGGGTGCGCGCAGTCCGAGGACCCGGCGGCCGGCGTCGAGGAGCTGTGCGTGCAGTTCGTCGCGGTCGAGGTTGGCGAAGCCCGGGGTGGAGGCTCCTGCGATGCCGGCCAGCGCGACGGCGGCCTTGACGGGACCGCCCGGGCCGGGGTTGACCGCCGCCAGCACCGCCATCTGCCGGTCGCGGGTCACCTTGGCCAGGATCGACGCCGCCGCGATGGAATAGGAATGCGCGTCGCCGTCGACGATGGTCTCTGCCGGACAGCCGAGTTGCGGCGGCGCCCGATTGCCGTCGACGAGCACCATGCACGGCGGCTCGGCGAGCGCCTGGACCGACTCGGCGCGGCTCACGTCGGTGACGATCGGCAGCGCCTCGACGCCGAGCGCCGCCTCGACATCGCCCTCGCCCTCGACCCCATGGCCATCCACGGCTGGGGCTGCCGCATGCGCGCCTTCCAGGCCTGGCGGGCACAGCGCGTCAGCAGGTGGCGGCGCTGGGGGTCGGCCAG
>NZ_CALCDX010000031.1 GCF_937900395.1 uncultured Caulobacter sp.
CGGTGGAGACCTGCACTTCATCGTGTGGCTCAACCCCATGAACGTCCCGCTGTTCGAGTCATGGTGTGAGCCCAAGGGCTTCCAGTTCATCGCCGCGGAGGCCATCAAGGTCAACGGGGACGTGGACACCACCAAGCGCCCCTGAGTACAGTGGGCATGACCCCTGACAAATTTCGGAAGATGTCCACCGCGCGTCTCGAATGGATGATGGCCAACGGAGCCATGGTGCGAGACCGGAAGGTGGCAGCCAAGGAGTACGCCCGTCGGATCGACCGGAAGGCCGCGACCCTGTTGGGGTCTCCCGCCCCGAAGGCCAACGAGGTTTCGGTCCACATCCAGATCCATGGTCTGGTGGACCGGGCGGCGGCGGACCTGACGAAGGTGTTGACGAGGGTGCTGGACGAGGCGCTCAGTCGGATCAAGACTCCAAGGTCTTGAGCGCGCTCGACAGGGCTTCCCCGGCCTTGGTGGTGAGGTTCCGGGTGAGCAGCGGGACGGCGGTGTAGAGAGCTTCGAGCTCGTCCCGTTCCTTCCCGAGCTTGTCAATGTCCGCCTGCAACAGGTCGGACAGAGCCCAGAACCGTTTGCGGGTCACCACGGCGAGGGCGGCGACCTTGTCGGCGGCTTGATCCGCCTTGTCGGCCTTGTCGGCGCGGGCGTCCTGAACGGCGTCGGCCCGATCATCAGCGCGGTCGGCGGCGCGGTCAGCGGCCTTGGAGTCGGCCTTGACGGGACGGTCCGCCGGCTTGGACGAACGGGCGTCGTCGTCGCGGGCGTCGCTCTTGGACTCCGCGCGAGCCGGAGCGCGGGGAGCGGGCGTGTCGTCCTTGCGGCCAGCGATGGCCATCAGGGCGTCGAAGCCGTCATTGGCCGATTTCGCGCCGGCGGCCGGGGTCGGCGCGGCGGGAAGAGCGGCGGTGGGTGCGGCGATCGCGGTCATTCGCAGTCGAAGCTCGGTTGGGCGGCGGTCCATAACGAACGCGCCTTTGCCGCTCCTCCCCAGCAATGGTCGGGCCAACTCCGAAAAATACCCTCAAGATGCTGTTTTTATTGGAGTTAATAGCTCGTTTACGATCGCAAAAGCGCGTCCGAGCGGCGCTTTTTGCCCAGTTCGACGGGGGCTTGAGGACCGGAGTTGCCGCGTCGGCGGGTCGCGCCCCGACTTGGCGCCCTCCTTGCGCATGACATCTCGTCGAATATCCGACCCACGGAACACTTCGCCATGAAATTCAATGGCTTGGCACATATCGGGATCCTGATCCCCACCCCGCCCCGGCAAGTTTCGCCGGGCAAGGACGCGTCGTGCGTTGCGCGGTTTGCCGAGCTGAAAGGATCGTTCGCATGTCGCTGAACTCGATCATGGGCACGGCGACGTCCGGCATGATGGCGGCCCAGACGGGCCTGCGCATCACGTCCGACAACATCGCCAACGTCAACACCAAGGGCTACGTCCGCAAGACGATCTCCCAGTCGAACATGCTGTCCAACGGCATGGGCGTGGGCGTCAGCATCGACGCCATCAAACGCGCGACGGATCGCTTCCTGACCACGGCCAGCCTGAACGCCGCCTCGGACAGCAACCGCGCGACCGTGGTCGCCCAGGCGCTGAACAATGTGCAGCAGCTGTTCGGCGACCCGACGGGCGACACCAGCTTCTTCTCGCGCTTGGACGACATCTTCACCGCCTTCTCCAAGGCGCAGGATGATCCCTCCTCCTCGCTGCTGCGGACCCAGGCCCTTACGCGCGTGGACGAATTCCTCAGCGAGTCGAGCCGCATCACCTCGTCGATCTCCAAGCTTGGCAAGGACGCCGACACGCGCATTTCCGGCGATGTGGATCGCGTCAATGACCTGCTCAGCCAGATCGACGGCCTCAACACCGATATCACCCGCGCCAAGGTCGCGGGCGCCGACGCGACAGGCGCGGAGAATGTGCAGAGCGGCCTGGTCGACGAGCTGTCCAAGCTGATGAACGTGCAGGTCACGCCGCGCACCATGGGCGGCGTGGTCGTCCGATCGACCGAGGGCCTGCCGCTGGCGGGCGACGGCGCGGCCAAGGTGACCTACCAGACCTCGCCCACGGCCACCGGCTACCTGACGGTTCAGCTGGCCAATGGTTCGGTGATGCCGACCCCTCTCAATATCTCCAGCGGCGAGATCAGGGGCCTGATGGAGGTGCGCAACACCGAGCTGGTCAATCTGTCCGACCAGCTGGGCGAATTCACCTCGCGCGCGGCCGAGGAAATCAACCGGGCGGCCAACGCCGCCTCCGCGGTGCCGGCGCCGACCACCCTGAACGGCCGCGACACCGGCCTGGACGCCCAGGCGGCGATCACCGGCTTCACCGGCAAGACGACGATCGCCCTGACCGACAGCAGCGGCGTGATCCAGCGCCGGGTCGACATCGACTTCGACGCCGGAACCATGAGCATCAACGGCGCGGCCGGTCCGGCCTTCACCCCCGCCAATTTCATGGCCCAGCTGAACACCGCGATGGGCGGCATGGGCGCTGTCGGATTCTCGGGCGGGGCCCTTAACCTCTCCGGGATCGGCGGCCTGGGCGTCGCGGTCGCGGACGACGCGACCACGCCGTCGGACAAGGCCGGCAAGGGCTTCAGCCACTATTTCGGCCTGAACGACATCATCCGCACCAACGGCTACTCGCCCTATGAGACGGGCCTGACCGCGGCGGACCCGCACGGCTTCACGTCCGGCACCATGACCATCCGTCTGACGGACGTCGAAGGCGGTCGGATCCGCGACGTCATCGTCGACGCCCCGGTCGGCGGCACGATGCAGAACTTGCTCGACGCGCTGAACTCGCGCGCCTCGGGCGTGGGGCTCTATGGCCAGTTCACGCTGAACGCCAAGGGTCAGATGACCTTCACCTCGAACACCACCACCCCGGTGACCATGTCCATTGTGGGCGACACCACCGAGCGGGGCGTCGGCGGCCCTTCGGTCAGCCAACTGTTCGGCGTGGGCCCGGCCGAGCGCAGCACCCGAGGCGAGAAGTTCTTCGTCAGCACGGCGATGGACCAGAACCCAACGCTGCTGCCCTTCGCCAAGCTGGACCTGACCCAGGCCGTCGGCGGCGCCGCCGCCCTGGCGATCGGCGACGGCCGGGGCGCCCTGGCCCTGGCGAAGTCGGGTGACACCGTCACCAACTTCTCGGCGGCCGGCGACGCCACCCCCGCGACCATGAGCGTCTCGCGCTATGCGGCCGACTTCAGCGGCGCCATCGCCCGCAAGGCCAACACCGCTGAAAGCCGCAAGGACGCCGCCGAAGCGGTCGCCGCCGAAGTCGATAGCCAACGTCAGTCCGAAGAGGGCGTGAACCTCGACGAGGAACTGATCAACCTGACCACCTACCAGCAGGCGTTCAACGCCTCGGCCCGCCTGATCCAGGCGACCAAGGACATGTACGACATTCTGACCGGACTTGTGAGGTAAGCCATGACCCGGGTCTCCACCGTCCAGAACTACAACGTCATGACGTCCAACCTGATGCGGGCCCAGATCCGCCAGAGCGACGTCGGCGCGCAGGTCTCCAGCCAGAAGGTCGCGACCGACCTGAAAGGCTACGCCAAGAACGCCGAGATGCTGACCGCCATGCGCAGCACCCAGGCGCGCCTCGACGGCCTGATCGACCAATCGAAGCTGGTGACCAACCGGTTGCAGATGCAGGACACCGGTCTTGGCAAGGTCGCGGACTCCACCAAGGCCGGCCGCGAAGCCATCGCCAACGCCTTGGCCTCGGGCAGCGCCCAGACACTGATGCAGCAGCTTCAGGCGGCCTTCGGCGACGTCGTGCAGGGCCTGAACACCAAGTCGAACGGCCTTTACGTGTTCTCTGGCGCCAAGACCGACACCCAGACCACCTCGGCCACCAGCATGAGCGACCTGACCCTGGCGCCCACGACGGCGTCGCTGTTCAACAACGACCAGTACATCGCCACCAACCGTGTCGACGAACAGACCAACGCCAAGACCGGCGTGCTCGGCGACGCCTTCGGCGTGCCGGTCTTCGACGCGTTCAAGCAGGTTCAGGCCTATGTCGACGCCAACGGGCCGTTCACCGGCAAGCTGAACGACGCCCAGGTGACCTTCCTGAAGGGCCTTCTGCCGACGTTCGACGCCGCCTATGCGGGCGTCATCGACGTCCAGGGCAAGAACGGCGTCACTCAGAAGCGCTTCGAAACCGCCCAGACCGACTTGCAGAACCAGGCCGACACCCTGACCGGCATGGTCGGCGAGATCGTCGACGTCGACATGGCGGACGCGGTGACCCGGCTGGAGTCGGCCAAGCTGGCCGTCCAGGCCTCGGCCCAAGTGTTCAGCAGCCTGCAGCAGTCGTCGCTGCTGAACATCCTGAAATAGGGCGAAACCTCGCAAATCCGACGTTCCGCCGCTATATGGCGGCGATGACCGCCGAGTTTCTGACCAAGACCGATACCGCAAACGCCGACGCCCTGATCGCCCGCGCCGTGGAGCAGGCGCGCGCCGCCGTCGGCCTGCCCGAAGGGACCCGGATCGTCGCGGCCATGTCCGGCGGCGTCGACTCCACGGTCACGGCCGCCCTGCTGGCCCGCGCCGGCTATGACGTCGTGGGCGTCACCCTGCAGCTCTACGACCACGGCGCGGCGATCTCGCGCAAGGGCGCCTGCTGCGCCGGTCAGGACATCCTGGACGCCCGGATGGCGGCCGAGCGCATCGGCATCCCGCACTATGTGCTCGACTACGAGAGCCGCTTCCGCGAGCAGGTCATCGAGGACTTCGCCGACGCCTATCTGCGCGGCGAGACGCCGATCCCCTGCGTCCGCTGCAACCAGACGGTCAAGTTCCGCGACCTGCTGGACGTGGCTCGCGACCTGGGCGCCGAGGCCATGGCCACCGGTCACTACGTTCAGCGCGGTATGCCGGGCGGCGCCAACCGCCCGCAGCTGCGCCGCGCCGCCGACCCGGCCAAGGACCAGAGCTACTTCCTGTTCGCCACCACGCGCGAGCAGCTCGATTTCCTGCGCTTCCCCTTGGGCGGCATGGACAAGCCGACCGTGCGGGCCGTCGCGGCGGGCCTGGGTCTCTCGATCGCCGACAAGCCCGACAGCCAGGACATCTGCTTCGTGCCCGAGGGCAAGTACACGACCGTCATCGACCGCATCCGTCCGCAAGGCGCGGAAGCCGGCGACATTGTCCACCTGGACGGCCGCGTGCTGGGCCGCCACGAGGGCGTGACCCGCTACACCATCGGCCAGCGCCGGGGCCTGAACGTCGCCGTCGGCGATCCGCTGTTCGTGGTCCGCATCGACGCCGACAAGCGTCAGGTGATCGTCGGCCCGCGCGAGGCGCTGCTGACGGCCGCCCTGACGCTGAAGGAAACGAATTGGCTGGGCGGGCAGGACGATCTCGACGCCGCCGCCCACGACGGACAGCCGGTGCTGGCCCGCGTCCGCTCGACCCGCGAGCCGGTCCCCGGCCGGCTGACGCTGGTGGACGGAGAGGTCGCGGTGGCCTTCGACGGGACGGAAGAAGGCGTCGCGCCGGGCCAGGCCTGCGTGCTCTATGACCCGGCCGATCCGGAACGCGTGCTGGGCGGCGGCTTCATCGCCCGCGCCGTGCGAGCCATGGACCTGACGACGGCCTGATCGAGGATCGAAAGACGGCCTCCGGGGTTGTGCAAACGACACCCCCTGGAGGACCCGCATGCTTCGATCCCTGCTCATCGGCCTTTCGGCCGGCTCCCGCGCCCTGACGCCGCTGGCGACGGTCAGCGAAGCGGCTCGCGGCGGCGGCCTGAGCGAAGCCAATCCGGCGGTGCGCCTGTTGGCCCATCCCCTATTCTCGGCCGGCTCCAAGGCCCTGGCGGCCGGTGAGCTGTGGGGCGACAAGCTGAAGTCGGCCCCGGACCGCATCGTCCCCGCCGGCATCGCCGCCCGCCTGCTGGCCGGCGGCCTGTCTGGAGCGGCCCTGGCCCCGCGGAAGCAGTTGCTGCTCGGCGCGGCCCTGGGCGCCGGCGCGGCGGTCGCGGCCGCGTACGTCACCTTCGACGTCCGGATGAGGGCGCTGCGTCGCTGGGGCCAGACGCCGACCGGCCTCGTCGAGGACGCCCTGACCGTCGGCGCGGCCCAGTGGGTGGTGCGAGGCGCCAAATGAGCAAGCCGGAAAAGGCCGCCGCGCCGAAGCCGCCGGAAGCGCCCAAGCCCGCCAAGGTCACGGCCGACGGCGTCCGCCGCCAGCGCCAGCACATCAAGGAATTGACCGGCGAGGACCCATTGCGCGGCGGCGTCGCGGACTAGTCTTCCATCTCGTCGAGGGTCAGGCCGATCTTGAAGAGGCAGTAGCCGGCCTCGTCCACCAGCCGGGCGACGTCCGTGGCCGTATCCTCGCGCTCCCGCGTGAAGGTGTGACGCCAGTCTTCTTCACGCGCCCCGGCGGGAAAGCCCGCGCCCTCGGCGATCACCAGTCGGTAGGCGGGCTTTGTCCGGTGGACGTGAAAGCGGTAGCTCACTCCGCCGCCATGTTGGCCGCTTCCAGGGCCTCGCCGACGGTCAGGCTATCGGCCTGACGCGATGTGCGCTCCAGGTCGCGACGCCCCACCACCTCGCCGCAGGCCTCGCAGGCCAGGACCGGATGGAAGGCGCAGCCGCATTTCTTGTGCGTGAACAGGACCGGCGAGTTGTCGCGACCATAGACGTGGCGGTCGCCCCACTCGGCCATGGTCAGCAGAACAGGCGACAGGGCCAGGCCCTTCTCGGTCAGCCAGTATTCGTGGCGCGGCGGGCGCTCTGAGTAGCGGCGGGTCTCCATGACGCCATGGCCCACTAGGCTCTTGAGCCGCGCGGCCAGGACGTTACGGGCGACGCCCAGCCGCTCCTGCCATTGTTCGAAGCGCTTCACCCCGGCGAAAGCGTCACGGAGGATCAGCAAGGTCCATGGATCGCCGACGACCTCCAGGGTGGCGGCGACCGAGCAGCGTTCGTTGGTGTAGTCAGCGGTTCGACCCATGGCCTGAGGGTGCGGCGTTCCGCGAGGGAAAGCAAGAGCGTTGCGTTTGAAGATGAACCAATGTAGGTTTTTATTCGCAATTGACTCTCTCGGTTATTGCGAACTGGCGAGCGGCCTCTGGCGTCCACCAACGGCCGCTCGCCCCTTTCCCGTCACGATCTCGCAAGCCCCTTGCGCGGCATGCGCTGATGAGGGCCTATCCCACCTCAAAAGCCTTCCAGGGAGAAAATCATGTCCGCCGTCGATCCCGTCGTCATCGTTTCCTACGCTCGCACGCCGATGGGCGGCTTCCAGGGCGCGCTGGGCGGGGTGAAGGCCACCGAGCTGGGCGCGACGGCGGTGAAGGCCGCGATCGAGCGCGCCGGGGTGGCCGGCGACAAGGTCGAGCAGATCATCATGGGCTGCGTGCTGCCCGCTGGCCTGGGCCAGGCGCCGGCCCGCCAGGCGGCGCTGGGCGCGGGCCTGCCCCTTTCGGTCGAGGCGACCACGGTCAACAAGATGTGCGGCAGCGGCATGCAGGCCGCGATCATGGCCCACGACGCTCTGGCGGCCGGCTCGGTCGACCTGGTGGTCGCCGGCGGCATGGAGAGCATGACCGGCGCGCCCTACCTGATGGCCAAGCACCGCGGCGGCGCCCGCATCGGCCACGACCAGATCTGGGACTCCATGTACCTGGACGGCCTGGAAGACGCCTACACCCCCGGCAAGCTGATGGGCGCCTTCGCCGAGGACACCGCCGCCCAGTACCAGTTCACCCGCGAGGCGATGGACGCCTACGCGACCAAGGGCCTGGCCAAGGCCAAGACCGCCATCGAGACCGGCGCCTTCAAGGGCGAGATCACGCCGGTCACCGTCCAGACCCGCAAGGGGACCGAGGTGGTCGACACCGACGAACAACCCTTGAAGGCCGACCCGGCCAAGATCCCGACCCTGCGTCCGGCCTTCGCCCGCGACGGCGGCATCACCGCGGCCAACTCCAGCTCGATCAGCGACGGCGCCGCGGCCCTGGTCATGACTCGCGAGAGCGTCGCCAAGGCGCTCGGCCTGCCGATCGTCGCCCGCGTCGCCGGCCACGCCGCCCACGCCCACGAGCCGGGCCTCTTCACCACCGCCCCAGTCCCGGCGATGAAGAAGGCGCTGAAGAAGGCCGGCTGGAGCGTCGAGGACGTCGACCTGTTCGAGGTCAACGAGGCCTTCGCCGTAGTGGCGATGATCGCCCAGCAGGAGCTGGGCATTCCCGAGGACAAGCTGAACGTCAACGGCGGCGCCTGCGCGCTGGGCCACCCGATCGGCGCCTCGGGCGCGCGCATCCTCTGCACCCTGATCGCGGCCCTGCAGGCCCGCGGCGGCAAGAAGGGCCTGGCCAGCCTCTGCATCGGCGGCGGCGAGGCCACGGCGATGGCGGTGGAGCTGGTTTGAAGACTGGTGAAGATGCTCCCCCGCGATGTGGGGGAGCTGTCGCGGAGCGACTGAGGGGGGCTAGCTGGACGTTGACCGCGCTCGCCCCCTCCGGCCCTCTGGGCCACCTCCCCCGCAACGCGGGGGAGGATCAAGCGTTGGAAGCCTCATGACCGACACCTTCCGCCACAACCCCGAACTTTCCCGCTACGAGCTGGAGGTCGACGGCCTATTGGCCGTGGCCGACTATCAGCGCGCGGGCCATCGGCTAGTGATCCCGCATGTCGAGGCCGATCCCGCCCTGCGCGGCACGGGCGCGGCCGGACGGCTGATGACGAAGGTCGCCGAGACCGCTCGCGCCGAGGGCATGCGGATCACCCCGCTGTGCTCCTACGCGGCGGCCTGGCTGAAGCGGAACGATCCGGACCTGGTGGCTTAGGCCCAAATCCGCTCATCCCCGCGAAAGCGGGGACCCAAGCTGACTTGGAAAAGCGATTACGATCTTTGCCAGCCCGAACACCGTATGGGTCCCCGCTTTCGCGGGGATGAGCGGTGTTTACTGCTTAGGAACGGCGGCCGCCGGAACCACGCTCTCGAAGCTGCCCGCCGGTCCGGGGAACACGATCGGGCTTTCCCAGCCGTCGGGGCTGACCGACGAGACGCCGAAGAAGAAGTCGTCGATCACCACGTCCTTCAGGGTCGTCGTCGCGACCGGACCCGGAACCCAGCGGTTCAGGCGCCAGGTCGGATCGGTGGTCACGCGCCACCAGACGCGGTGGCCGGCCGCGCCGGGCGTCGGGGCCCAGGAGACCTTGGTGTCGGGGCTGACCGCGCCCTCGATCTTGACGCCCGACGGCGGCGGCGGGGCCGAGGCGAGGCTGGCCATCGCCACCACGTTCAGCCGCGTCACCTGGGCCAGATAGGCGAAGTCCACCCCCTCGATCGTATCGCCATAGACCTTGCCCTTCTCGGTGCGCAGGTCCTGGTGCTGCCGGTCGTAGTTCTCGACGGCCTCGGTCACCCGCACGGCGGGATAGCCCGCCTCCAGCAGCGGCACCTGGTCGCCGCCCCGGCCGTAGCGGTCGGTGCGATAGACCATCACCACGTCGAAGTTGGTCAGGCACCGGTCGGCCAGGCCGTCCAGGTAGCGGGCCAGGTTGCGCGAAGGGCTGTCGACCTCGCCGCCGTTGTAGCGACGGCCATTGGCCTGTTCCGGCGTCTCGACGGCCTTCGTGCCTTCCGAGAACACTCGGACGTGGGTGTTGTCCATCACCCCGCTCTGGCCGTGGCTGTTGCCGACGATGTCGTTGTTGAGGTCGGCTTCGACCTTCCAGCCCTGGGCCTTGGCATAGTCGGCGAGAACCTTGCCGCCCAGGAGGCCCTGCTCCTCGCCCGAGAGGACGGCGAACACCAGGGTGGCGGGGAACTTGTGCTTCGAAAGTACCCGCGCCGCCTCGATCACCGCCGCCACGCCCGAGCCGTCGTCATTGGCGCCCGGCGCGTCGCTGGTGAAGTTCATGACGTCGGTGACGCGGCTGTCGATATGGCCGGCGATGATGATCACGCGGTCCGGATCCGAGGTCCCCTTCTGGATCGCCAGGACGTCCATCACCTCGGTCGGGTTGGGCACGCGGCGGCCGGTGAAGACCTGCGAGGGCGTCTCGACGGTCAGGCAGCCGCCGCAGTCCTTGGAGATCGCCTCGAACCGCGCCTTGGCCCAGCGGCGGGCCGCCCCGATGCCGCGCGTCTCCGACTTGGTGTCCGACAGCGTGTGGCGCGTGCCGAAGCCGACCAGCGAGCGGATCGTGCTCTCCAGCGCCTTGGCGTCGACGTCAGCGGCGACGGTCCGCAGCAGCGGCTGATCGGTGGACGGCGCGGGCGTTTCGGCGTGGGCGACGCCGGCCGCCATCAGGCTGGCGGCGAGGACGAGGGAAAGGCGCATGGCGACTCCGGAGCAAGAGCGCGAACGTTGCCGATCCTGCTCTCCAGAAACAACCCAAAACCCCGACCTCCCCGGCGAATGCCGGGGAGGTCGGATTGAGAAACTACCGCGCCGCCATGAACGCCACCCGCTCCAGCACCTCGGGTCCCGCCGCCGGCCCGGCGGCGTAGGTGAAGTGCTCGGGCGTGATCGGCTTGCCGCTGACCCGATCGACCAGGATCGGCTCGGCCGGCTTACCGGTTTCGCGGTCCACGAGCTGGCCAGCGATCCCCTCGACCGCGAAGTGGCGGTTGCCGAAGGCCAGCATCGCCGTCAGCACGCCGCCGAAGTCGCGCCCCAGGTCCGTCAGCACATACTCGTAACGCGGCGGGCGGGTGCTGTAGGCGCGCTTTTCCAGCAGGCCGTTCTCGACCAGGGCCGCCAGGCGCTTGGTCAGGATATTCGGCGCGACGCCTAGGCTCTTCTCGAACTGGTCGAAGCGGGTCAGCCCCTGGTTGGCGTCGCGCAGGATCAGGAAGGTCCAGCCGTCCCCCACCCGCTCAACGGTGCGAGCGACCGGACATTGGGTGGGCGCGCGTTCAGATTTGCTCATGACGAAATATCTGGTCACTTACTTGCGAAATGCAAGTTACCTCATAGCTAGAGTCACGAGCCGGACCGATGGGGCCTCGGCGAGGGACTTAGAGAACGATGAGCGACAGCAACATCCAAGGCGCGGCCCTGATCACCGGCGCTTCCACCGGCATCGGCGCGACCTATGCCGACCGCCTGGCCAAGCGCGGCCAAGACCTGATCCTGGTCGCCCGCGACGAGGCGCGCCTCAACGCCCTGGCCGAACGCCTGCGCGCCGAGACCGGCGTGAAGGTCGAGGTGATCAAGGCCGACCTGACCAACAAGGCCGATCTTGTGAAGCTGGAAGAGCGCCTGGCCTCGGATCCGGGCATCGCCACCCTGATCAACAACGCCGGCGTCGCGGGCGCGGGCGACTTCGTGGGGTCAGATCCCGAAGCGTTCGAGAAGATGATCCAGTTGAACGTGACGGCCGTGACGCGCCTGGCCGCGGCGGCGGCTCGGAACTTCGCGCCGCGCGGCGCCGGGACCATCATCAACCTCGCCTCGGTGGTGGGGCTGGCGCCGGAGATGGGCATGCCGGTCTATGGGGCGACCAAGGCCTATGTCATCTATCTGACCCAGGGCCTGCGGGCCCAGCTGGCGAACTCGGCGATCCGCATCCAGGCGGTGCTGCCGGGGGCCACCCGAACCGAGATCTGGGAGCGTTCGGGCACGGACATCAACGCGATCGATCCGAACATCCTGATGGACGTCGACGACATGGTCGATGCGGCGCTCGCGGGCTTTGACCAGGGCGAGCTGATCACCATCCCCTCGCTGCCCGACGCGGGCGACTGGGACGCCGCGCTGGCCGCCAAGGCCAAGCTCTACCCGAACCTGTCACGCAACCAGCCGGCGGCGCGGTTCAAGACGGCCTAAGGACGGATCGACATCTAAACACGACCTCGAAGCCAAGATCCTTGCCTTCCTGGGCCTTGTGCCCAGGACCCATGTCGGCGGAGGGCTCGGCCGTTCAGGATAGCCAAGGCTGAGAGGCCCCAGTCACTGATCAAAATCGGCGGCGGCGGAACGATGGGTCCTGGGCACAAGGCCCAGGAAGGCGAGAATTGATCTCCGCTTCCAAGGCCATTCCGTCCCAGAACGGAATCCTCGCCGGCGCGGCGCTCACTCCCGCGCCGGCGAGTCCGCCCAGGACGGGCGCTTCGGCTTGATGCCGACCAAAGCGCTCGTCCGGAACGCGGGGGGAACTAGCTGAGGACCATCACGACGACGCGGCGGTTCTGGGCCCGGCCCTCGCGCGTCTCGTTCGGAGCGACCGGAGCATCCTGGCCGTAGGAGATCGTCGCCATCCGGTTCAGGGCGACGCCGTGCTGGCTGAGGAACTTGCGCACCGTCTCCGCGCGCTTCTCGCCGAGCTCGTCATTGTATTCCTTCGAGCCGGAGTTGTCGGTGTGACCCTGGATCTCGAGGTAGACGTTCTTGTTGTCGGCCTTCAGCTTCTCGGCGAATTCGCCCAGGCGCTGCTCGGCTTCCGGCGAGAGGTTGGCGGCGTTGACCGGGAACTTCACCGAGTCGTCGCTGAGCACCAGGGCGTACTGGAACTTGCCCTCGGCCAGCTTGCCGGCCTTGGTCGCGCGGTCGAGCGCTTCCTTGGCGGTCTGGTCCAGTTCGCCGATCTGGGTGTCGTGAGCGCTGACCCGCTCGCTGACCGCCCCGACCTGGGTGTTGACGTACTTCTTGGTCGCGCAGCCGCTGACCGTAAGGCCGCCCATCACCAGGGCGGCGGCGACCATCATGGTCTTGGAGCTTGCTATCATTTGTCTCTGGTCCGTAGTGACGCGGCGTCCTGCAACGCTCGCATGCTCAAAACGCACAGCCGAACTTGGCTAAAGATGGGCGCGATTCCGGCGCTTCCGAGCCAAGCTTGAGCATTGAATTACAAGCACATTATAGCCGCGCGCGAACCCCGATGACGGGCTTTGGTTCCGTCGAAAATTATTCCGTTTCCGACATGGAAAGCCACGCCAGGAAGGCTCTCAAGGCCGGACTCGGCGCCTTCGACTTCAGCCAAGTCAGCCAGTAGCGCCCCGCCCCGACCTCGATGTCGAAGGGCCGGACCACGCGTCCTTGGGCCAGGTCCCGGCTAAACATATTGGGCGGCGCCAGCGCGACGCCAAGACCCTGGATCGCCGCTTCGACCATCACCCAGGAGCTGTCGAACACCGGCCCCCGGATCGGCGGCGGCGACAGGCCGGCGGCGGCGAACCAGTCGGGCCAGTCGGCGGCGCGGTAGCTGCGCAGCAGGGTCTCGCCGAACAGGTCGCGGGGCTCGGCGAGGCGTTCGGCCACCGCCGGGGCGCAGAGCGGACTCATCGGCGCGGCGAACAGCGGCGCGGCCTCCGTGCCGTGCCAGGCCCCGTCGCCGAAACGGATGGCGCAGTCCAGCCCCTCCCCCGCCAGGTCGGCGCGGTTGTTGTTGGTGAAGAGCCTAAGGTCCACGAACGGATGAGCCTCGCGGAAGGCGGGCAGGCGCGGCAGCAGCCAACCGACCGCGAAGGTGCCGACCACGCCGACGCTGAGCACTTCCGTGACCCGCCCGCCCTCAAAGCGCGCCAGGGCGCCATCCAGCCGGTCGAACGAGTCACGCACCGACGGCAGGAGCGCCAGACCCTCGTCGGTCAGGGCCAGGCCGCGCGGCAGGCGGCGGAACAGGGCCGCGCCGAGCCGCGCCTCCAGCCCCTTCACCTGGTGGCTGATCGCCGCCTGGGTCACGCACAGCTCGATCGCCGCCTTGGTGAAGGACAGATGCCGGGCCGAGGCCTCGAAGGCGCGCAGGGCGTTGAGGGGCAGTTGAGCGCGGCTCACGGGTCAGACCCTAATCCAGCTAATGGCTGCGCCAAGCTATCGTCGTTTGCGCGGAAAGCCAGGCCTGGGCAGTTTCGGGGCCGAGGAGAACCCCGCATGCTGCATCGTAGAACCCTGATCACGGCCCTGGCGGCCGCGCCCGTCCTGCTGCCCGCCGTCGCCGGCGCGGCGCCCATCGACCAGAAAGCCCTTAGCTCACGTATTAACGAATTGGAGCGCGCTAGCGGCGGCCGGATCGGCGTGGCGGTGCTGGACACCCAAGACGGCCGCCGTTTCGCCTGGCGCGGGGACGAGCGCTTCCGGATGTGCAGCACGGTGAAGGCGCCGCTTAGCGCCGCCATCCTGCGCCGGATCGACCAGGGCCGCGAGCGCCTGGACCGCCGGGTGACCTACGGCCCGGAGGTCCTGATGGGCAATTCGCCGATCGTCGAAAAGCACGTCGAGAACGGCCTGACGATCGGCCAGCTGTGCGAGGCGACGATCACCCTCAGCGACAACGCCGCGGCCAATCTATTGTTCGAGGCCCTGGGCGGTCCGAGCGGCGGGCCGGCGGCCTTGACGCGCTTCCTGCGCGCCATCGGCGACCAGACCACCCGCAGCGACCGCACCGAACCAACGCTGAACGGCGGCGCGCCCGACGACCCGCGCGACACCACGACGCCGGCCGCCATGGCGGCGACCTGGAAGACCCTGCTGCTGGAGGACGCGCTCTCGCCCGCCTCGCGCCAGCAACTGGCCGACTGGCTGGTCGCCAACAAGACCGGCTTCCGGCGCCTGCGGGCGGGCCTGCCGGTCAGCTGGCGCGTGGGCGACAAGACCGGCAACAACGGCAAGGACATCACCAACGACGTCGCCATCGCCTGGCCGCCGGGACGGAGGCCCGTGATTATCGCCGTCTTCCATGATCGCGGCGGCGACGAGGACGCTCGCAACACCGTCCACGCCAACGTGGCGCGGGCGATCGTGGCGGCGGGGTTCGGGGCTTAACGGGAAAAGTTATCCACAGGGCGCATCACAACAATCCCGACTTCCCCGGCGACACGTCAGTGCGGCGAAGCCAATGCCGGGGAGGTCGGGTGTTTGTGAACTCCCGTACCTTTCCCCGCCCAGAAACCACCGTTTCCCTTCCCTCGCAGCCACTTACACAAAAACGCCGGTTTCTTACGCACGGTGCTCGCGACGGCCTCATGCTTTAGACCCATGAGCACCGCCCCTTCCCCCACCGCCGCCCGTCGCTGGTGCGACGCCCTGCAACAGAAGCTGATGGACGCGATCGACGCGGCCTGGGCCATGGCCGAGGGGACCGACGACCCCGCCGTCATCGCCAAGGCCCGCGACCAGTCGCGGCTGGCCGGCCATATCGCCGGCATGGCCCGCAAGGTCCTGGCGCTGGACCCGCCGCAGCCCAAGCCCGCCAACCTGCCCGGCTTCATTCACGAGGCCTTCGATCGTCTGGACGCCGCCACCGCCCCTATCCTGGCGGCCGCCGCGCGGAAGGAAGCGGCCGACGACGGCAAGCCTCCGGCCGCCCAGGCCGTGGCGATGCAAAACGCCCTGCGAAAGCTGAAGCGCCGCTAGACGCCGCGCCCACCACGCTCGCCGGTTGATCCGGATCAACGCGTGCCGCGCCGCGCGAGCGCCCAATGGGTCGTTCTCAGCGGCGGACAGGCGTCATGGCTCCCCTTCGGCACTTCATCGACACTCAGGATTTCGCGCGCGAGGAGCTGCTGCGCATCCTCGACCTGATCGCCCTGCTGAAAGCGGCCGACAAGGACGGCGCCTGCCCGAAGCTGCTGGCCGGCGCGTCGCTGGGCATGATCTTCGAGGAGCCGTCGACTCGCACGCGCGTGTCGTTCGAGGTCGCCATGACCAAGCTGGGCGGCCACGCCCTGTACCTGAAGCCCGGCGAGATCCATCTGGGCCAGCGGGAGAACATCCGCGACACCGCCCAGGTGATCAGCCGCATGGTCGACGTGATCGAGGCCCGTACGCTGAAGCACAAGACCGTGCTGGACCTGGCGGCCAACGCCACCGTGCCGGTGATCAACGGCCTGACCGACTACAACCACCCGACCCAGGTGGTCTGCGACGTCTTCACCATGCTCGAGCATCGGGAGGCCGGTAAGCCGATCGGCGAGCTGAACGTGACCTTCATCGGCGACGCCACCAACGTCTGCTCGTCGCTGATGATGATCTGCACCCAGATGGGCATGCGCTTCACCCACGCCGCCCCCGCGCGCTACCAGGCGCCCGAGGCGTGGCAGGCCATCGCCCGCGCCAACGCCGCCGCCTCGGGCGGGTCCCTGACCATCACCGACGACGTCGAGGCGGCCGTCCGCGACGCCGACTTCATCTATACCGACCTTTGGTGGTGGATCGGCCAGGAGGCCGAGATTCCCGAGCGCCGCCAGGCCTTCATGCCCACCTACCAGATCACCGAGGCCCTGCTGGCCAAGGCCCCCGCCCACGCCCGCTTCATGCACTGCCTGCCCGCCTCGCGCGGGGTCGAGGTCACCGACGCGGTCATGGATGGCCCCCGCTCGATCATCTACGACCAGTCGGAAAACCGTCTCCACACGGAGAAGGCGCTGCTGGTCCACTTCGTCCATCCCCGCCTGAAGACCGCCTCGCCGGAACTGACCGCCTATCATCGCGGACGGGTCGAGGACTTCCTCAGCCGCTGACCAAAAGGAGCGCCAGATGGTCGCCGTAGAGTCTCCCCCCACCGCTCGCGCGCCGAGGTTCCGAAAGGTCCTGCACGGCCTGGACATGACCCTGTTCACGGTCTGCGCGATCCTGATCGTCGACCAGCTGGCGGCCTCCGCCGCGATCGGCGTGCAGTCCATCTTCTGGTGGCTGCTGACCCTGGTGCTGTTCTTCATTCCCTACGGCCTGATCACGGCCGAGCTGGGCAGCACCTATCCGCAGGAAGGCGGCATCTACGCCTGGGTGCGCCGCGCCTTCGGGCCGCGCTGGGCGGGGCGGACGGCTTGGCTCTGGTGGGTCAACGTCGCCTTCTGGATGCCGTCGGTCTACATCCTGTTCGCCGGAGTCCTGGCCGAACTGGTCGCCCCCGACATGTCCCTGGCGACCAAGATCCTGATCACCCTGGGCCTGACCTGGCTGACCGTCGGGATCAACATCGTGGCCCTGGACGTGGGCAAGTGGGTGCCCAACATCGGCGCGGTGTTCAAGACGGTGATCATGCTGGCCATCGGCTTTGGCGGTGTCGCCTACGCCCTGCGCCACGGGGTGGCCAACGTCTTCACCTTCGAGACCCTGCGGCCCAGCTGGGGCGCCAGCCTCGCCTTCCTGCCGGTCATTCTCTACAACTTCCTGGGCTTCGAGCTGATGTCGGGAGCCGGCGAGGAGATGGAGAACCCCGCGCGCGACGTGCCCTGGGCCATCACCCGGGCCGGCGTGCTGATCGCCTTCTTCTACATCTTCGCCACGGTCGGCATGCTGCTGGCCCTGCCGGTCAAGGACATCGGCCTGATCGAGGGGCTGACCGACACCTTCCGCCGCCTGTTCGGCGAGGGCCCCGCCGGCCAGACGGCCGTGGCGGTGCTGGGGACCATGGCCCTCTACACCTTCCTGGCCAACATGGTGACCTGGACCATGGGCGCCAACCGCTCGGCCGCCGAGGCCGCGGTGCGCGGCGACCTGCCGGCCGTGTTCGCCAAGCTGCATCCGACCTACAAGACCCCCGCCAGCGCCGCGGTGCTGTCGGGCCTGGTCGCCACCGGCGTGCTGATCCTCTACGGCTACCTGGCCAAGAGCGCCGAGGATTTCTTCTGGACCACCTTCGCCTTCTCGTCGGTGGTGTTCCTGCTGCCCTACTTCCTGCTCTTCCTGTCGTTCCTGAAGCTGCGCGACATCGACGCCAATCTGCCCCGGCCCTACCGCGTGCCGGGCGGGCGGTTCACCGCCGCGACGCTGAGCCTGCTGTGCATGACCTTCATCCTGCAGGCGGTGGTGTTCTTCATCTACAAGCCCGGCGCCTTCGACATGACCTACGCCCTGGCCGTCGCCGGCGGGGTGGTGGTGACGGTGATCGTCGGCGAGATCCTGGTGGCGGTCACCGCTCGCAAGGGGCGCGCCGATGCCTAGGATCCTGGAGACCACGCCCCGCGCCGACGGCTTCCGCATGCCGGCCGAATGGGAGCCGCACGCCGGCTGCTGGATGCTGTGGCCCGAGCGCTCGGACAACTGGCGCAACGGCGCCAAGCCGGCCCAGCACGCCTTCACCGCCGTGGCCGCCGCCATCGCCCAGGGCGAGCCGGTCACGGTCTGCGCCTCGCCCGGCGAATACGCCGTGGCCCGCGAGATGCTGGATCCCGCGATCCGCGTCGTCGAGATGACCAACAACGACAGCTGGATGCGCGACTGCGGCCCGACCTTCCTGGTCCACGCCGACGGCCGGGTGCGCGGCGTCGACTGGAAGTTCAACGCCTGGGGCGGGCTGATCGGCGGCCTCTACTTCCCCTGGGACCAGGACGACCTGGTCGGCGAGAAGGTGCTGGAGCTGGAGCGCGACGACCGCTACGCCCCCGACTTCGTGCTGGAGGGCGGCTCGATCGACGTGGACGGCGAGGGAACCGTGCTGACCACCGAGGAGTGCCTGCTCAACCCGAACCGCAATCCGGACCTCGACCGGGCCGGGATCGAGGCGCGGCTGCGCGACTATCTCGGCGTCGAGACCGTGCTGTGGCTGGGCAAGGGCGTGCATCTCGACGAGACCGACGGCCATGTCGACAACCTCTGCCGCTTCGTCGCGCCGGGAGAGGTGGTGCTGACCTGGACCGACGATCCCGCCGATCCGCAGTATCCGATCTCCCAAGACGCCCTGCGGCGGCTGGAGGGCTATCGCGACGCCAAGGGCCGGGCCCTGAAGGTCCACAAGCTGGCCCAGCCCGCCCGGCCGGTGGTGATCACCGCCGAGGAGGCCGCCGGGGTCGACAAGGTCCACGGCACCCTGCCGCGCGAGGCCGGCGACCGCATGGCCGCCTCCTACGTCAATTTCTACATCGCCAACGACGTGGTGGTCGCGCCAAGGTTCGACGACGCCAATGACGCGCCGGCCCAGGCTCTCCTGGCGCGGCTCTTTCCCGGCCGGCGCATCCTGACCGTGCCGGGTCGCGAGATCCTGCTGGGCGGCGGCGGCATCCACTGCATCACCCAGCAGGAGCCGCGCGGTCGTCGCGGGGCCGGCTAGCGTGCGGCTGGTGGTGGCGCTGGGCGGCAACGCCCTGCTGAGGCGCGGCGAGCCGCTGTCGGCGGAGGCCCAGAGGCGCAACATGCGCGCCGTCGCCGGCGCCCTGGCCCGGGCCTGCGCGCCGCACGAGACGGTGGTGGTCCACGGCAACGGCCCCCAGGTCGGCCTGCTGGCCCTGGAGGCGGAGGCCTATGGCCAGGCCCCGCCGACGCCGCTGGACGTACTGGGGGCGGAGTCCCAGGGGATGATCGGCTATGTCATCGCCCAGGAGCTGCGCAACGCCGCCCCCGGCCGCGAGGTCGCCGCCCTGCTGACCCAGGCGGTGGTCGATCCCGAGGACCCCGCCTTCCGGGCCCCGACCAAGCCGATCGGTCCGGTCTATCCGCCGGCCGAGGCCGCCGCCCTGCGCGCGCGCGGCTGGAGCCTCGCGCCCGACGGCCAGGGGGTGCGCCGGGTCGTGGCCTCGCCCCAGCCGGTCGAGATCGTCGAGCTGGCCGTGGTCGAGAACCTGCTGGGCGCGGGCGCGCTGGTGGTCTGCGCGGGCGGCGGCGGCGTGCCGGTGCGGCGCCTGGCCGACGGCCGTCTGGAAGGTGTCGAGGCGGTGGTCGACAAGGACCTCAGCGCCGCCCTGCTGGCCCGTCGCCTGGGCGCCGAGCGGCTGGTGATCCTGACCGATGTCGACGGCGTCCACGCCGACTGGGGAACGCCCGCGGCCCGGCGGATCGATCAGGCCACGCCGGCCCTGCTGCGGGCGATGAGCTTCGCCCCGGGCTCGATGGGCCCCAAGGTCGCCGCCGCCGCCGCCTTCGTCGAGGCTGGCGGCGGAACCGCCGCGATCGGCTCCCTGGACGAGGCCGAGGCCGTCATCGCCGGCCAGGCGGGCACCCAGGTCCGCGCCTAAGAGACTCTAGGCTCCCTCTTCGTCGACATAGATGACCACGGGCTTGCCGCGCGACAGCGGCTCCCAGCCGGCCTCGATGGCCGAGGCGATGGCCTTGGCGACGACGCGGACGGGGATCTGCGAGGGCTTCAGCGGCGGGGCGCTGAACTTGGGCTTGGGGCCGGGCGGGAACTCGATCATCGCCTCGCGCTGGCCTTCCTTGTGGCGCACGGCCAGCACCTTGCCGTGGCGCTCGGACGGGTCGTAGGACCACTGCGGCAGGCGATGCAGCCGCCAGACATAGGGGTCTCCGTCGACCTCGATGTCGAATTCCGTGATCAGTTTGTTGGGTTTAGCCATGGGGCGGCATAGCGCGAAGGGCGGTTGTGGGAAAGTGGCGGGCTGATCCCAAACCCTCTCTCTTCGAGAGAGGGAGGGGCCCGTCCCGGCGGAAGCCGGGATGGGAGGGTGAGTGGTTGCGTCAGCTCCAGAAACCCCACCATCGTCATCCCGCGCTTTATGCGCGGGACCCATGGTTCGGCTTCCCCGTGAGAGTGTGGGTGATCTCCGCACGTGCGGCGGACGAATGGGTCCCGCGCATGAAGCGCGGGATGACGGTTTAGATCCGGATTTCTCCGGCCAACGGTGAAACCACTCACCCTCCCATCGCCGATGGCGATGGGCCCCTCCCTCTCTCGAAGAGAGAGGGGCTCACCTCGACTTACTGCAGCACCGCCTTGCCAAACGACAGCTGGCCGTCCTTGACCCCGACGGCGATCACGCCGCCGTCCTCGATCTCGCCGGCCAGCAGCTTCTTGGCGATCGGGTCGACCAGCTCCTTCTGGATCACGCGCTTCAAGGGGCGCGCGCCGTAGACCGGGTCGTAGCCCTTGTCGGCGATCCAGTTCAGGGCCTCGGCGTCCAGAGCCAGGCTCATGCGGCGGTCGGCCAGCAGCTTCTCGACGCGCTCGGCCTCGTCGGGCGACGCCGTCGTGTCGCCCCGATGCCGCACGGGCACGGCGTGCACGCCGGGGGCGACGCCGTCGAGCAGCAGCCGGAGCACGCGGTTGACCAGGACATGCGTCTTGCCGGAGCCGGCATTGGCCGAGACCCAGGCGCTCAGGCCGGGATCGGCGGCGAGAGCCTGACGCTGCTGCGTCTGCGGCGGGACGTTGGGGGCGGGCCTCATGCCTCGCCCTCCTCGGCCACCGCGCGCACCTGCGAGACCGGGGTCGCGTTCATGAGGAACAGGAAATCGCCCTCGCCGCGCGCGATCTCGTCGCAGCGTTCCGGCCACGCGTCCGTGAGCCGGTCCCATCCCTCCGCGGACGGTGCCGGCACCATCAGGTTGCGACGCAGGAAACCGACCGCGTTCTCGGCGCAGAAGGCGAGGATCTTGTCGCCGTCGAGGATGTCGAGCGCGACGCAGGTCGCCTGCTCGGCGATGCCGGCGTTGCCGGGCGCGCAGAAGACCAGGTCCGCCTTGGGGTTCTGGGCGAAGGCCCAGGCGAGGGCATGCTCGCGTCCGCCGCCGCCGAGGATGAGGATGTTCA
>NZ_CALCDX010000032.1 GCF_937900395.1 uncultured Caulobacter sp.
AGGTCGTCTCGCCGGCCATCGGCCAGGCGGTGCTGGTCTCGGCGACCCTGACCATGTTCCTGATCCCGGGCCTCGCGGCGCTGGGCGCGCGCCTAGGGCGAAAGGGCGCGCAGCCGCCCGTCAGCGAGGCCCCGGCGGGCGAGCCGGACCGCGTCGGCCCCGAGCCGGCCGGCCAGGTGCTGGTGATCGGCTATGGCCGGGTTGGCAAGCTGGTCGGCGACATGCTGGGCCGCCACGACCTGCCGTGGATCGCGATCGAGCGCGACGCGCGCCTGGTCGAGCAGGGCCGCCGCGAGGGTCGCCGCATCTATTATGGCGACGCCGCCCGCGTGGAGCTTCTCGAGCGCTGCGGCCTCGCCACCGCCCGCGCGGTGGTCGTGACCATGGACGCGCCCGAGGCGGCCGAGGCGGTGGTCGCCGCGGCGCGCGGCGCGCGTCCGGAGCTGGCCATCGTCGCCCGCGCCCGCGACGCCCGGCACGCCGCCCGCCTCTACGAACTGGGCGCCACCGACGCGGTGCCGGAGACCATCGAGGCCTCGCTGCAGCTCTCCGAAGCGGTGCTGGTCGACATCGGCGTGCCGATGGGCCTGGTCATCGCCTCGATCCACGAGCGCCGGGACGAATATCGCAAGAAGCTCAATCGCCCCGACGCCTTGGGCGGCAAGCGCCGGCGGCTGCGGGACGCGTCGCTGCGCTAGCTGGGCCTACGCCGCGGCGGTGAGCCTTCAGGGCGCGGGCGCGTGGTCGATGCTGAAGGTCCGCGCCATGCGCCATTGGCCATCGGCGCCGAGCTTCCACAGGATCGAGAACCGCGCCTTGCCGGCCAGGCGTTCGGGACCCTCGCCCTTTCGCTCGTAGAAGAGGTGTGTCCCCTCCTCCACCGCGCCGAAGCCCGGAATGGCGTAGACCTTCAGCGTTTCGGGGACCAACTCGCGGCGAGACCGCCAGGCGTCGGGCGCGCGCTTGGCGGCGCAGCTCTTGGCGTAGTCGGCGATGAAGGCCTGCCGATCCATCGCGCCGCCCTTGTCGTGATAAAACTCCATGTCGTCCGTCACGGTCGCCGCCAGGGCCGCGGGGTCGCACTGCGCGAACATGAGGTCGAACAAGGCCGTATCGCGCGCCGCGATGGCCGCCGTGAGCGCCGGCTGTGTCGGGACAAGGATCGACGTCGCGGCCAGCGCGGCGAAAAGCGGAAACATCGGCGCCTCCCAGGATCAGCGCTGATCTGGATCCCCCATCCGCCGGGCCGTGTCGCGTGAATTCGTGGTCATCCTCCGGGCGACGGAGGCCTGGTGTTCAAGGTCCGTTCAGGCCCGCGCGCCGGCGCCTGCGGCCTTCACACCGCCTCGGCCCGAAACCGGCGGCGCCGATGGCCCGCCGCCTTCACGAGGCGGAGGAAGTGCGGGCAGTCCGTCAGGATTGGGACCTTGCAATCGGCGGCGTGGCGCAGGCCCTCGCGCATCCGGGTCAGTTGCTCGATCCGCCGATCCAGCTGGGCGGCCTTGTCCCGGAGACGGGCCCGGTCGATGTCGGGCCCATCCAGCAGGTCGGCGATCTCGTCCAATGTGAAGCCGCAGGCGCGGCCCAGGGCGATCAGAGACAGGCGTTCCGCGGTCTCGGGCGCGAACAGGCGCTTGAGGCCCCGGCGGCCAATCGAAGAGATCAGCCCTTTCTCCTCATAGAAGCGGAGGGCCGAAGCCCTGACGCCGGACCGCCGGGAAAGCTCGGAGATATCGATCTCGAACACCGCTTGACCTCAAGTGCGCTTGAGCTTGCAGGATCTTCCCACTGGCTGATCATGGCAATGAGGAGACAAGATGAGCACGAGCGTCGATCGCGACATGGCGGCCTATTGGGACCGCGCGGGTCAGGTCTGGGTCGAGCATCAGGCGTTGCTGGACCGGATCATGGCGCCGATCGCCGAGGCGGTGGTCGAGGCGGCCGGGCTGGTCAATGGCGAGGCCGTGCTGGACGTGGGCTGCGGCGCAGGCGCGACCACTCTGGAAGCCGCCTGGCGGACGGGGCCTGTGGGACGCGCGGTCGGCGTCGACATCTCCGGCGCTCTTGTCGAGCTGGCCCGTCGACGCGCCGGCGAGGAGGGTCTCGAGGGCGTCGAGTTCCTGCTGGCCGACGCCCAGGCCCACGCTTTCGTCCCTGTGTTCGATGCGGTCATTTCGCGGTTCGGAGTGATGTTCTTTCCCGATCCCGTCGCCGCCTTCGCCAATCTGCGCGGGGCGCTGAAGGCGGATGGGCGCCTGACCTTCGCCGCGTGGCGTTCACCCGAGGAGAACCCGCTGGCGCTGATCCCTCTGCAGGCGGCCGCGCCATTCCTCGCCGAGCCGCCGGGGTTCGAAAGGGATGCGCCCGGTCGCTTCGCCTTCGCCGATCCAGAGCGCGTCCGGGCGATCCTGACCGCAAGCGGATGGCGCGACGTGGCGATCACGGCGCTCGATGTCGCCAGTCCGCTGTCGTTCGATGAGTTGATGACCATGAGCCTGCGGATCGGTCCGCTGAATCCGATCCTCAAGGCGGCGGACGAAGACATGCGCCGTAAGGTCGGCCAGGCGGTCGAGTCCGCCCTGGCGCCTCACGTCCGGGAGGGTGTCGCGACAATGAAATCGGCGTGCTGGCTGGTCACGGCCAAGGCCTAGCTTGACCTTTCGTTTTGGGGTGACATGAGCGGCGAGGGCCGATGACCTGCGAAGAGGTGCGGTTTTTTAGCGACGATCCGCGAATGCTTGGCCTTTTCCCTTCCACAAAACCTTGCGCGCAATCGTTTCACGTGCGAACCCAGCAGAAGCTGACGCTTCACAATCCGTGGAGGTCGGTGGGCATGCTCGGAAGCGATTCTGAGGGGCGGTCTTGTGGAGCTTTCCCTTGAAAAATCAGGGGGCGAAACCTGCCGAGTGTGTCTTCGCCGACACTTTCCCGTGGCGTTCGCCTTGGTATAACAGCGCTAGGCTCGGGTTACCGGCCTGGGCAGGGCAATAGAGGGCTCTTCAAAAATGAAACTCAACCTCCTGGCGGGAGCTGCTCTGGCCGCGGTGTTCGCCGCGTCGGGCGTTTCGGCCCAAGAGACCGGCTGGTACGGCGCGGTCGACCTTGGCTATCACTGGCCGCAAGGTCTGAAGACCGAGTCGGACGCTAGCGCTCCTGACGGCGCTCACTATCACTGGGGCTGGAAGTCGGACAGCGACTGGACCGGCTTCGTCCGTTTGGGCTACCAGTTCAACCCGAACTGGCGCGCCGAAGTCGAGGGCGGTTACCGTCCGGGCGACCTGAAGAGCGTCCGCGGCAACGCCGCGCGCACCCGTGAGCCGCTCGGTCTCTGCACCCCGGGCGTGACGCGCACCGTCTCGGCCCCGACCTGCGGCGCCCCGGAGGGTTCGATCGATTCCTGGACCCTGATGGCGAACGTCATCTATGATTTCGCTCCGGGCGCCTGGTTCAATCCGTTCCTCGGCGCTGGCGTCGGCATTAACCGTCTGGACGTCAAGACCCTGGGGCAGTTCAGCAACGTCCCGGCCCTGAGCGACCCGACGATCCCCAATCCGGCGATCCAGAACCTGACCGTCGATGACGACGATCTGGCCATCGCTTGGCAAGCCATCGCCGGCGCCTCGATCAAGGCCACGGATAAGCTGAAGATCGACTTCACCTATCGCTACACCACGGGTTCCGAGCATGCCTGGCAGTCGCAGGGCTCCTCCGCTCTGCAGCCGGGCGCCTTCTCGGGCCAGTACAAGGACCAGTCGGTGACCGTGGGTCTCCGCTACTCGTTCGCGTCGCCGCCGCCCCCGCCGCCTCCGCCCCCGCCTCCGCCTCCGCCTCCGCCTCCGCCCCCGCCGCCTCCCCCGCCGCCGCCGCCTCCGCCGGCTCCGGTGTTCGAGGCTCGCGAGTTCATCGTGTACTTCCCGTTCGACCAGTCGGTCCTGACGCCGGAAGCGCAATCGGTGGTGACGGAAGCCGCGAAGTACTCGAGCGACGGCAAGGCGACGAAGATCATCGTTGTCGGCCACACCGACACCTCGGGCTCGCCGAAGTACAACATCAAGCTGTCGGAACGCCGCGCCAAGGCCGTCGCCGACGCTCTGGTCTCGCAAGGCGTCTCCAAGGACGTCCTGGGCGTCGACTGGAAGGGTGAAAGCGCTCCGGCCGTCGCCACCGGTGATGGCGTGAAGGAACCGCTGAACCGTCGTTCGACGATCTCGATCAACTTCTAAGATCGACGACGACCTGAAGACTTGGGAGGGCCCGGCGGCGACGCCGGGCCCTTTCTCTTTGCGCCTTTCTCTTTGGGCCTTATCGGGCTTGGGGGCGCGGCGGCGAGGCTGTAACACCGCCTGATGCTGACCGATCCGCTGTTCTACGCCGTGGCCGTCCCGGCCGTGATCCTGCTGGGCCTCGCCAAGGGCGGGTTCGCCGGCATCGGCGTGGTGGCCGTGCCGCTGATGGCCCTGGCGGTTTCGCCGGTCATGGCCGCCTCGATCGTGCTGCCGATCCTGCTGATCCAGGACGTCGTCAGCGTCTGGGCCTTCCGGAAGAGCTGGGACAAGGGGCTGCTGCTGCTGATGCTGCCCTCGGCCGCTGTCGGCGTCTTCCTGGGCTGGGCCCTGGCGGCCTTCGTCAAGGAAGCGGCGGTCGAGCTGGCGGTGGGGGTGATCTCGGTCGCCTTCGCCCTGCAGCGCCTGTGGGCCGAGCGCGCGGTCAAGGCCGCCGAGCAGGTCGAGGCGACGCCCGGGCGGCCGTGGCTTGGCGCCCTGTGCGGCGCGGCGGCGGGCTTCACCAGCCAGATCGCCCACGCCGGCGGCCCGCCGTTCCAGATCTATGTCCTGCCGCGCCGCCTGCCGCGGGACGCCTTCATCGGCACCAGCGCGATCTTTTTCGCGGTCGTGAACTGGATGAAGGTCCCGGCCTATGTCGCGCTGGGCCAGTTCACGCCCAAGGTCCTGGCCACCGCCGGCGTGTTGGCGCCGCTGGCCATCGCCTCGACCTGGGCCGGCGTCTGGCTGGTGCGGCGCGTGCCCGCCGAGGGTTTCTACAAGGTGATCTACGTCCTGCTGGTCGTGGTCGGCGGCAAGCTGGTCTTCGACGGCGCCCGCGGCCTTTTGACCTGACGCGCTTTTTCGTGGCCGATCGTGTCGTCGCCGCCCTTTCGCGGCCATAGTGATCGACGCTTATATGTCACGGAACGAACTTACCGTTCGGGCGTACTGCATCCGGACAGAGCGGGGCCATGACCACGACCACTCAAACGACCGACCTCGTCGCGCGCGAGCCGGCGGCGACGCACTATCCGACGCCGGCGGCCAAGTGCGCGGACCTGATCGTGCACCTGGCGGGCCTGGCCTGCGCCCTGCTGGGCGGCGGCATCCTGCTGGGCCTGGCGTTTGGTCTCGGCAACCTCAAGCAGGTGGCGGCGGTCAGCGTCTACACGGTGGGCCTGATCCTGATGCTGTCGCTGTCGACGGCCTACAACTTCGCGAAAGCCCGCTGGCGCCCGCTGCTGCGGCGCTTCGACCACGCCGGCATCTTCGTGATGATCGCCGCCTCGTACACGCCCTTCACGACCCAGAACCTGCACGGCTGGTGGGCCATCGGCATGACCACGGCGGTGTGGACCGTCGCCACGGTCGGCGTGCTGGCCAAGCTGTTCCTGCCGGGTCTGGACAAGCGTTTCTGGGTCGGCCTGTACCTGGCGCTCGGCTGGCTGGTCCTGGTCGCCATCAAGCCGATGATCGACGGCCTGTCGTGGGTGGCCCTGCTGCTGCTGGCCATCGGCGGCCTGGTCTATTCGACCGGCACCATCTTCTACCTGATGCGGCGTCTGAAGTTCCGACGCGCCATCTGGCACGGCCATGTCATCGGCGGCGCGGGTCTGCACTACGCCGCGGTGCTGCTGGGCGTCGTGCTGGCCGGCGCGCGGTAAGGCCTGGAGAGCGGCGTGGACAAGGATCTTTCCGGCAAGGCCAGCCTGCAGGGCTTCTTCCGGAACGATCCTCTGCGCGGCAAGCGGCTGCCGGCTCCGCCCAACGACCGTCATGTCGAGGCCGTCGGCTTCCCGGGCGTGCGCCTCAGCGTCGACCAGGCCGACGACGCCCTGCGCCAGGCCGCCGATCGCCTCGCGCCGATGCGCTCGCTGCTGAGCCGGGATGAGTTCAATATCCTGGCGCTGTCCGGCGGCGCGGCGGGCGGCGCCTATGGCGCGGGCGTGCTGACCGGCCTTTCCAAGGCGGGACGCCGCCCCGGCTTCGCCATTGTCACCGGCGTCAGCACCGGCGCCCTGATCGCCCCGCTCGCCTTTCTGGGCTCGGCCTGGGACGAGCGCCTGACCGACGCCTATGTCGGCGGCCACGCGGCCGAACTGCTCAGCCTGCGTCGCCTGAACTCGGCCCTGGGTCCCAGCATCTTCAAGGGCGAGTCGCTGGACCGCCTGGTCGAGACCTTCGTCGACGCCGAGATGGTCGAGGCCGTCGCGGCCGAGCACCTGAAGGGCCGTCGGCTGCTGATCGCCACCACCAATCTCGACAGCCAGCGCGCCGTGGTCTGGGACCTGGGCGAGATCGCCGTCCGAGGCGGCGAGGACGCCCTGAAGCTGTTCCGCACCCTGCTGGTGGCCTCGTCCTCGGTGCCGGGGATCTTCCCGCCCAAGCTGATCGACGTCGAGGTCGACGGCCGGCCGCACCAGGAGATGCATGTCGACGGCGGCGTCGCCGCGCCGCTGTTCCTGATGCCCGACGCCCTGCTGCACTGGCG
>NZ_CALCDX010000033.1 GCF_937900395.1 uncultured Caulobacter sp.
GCTGGAAGGCTCGCCCTGGCTGCTGGGCGACGCCTTCTCCGCCGCCGACATCATGTTCGTCAGCCTGCTGCAGTTCGCCCGCCAGATGCTGCCGCCGCACAAGGTCTATGACGAATGGCTAGCGCGCGCCAACGCTCGTCCCGCCCTCGCCCGCGCGCTGGCCAAGGACGACGCCTGAGGCGGGGCTTGCGTCCTCGGCGGGATCGTCCGATTACCGTCGAGGACCGAGCAACTCGGAGGCAAGCGCCATGGCCGACGTCGTCAATCTGAACCAAGCCCGCAAGGCCAAGGCCAAGGCCGACGACAAGGCCCGCGCCGTTGAGAACCGCGCTCGCTTCGGCCGCACCAAGGCCGAAAAGTCCCTCGAAGCCGCCCGCGCCGACAAGCTGCGACGCGAGCTGGACGGCGCCAAGCGCGAGGACTGAACGCTTGGCGGGCTTGAAGAAGCGGTCGGTGAACCTGGCCGGCCACGCGACATCGTTGGCCCTCGAGCCGGAATTCTGGGCGGTTCTGGAACGCGCAGCCGCCAAGGATGGCGGCAGCTTGGCCGCCTTGATCCAACGGATCGACAACGCGAGAGGCGATCGTCCCCTCGCCTCGGCCTGCCGGGTGTTCGCGTTGAACGAAGCGGCGAGCAGCCCCCACTAGCGCCGCGCGGCGGTCTCCACCGTCGGCCGCCGTTGTGTCGGCATGGTCGGCGGCTTCGGCATCGGCGTCTTGCGCAGGACCTCAGGAAGCTTTGGCAGCGGCTGACGCCAGGAAGCGCCCTCGCCCACCATCACGCCCAGCCGCCAAGCGCCCCAGACCGCGCCTGCCAGGAGCGCGATAACCAAGACGGCCGCCCAAAGCCCGCCGCTGTCGCGACGGGCTTCGGATCGACGACCATGAGTCGTGGCGGTCACGGCCTGCCTCAGCCGCCCGGCGCCTTGGGCGCGGGGGCGTCAGGCAGCTTCGGCGCCGAGGCCGAGATGTTCACGTCGACCTGCTTCTTTTGGCCGATGCCGCCCGACCACATGAAGAAGGCGAGCACAGCCACGATCACCACCAGGCCGCCCACGATGAACGCCAGGGCGCTGTTGCCGCCCCCGCTGCTGCTGGTTTGTTCCGTCATCCGAGATCTCCCTGCCCGAGGGCGCGATTTCCATTGTCGGATCAACGACACGACACACTGGGAGTTCCCCATCAGGCGGGTTTGGGCTTAAGCGGCGCGTTCCGTGTGCTACATATGTTCCCATGCATTCCGACGCCGACTCGCCAGAATTCCAGGACGAATTCCCGGGCGACCTCCCCGCTCCGCGTATTTCCGATCTCGCCCGGGCCCGGCCGCCCGCCCCAATGGGACGAGACGCCGCCCCCGGCTATCTGGACGGCCTGAACCCCGAACAGCGCGAGGCCGTCGAGACCACCGAGGGCCCGCTGCTGGTCCTGGCCGGCGCCGGCACCGGCAAGACGCGGGTCTTGACCACGCGCCTGGCCCACATCCTGGCCACCGGACGCGCCCGGCCGTGGGAGCTCTTGGCCGTCACCTTCACCAACAAGGCCGCGCGCGAGATGCGCGAGCGGATCACCCACATCATCGGTCCGGAGGCCGAGGGGCTGCGGTGGCTGGGCACCTTCCACTCGGTCGCCGCCCAGATCCTGCGCCGCCACGCCGAGCTGATTGGGCTGAAGTCCAACTACACGATCATCGACACCGACGATCAGGAACGGCTTCTGAAGCAGCTGATCGAGGCCGAGAACATCGACGCCAAGCGGTGGACGCCCCGGATCCTCTCGCAGATCATCGACGGCTGGAAGAACCGCGGCTGGACGCCCGACCGCGTCCCGACGTCGGAGGCCGGCGAGTTCGCCAACGGCAAGGGGATCACCCTCTACCGCCAGTACCAGGAGCGCCTGCGCATCCTGAACGCCTGCGACTTCGGCGATCTTCTGCTGCACAACATCAGCATCTTCACCGGCCATCCGGACGTGCTGGACGAGTTCCAGCGGCGCTTCAAATACGTGATGGTCGACGAGTATCAGGACACCAACGTCGCCCAGTACCTGTGGCTGCGCCTGCTGGCCCAGGGCCGCCAGAACGTCTGTTGCGTCGGCGACGACGACCAGTCGATCTACGGGTGGCGCGGGGCCGAGGTCGACAACATCCTGCGCTTCGAGCGCGATTTCCCCGGCGCCAAGGTCGTGCGCCTGGAATGCAACTATCGCTCGACCGAGCACATCCTGGCCGCCGCCTCGGGCCTGATCACCGCCAACAAGGGACGCCTGGGCAAGACCCTGTGGACCCCGTCCAAGGGCGGCGAGAAGGTCAAGGTCTCGGGTGTCTGGGACGGCGAGGCCGAGAGCCGCCTGATCGCCGACGAGATCGAGCGCGCCAAGAAGGCCGGCCGCAAGTACAGCCAGATGGCCATCCTGGTCCGCGCCAGCTTCCAGATGCGCGCCTTCGAAGAGCGCTTCGTGATGCTGCAGATCCCCTACAAGGTGGTCGGCGGTCCGCGCTTCTTCGAACGCGCCGAGATCCGCGACGCCCACGCCTATCTGCGCCTGATCCAGTCGCCCGACGATGACCTGGCCTTCGAGCGGATCGTCAACACGCCCAAGCGCGGCATCGGCGACACTTCGGTGCAGAAGCTGCTGCAGATCGCCCGGCTGGAAGGGATTTCGACGGTCGAGGCCGCCCGCGTGATCATCGGCAGCGACGACCTGCCGGCCCGCACGCGCACGGCGCTCAGCAACTTCATCCGCGACCTGGACCGCTGGCGCTCGATGGTCGGAACACTGCACCACCAGCGGCTGCTGGAAACCGTGCTGGAGGAGAGCGGCTATACCGACGCCCTCCGCCTCGACAAGGGCCCCACCAGCCAGACGCGGCTGGAGAACCTGAAGGAACTGGTCCAGTCGATGGGCTCGTTCGACACGCTGGAGGCCTATCTGGAGCACGTGTCGCTGGTCATGGACCTGGACCGCGAAGCCACTGGCGACGCCGTCTGGATCATGACCCTGCACTCGGCCAAGGGTCTGGAGTTCCCGCTGGTCTTCCTGCCCGGCTGGGAGGAAGGCGTCTTCCCCAGCCAGCGCAGCATGGACGACAAGGGCGAGAAGGGCCTCGAGGAAGAGCGGCGCCTGGCCTATGTCGGCATCACCCGCGCCCGCGAGGAGGCCCGCATCAGCTTCGTCGCCAACCGTCAGGTCTACGGCCGCTGGACCAGCCAGCTGCCCAGCCGCTTCGTCGACGAGCTGCCGATCGCCCACGTCGATGCGGCGTCGGAGACCGGCTATTACGGCGGCGGCCCGGGCATGCAGTCGACGGCCGCCTCGCGTTGGGACGATCCTGGCACGTCGGCCTTCCAGTCTGGCAGCTACGACAGTCCCGGGTGGAAAAGGGCCCAAGAGCGGACCTCGGGCTTCGGCGAGCGCGGCGGGTCATGGCGTTCGGGCGGCGTCCGCGCCGGCTCGTCCGCCCGCTCGGCGCCGATCGAGGGCGAAGGCCGTCTGGTCGCCGTCTCGGCCCCGACCAACAGCGCCTATGCGCGCGGCGACCGGGTGTTCCACGTCAAGTTCGGCTACGGCAAGGTCACCGGCATCGAGGGCAACAAGCTGACCGTGGCCTTCGACAAGGCCGGCGAGAAGAAGGTCATCGACAGCTTCGTCGAAAAAGCCTGATCAGCCTCTCTTCGTCTTCTTGGACTTCAGCCCGGGCTTGATCCCGTCGTGCGCGGGCGGTTTTTCGACCGGGCGCGGCGTCAGGCTTTCCCAGGCGCCCACGGCGATCAGGACGAAGGTCGAGAGAGCCGACAGCGCCAGGGGACTCAGGCTCAAGGCCAGCGGAACAAGCGCCGCGAGGGCCGCGAGCCCCGTGATCCGCGCACGCGACCAGCGGCGGAAGACGGCTAGCTTGAACAGCAGCGTGCCCGTCAAGAACAGGAACGGCCCGCCGATCACCGCCGCCGCGATCTTGAAGTCGGCGTGGCCTAGCGGATGGTGGATCACCCACTCGTCGCCGACCGCCGCCACGATGATCCCCGCCACCGGCAGGATGTGGGTGTAGGTATAGGCCACGCGGGCGATCGCGCCGGGGTCCTTGGACTCCTCGATCGCCTTGCTGGCGGCCTCGGCGGTCGAGGAGAAATAGATCCACCACATCGCCAGGCTGCACAGGAAGGCGCTGGTGAAGGCGGCCATGACCGGCAAGTCCCACGGCATGCCCATCACCGTGCTGCCGCTGACGATGATCGACTCGCCCAGGGCGATGATCGTGAACAGGGCGCAGCGCTCGGCCATGTGGCCGCCCTCGACCTTCCACTCCTGGCTCTTGGTGCGTCCAAGACCCGGCGTCCAGAAGCCGACAGCGGGCGAGAGATACTCGACGCCCAGCGCCAGCGCCCAGATGAGCAGGCGCGCCTCGCCCTGCACGAAGGCGCCAGCGATCCAGAAGATCGCGGCGAACACCAGCCAGGACAGAATGCGGGCGAAGTTCCGGCGATGCTGGGGTTCCCGCCAGGCGCTCCACAGGAAGAAGGCCGTGCGGCCAACCTGGATGGTCACGTGGCCCGCGGCGAAGGCCAGCCCTCGCTCGCCGAAGGCGTCGGGGATCGCCGCCGCCAGGACCAGGGCGGCGGCCATCATCACGAACAGCATCAGGCGAACCAGCCCGCGCTCGGGATCCAGCCAGTTGGTCGCCCAGGCGGTATAGATCCACGACCACCAGACCGCGAGCAGCAGCAGCGTCGCGTGAATCAGGCCAGGACCATCCGGATGCCGCAGCACCGCGTGCGACAGCTGGGTGACCGCGAACACGAACACCAGGTCGAAGAACAGCTCCGCGTAGGTCACGCGGGCGTGCTCGGCGGCGTTGCGCTCGCGCAGGAGCGGCGTCTTGGTGTCGGCCATGTCCCTCTTGACCACAGTCAAGACGCCGAAACCAGCCTCGCGGACGTCGGTCCGAAACTAAGAGGCGGTTCGCGCGCTCTAGCGACATGGAACGCCTGGACCTGATCCTCGACCGCCTGAAGGGTTTCGCCCTCACCCGCCCCGTGGCCTATGGCGCGCCGTCCTTCGCGATCGCCGGCCTGCTGGCGGGCCTCTTCATGCAGATGGGCCCGCAAGACGGACCCTACGTCCCCGAGATGGAGCGGGTCGAGCGTCCGGTGTTGGCCGAAGCCGAGCCGATCGCCTGGCCGACCGGCAAGGTTCCGGACTATGTCATCGGCACGGACGCCCTGAAGCCCGCGACCGCGCCGCAGCCGGCGATCCAATATGCGGACTACGAGCCGCCGCCCGCGCCGGAGCTTCCGCCTTATATCCCAGCCGAACACGGGCCCGCGACGCCGCCGCCTGCATCCGATGAGACGCGCTGGGCCTCCGCGCGCGGCGACATTCTCGACGTGTCCCTGCCCGAGGACGCGCCGCGCGCGCCGATCCCGACCGTGCTCGCCGGGATCAATCCGTAGCGCTGAAGGCTCGCTTTTCGGCGGCTTTGCCGCTAACGGAGCGGCATGACCGACTATACGCCCCAGCAGATCGTCGCCCGCGGCGCGCGCGCCGACGCCGAGACCGCCGCCGACGCCATCGACAACCATCCCGGCCTGGAAGGCGCGACCTACTCGATCCTGGAAGAGGACGAGGACAAGAACGTCTGGCGTATCGACGCCTTCCCCACCACCCAGGAGGAAGACGACGGCCTGATGGCCCTGCTGGCCGAGTACGACCTGAAGGTCACGCGCGACACCCTGGCCGACGCCGACTGGCTGGCCATGGCGCTGTCGGGCCTGCCGCCCGTGCGCGCCGGCCGCTTCTTCGTCTACGGCATGCACGACCGCGGCCGGCTGCCGGCCAGCACCGTCAACCTGCGCATCGAGGCCGGCGCGGCCTTCGGCACCGGTCACCACGGCACCACCGTCGGCTGCCTGCAGGCCTATGACCGCCTGATCAAGGCGCGGAAGTTCAACAAGGTCCTCGACGTCGGCGCCGGCACGGGCCTCTTGGCCATCGCCGCCGCCCGCACCGGCACGAAGCTGGCCGTTGGCACCGACATCGACAAGCCGTCCGTCCGCATCGCCAAGGAGAACGCCCAGGTGAACCGCGCCAACGCGCGCTTCGTCCATGCTTCGGGCCTGGGCCACCGCCTGGTCGCCGAGAACGCGCCCTACGATCTGGTCTTCGCCAACATCCTGGCCCGCCCGCTGATCAGCCTGGCCCAGGACATCAAGCGCGCCCTGGTCCCAGGCGGCACGGTGATCCTGTCGGGCCTGCTGCGCACCCAGGAGCGGATGGTCAAGGCCGCCTACCTATCGCGCGGCTTCAAGGTGAAGAGCCGCATCCACCGCGACGCCTGGGCGACGCTGGTGCTGCAGCGGCCCTAAGCCGACAGGTCAGGCGATGTCCTGGACCTTGCCGTCCAGCGACATCAGGCCCAGCTCGACCTCGAGGTGCTCGTGGCGGCGCTTGATTTCCGCGCGCAGGGCCTGGAGCTCCTTGGCGTGGGCCGCCAGCTCCTTGTCGGGCGTATCGACGGCCTCGGCGCCCAGGATCACCTTGTAGGCGCCGCAGTCGCGGTGATCGAGCACCATGACCTTGTGGATCGAATGGAGCGTGATCGCCACGTCCAGATGGCTCCAGAAGGCCTGACCCCAGCTGGGATACTTGTCGGTCAGAGCGCCGAGCGAGGCGCCGGCCAGCACGACGTGATCGTACTTATCCCGAAGACCGCGGCCGTCCATGTAGGCGACCGTCTCTTCGGTCAGGCGGTAATCCATACAGGTCAGCAGCAGCATGTCGGTATGGCCGCGCGCCCGGGCCACGCCCGGCGCCAGGGTAGACAGCAGGCTGACGCCGCCGCCCAGCGCGATCAGGCCGAACGCTTCCCGACGCGACAGGCCGGTAATCTTTGGGGAACAGCAGGTCTTCATGGGGTCGCTCCGCGAGATAGGCGCGGCACAGTTTCATTCCCACTCAAGCGTGACCATGTGGCGTCGAGACGCACGACCGCCATTTGGACGGCGCACTTGGCGTTTGGCCGGCCAAACTTTAAATCCTCCCCATGCGCCAGACCTTTGACGAATCCACCGATCCCTCCTTCGGCCCCAAGCACGTCCCGCTGATCCGCCAGGCCATGGCGGCGCAGGGGCTCGACGGCTTCCTGGTGCCGCACGAGGACGAGCACCAGAACGAATACCTGCCCGCCGCCAATGACCGCCTGGCCTGGGCCAGCGGCTTCACCGGCTCGGCCGGCGCCGGCGTGATCCTGAAGGACCGCGCCGCCGTGTTCGTCGACGGCCGCTACACCCTGCAGGTCCGCGAGCAGGTCGATCAGGGCGTGTTCGAGATCCGCGACCTCGTCGAGGGCGGCGTCCCCGCCTATCTGGAGACCGTCTCGAAGGGCGCGGTGATCGGCTACGACGCCCGCCTGCACAGCCCCGCCGCGCTGGAGAGCCTGAAGGCCGCCGCCGCCCGCGCCGGCGCGACGCTGAAGCCGGTCGCCGCCAACCCGGTCGATCAGGCCTGGGGCGAGGCGCGCCCCGCCCAGCCGATGGCGCCGATCGTCCCGCAGCCGATCGAGTACGCGGGCGAGGAGTCCAACGCCAAGCGCGCTCGCGTCGGCGCTTCGGTCGCGGCGCACGGCGCCGAAGCGGCGGTGATCACCGCTCCGGCCTCGATCGCCTGGCTGTTCAACGTGCGTGGCGGCGACGTCATCCGCTCGCCGCTGCCTCTGTCGCAAGCCATCCTGAACGCCGACGGGACGGCGCGGCTGTTCATCGAACCGGCCAAGGTCACGCCCGAGCTGCCCGCGTGGCTCGGCAACCAGGTCACGCTGGAGACGCCGGACCGCCTGGCCGAGGCGCTGGGCGATCTATCCGGCAAGAGCGTCGTCGTCGATCCGGCCCAGTCCTCGGCCTGGTACTTCGACACCCTGGCCGCCGCCGGCGCCAAGATCGTGCGGGCGATGGACCCCTGCACCCTGCCGCGCGCCTGCAAGAACGCGGTCGAGCTGGACGGCACGCGCGAGGCGCACCGCCGCGACGGCGCGGCGTTGACGCGTTTCCTGCACTGGCTGGCCACCGAGGGCCAGGTCAATCCGCCCGACGAGAAAGAAGCCGTCGCCAAGCTCGAGGCCTTCCGCGAGGCCACGGGCGTCCTGAAGGACCTCAGCTTCGACACTATCGGCGCGGCCAACGGCCACGGCGCCCTGCCCCACTACCGCCCAACCGAACGCAGCAACGAGCGCGCCAAGCTGGGCTCGCTGCTGCTGGTCGACAGCGGCGGCCAGTACCTGGACGGCACCACCGACGTGACCCGCACCGTGGCGATCGGCGAGCCGACCACCGAGATGGTCCAGCGCAACACGCTGGTGCTGAAGGGCCACCTGGCGATCGCTCGCCTGCGCTTCCCGGCCGGCACCACCGGCTCGGCGATCGACGCCTTCGCCCGCGCGGCCCTGTGGGCGCATGGGCTGGACTACGACCACGGCACCGGCCATGGCGTCGGCGTCTATCTGGGGGTTCACGAGGGGCCGCAGCGGATCTCTAAAGCGCCGAACACCATCGCCCTGCAGCCCGGCATGATCGTCTCGAACGAGCCCGGCTACTACAAGGACGGCGAGTACGGCATCCGCATCGAGAACCTTGAGGTCGTGATGCCGGCCGAGGACGTGCCGGGCGGCGATCGCCCGATGCATCGCTTCGAGGCCCTGACGCTAGCTCCCATCGACCGTCGCCTGATCGACAAGTCGCTGCTGACGCCCGAGGAGATCGCCCAGTTCGACGCCTACCACGCCCGCGTGCTGCGCGAGATCGGTCCCCGGGTGGAGCCTGAGGTTCGGGCCTGGATGGAACAGGCCTGCGCGCCGCTTTGATGAATAGTTCCTCCCCCGCGCCGCGGGGGAGGTGGCCCAGAGGGCCGGAGGGGGCCAGCTCGGCCAAGCCAGCGCTTGCCCCCTCAGTCGCTCCGCGACAGCTCCCCCGCATCGCGGGGGAGCCTCTTCAAACCTACCGCAACCGCGTCCAGACCTGCGTCTTGCAGAACGGCGCGACGATGCAGCCCTTCAGCTTCAGCTGGTTCTCGCCGATCAGCTCGATCGTGCCCGAATAGGTGCCGCCGTCGTCGGGGTTGTAGACCTTGCCGTCCTTCCACTTCGTCGGACCGCCGGAGAAATCATAGAGCATCTGCAGGCCCTTGAGCGTGCGGACACGCTGGGACTCGTCCTTGTTCTTGACGTCCTTCAGCGCGGGGTTCTCGCGGATGTGGTTCGAGTTCACCAGCTTGCCGCACAGGCTGTTGCCGCAGTGGGAGATCTCGACCTGGCCGCCGTTGGTCGGCGTCTGCCACAGACCGGCGACATCGGCGGCTAGGGCCGGGCTCGCCAGCAGGCCGAAGGCGGCGGCGATCATGGTGGTGCGGAACATCAACGACTCCCTGGGTCGCGCTTCAAATGCGCGTTTGATCGCTTGGTTGCGCGATCTCGTCCCTCGGGACAAGCCCTGACACGAAAAGGAGGCGGGATTTCGAAAAGCGATCAGCTTCCGACCAGAGCCAGCCACTCGTCTTCGGTCATGACCTGGATACCGAGCTCGGTCGCGGTCTTCAGCTTCGAGCCCGCGCCGGGTCCGGCGACGACCAGATCGGTCTTCTTCGACACCGACGACGCGACCTTGGCGCCCAGCCCCTCGGCCTGGGCCTTGGCTTCGTCGCGGGTCATCTTCTCCAGAGCGCCGGTGAAGACGATGGTCTTGCCGGCGACAGCCGTGTCGGTCTTGGGTTTTTCGACGGGCTGGATGTCCAGCTCGGCGACCAGATTGGCGACCTTCTGCCGGTTGTGGTCCTCGGCGAAGAAGCGGGCAAGGGACTGGGCGGCGACGGGGCCGACGCCGTCGATCGCGGCCAGGTTCAGATAGTCGTCGCCCGGCGCGCCACTCGCGGCCGCCGCCAAGCCCTCGGCGAAGGCGTCCCAGGTCCCGTAGCGCTGGGCCAGGGCCGCGCGGGCCGGCTTGGTCAGTTTCGGGACGGCGTGGCCGATCTTGATCTCCAGGTCGTCAGTCTGGGGCCAGGGATCGGCCTTGAGGCCGCCCCTCCCCGCCTCGACCAGCGTGTCCAGCGCTTTGGGCCCGACGCCGGGCGCGGTGGAGAGTTCAAGGTAGGTCTCGCCAGGAAGAGCTTTAGCGGCGGCCTCGGCGGCGTGCTGCAGGTCCTCGAAGCGGTCGAAGTTGCGGGCCAGCACGGTCGAGGTGGTCTCGCCGATGTCGCGCGCGCCCAGGCCGTAGATCATCCGGTCCATGGTGATCGTGCGCCGGGCCTCGATGCCCCGCACCAGATTGGCGACCGAAGTCTCGCCATAGCCTTCCCGCTCGCGCAGGGCCGCCAGCTTCTGCTCGTCACGGGCTAGCTTGAAGATGTCGGCCGGCTCGGTGATCCAGCCCTCGTCGAAGAAGGCCTGCAGCTGCTTCTCGCCCAGGCCCTCGATGTCGAAGGCGCGGCGGGACACGAAGTGGCGCAGGTGCTCCACCCGCTGGAACGGACAGGCGAACTCGCCCGTGCAGCGGCGCACCACCGACTCCTGACCCGAGGCGTTGACCTCGCGGGCCAGCGGCGTCTGCAGCGGGCACGGGCAAACGTGGGGAAAGACGTAGGGCTCGGGCGCGGGATCGGGCCGGGCGTCGAGCGCGACCTCGACGATCTGCGGGATCACGTCGCCAGCCCGCTGGACGATCACCGTGTCGCCAATCCGGGCGTCGAGTCGCTCGATCTCGTCGCCATTGTGCAGGGTGGCGTTGGTCACCACGACGCCGCCCACGGTCACCGGTTTCAGCCGCGCCACCGGCGTGATCGCGCCGGTGCGGCCAACCTGCAGGTCGATGGCTTCCAGGACGGTGCGAGCCTTCTGGGCCGGGAACTTGCGGGCGATGGCCCAGCGCGGCGAGCGCGAAACGAAGCCCAGGCGGCGCTGCAGCTCCAGGTCGTCGACCTTGTAGACGACGCCGTCGATGTCGAAGTTCAGGGTCGGCCGCAGCGCCTCGAACTCGGCGTAGACGTCGAGCAGCCCCTGGGCGTTCTCGACGCGACGCGCCGGCGGGGCCGTGGTCACGAAGCCCCAGGAGCGCAGCGCCTCCAGCGCCGCCCACTGGCCGTCCGCGAACGGCTCCGACACCAGGCCCCAGGCATAGCCGAAGAACCGCAACGGCCGCTGGGCGCTGATCGCGGGATCGATCTGGCGCAGCGAGCCCGCCGCGAAGTTGCGGGGGTTGGCGTAGGTCCGCTGGCCGGCTTCCTCGGCGGCCTTGTTGAAGGCGGCGAAGGCCGCGAGCTCGACATAGACCTCGCCGCGCACCTCGATCACGTCGGGCCAGCCCGAGCCTTTCAGGCGGTGCGGGATGTCGGCGATGGTCCGGAGATTGGCGGTGACGTCCTCGCCGGTCTGGCCGTCGCCGCGCGTGGCGCCCTGGACCAGCACGCCCTTCTCGTAGCGTAGCGAGGCCGACAGGCCGTCGATCTTCGGCTCGGCCGTGTAGGCCAGGGTTTCGCTGGGCGACAGCCGCAGGAAGCGGCGCACCCGCGCGTCGAACTGCAGGACGGCACCGTTTCGGGCGATTACGAAGCCCGCGAGGTGTTCGGCGACGAGAAGGCCGCCTGGTGGGAGCGTGCGGTCGCCGCCTACCCGGACTACGCCGACTACCAGACCAAGACCGACCGCCAGATCCCGGTGTTCGTCCTGACGCCGGCCAACTGATCCCCGAATTCGACGTTCTGGTCGATCCCGGACGCACTTTTCCGCCCGAACGTGCGTTTGGGTGTTTGGAAAGGCCGCGTGGCACCATTGATCGGTGTCCGCTGAAGTGAGCCAGAGTCCCCGGGTATCGCCGCTGTGCGCGGCCGATGTCGAGGCGGCGGCCCAGCGAATTTCCGGCGTGGTGACACCCACTCCGCTGCAGTTCAGCGACCGGCTCTCCCAGCTGACGGGGGCCCTGGTCTACCTCAAGCGGGAAGATCTGCAGGTGGTGCGGTCCTACAAGCTGCGGGGCGCCTACAACCTGCTGATGCAGCTGACTCCCGAGGAGAAGGCCGCCGGGGTGGTGTGCTCGTCGGCGGGCAATCACGCACAGGGCTTCGCGCTGGCCTGTCGATCGATGGGCATCCACGGCCGGGTCTACGTTCCCGCGAAGACACCGAAGCAGAAGCGGGACCGGATTCGCTATCACGGCGGCGAGTTCATCGAGCTGATCGTCGGCGGCGCCACCTACGACCTGGCCACCGGTCGCGTCACCCGGGTGGCCGCCGCATGACCACGGGCGACGCCGCGCTGCGCGGCTACAGCACCACCCTCAGCCACGAGCGCCCGGTGGCGGTGCTGGGGATGCTGCTGGCGTTCGTCGGCCCATCGCTGTCCGCAATCGCGTTATCA
>NZ_CALCDX010000034.1 GCF_937900395.1 uncultured Caulobacter sp.
ACACCTTCCCGCGCTCGCTGTGGGTCCCGATGGGCGACCTTGGCCTGCACGGCATCACCGTCGAGGAAGAATTCGGCGGCCTCGGCCTTGGCTATCTCGAGCACGTGGTGGCGATGGAGGAAGTCTCCCGCGCCTCGGCCTCGGTGGGCCTGTCGTACGGCGCGCACTCGAACCTTTGTGTGAACCAGATCCGCCGCTGGGGCACGCCCGAGCAGAAGCGGCGCTACCTGCCCAAGCTGATCAGCGGCGAGCATGTCGGCTCTCTAGCCATGAGCGAGGCCGGCGCGGGCTCGGACGTCGTCTCGATGAAGCTGCGCGCCGACCAGCGTGGCGACCGATACGTCCTGAACGGCACGAAGTTCTGGATCACCAACGCCCCGCACGCCGACACCCTGGTCGTCTACGCCAAGACGGGCGAGGGCAGCCGCGGCATCACCGCCTTCCTCGTCGAGAAGGGCATGAAGGGCTTCAGCGTCTCCAAGAAGCTGGACAAGATGGGCATGCGCGGCTCGGACACCGCCGAGCTGGTGTTCGAGGACTGCGAAATCCCGGAAGAAAACGTGATGGGGCCGGTCGGCGGCGGCGTCGGGGTGCTGATGAGCGGCCTCGACTACGAGCGCGCCGTCTTGGCGGCGGGGCCGCTAGGCATCATGCAGGCCTGTCTCGACATCGTCCTGCCCTATGTGCGCGATCGTAAGCAGTTCGGTCAGCCGATCGGCGGCTTCCAGCTGATGCAGGGCAAGATCGCCGACATGTATGTCGCGTTGAACTCGGCCCGAGCCTATGTCTACGCCGTGGCGCGGGCCTGCGACGCCGGCAAGACCACGCGCTTCGACGCGGCCGGCGCGATCCTCATGGCGTCCGAGAACGCGGTGAAGGTGGCCCTTGAGGCGATCCAGGCCCTGGGCGGCGCGGGCTACACCAAGGAATGGCCGGTCGAGCGCTTGCTGCGCGACGCCAAGCTCTACGACATCGGCGCGGGCACCAACGAGATTCGCCGGTTCCTGATCGGTCGCGAGCTGATCGGCGCCTGACTCCGGCCATGAAAAAGGGCCGCCCCGGCTGGGACGGCCCTTCCATCGTCGTAGCCGCTGTTCGCAGCGTGTGACTTAAACCTGGGTGCTCAACACCCTAGGCGGAGACCTCGTTCTTCAGGCTCCAGGTCACGACTTGCGACCGCGGTTGGAGACAATGAGACACTGGATCACCTCCTTTCAGTGGTTGAACAACACAAGGAGGATATGGGCCTTTCCGCCGAGATGGGAAGAGGCCTCCAACGCGACCCGAAGTCGCGGTCAGAGCGTCAGCAGGCGAAGACCGATCAGAATCAGAGCCCACATCACCACGGCGGCGCCGACCGCCAGAGGACGGCTAAGGTTCAGCTTGCGGACGTTTTGGGCTGGGGCGGGCGCGCCGCCGGGAGCCAGATGAATCTGCGTGACCATTCCGCGTGATTTCCTTCCCTGTGGCCCCTCTGTCGGAGGTCTATTTCCGACAGTATGATGAATCTTCTCGCGTGAGAAGAATTCTTCACAGACGGCGAAGTTGCACGACGCCGGATTGTCGCACCGGGGAGGGATAGAATGGCGCGCTGGGATCCGGACATCTACGCCCTCTACCGCCGATACCGCGAACGGCCGGCTCAAGACCTCATGGCGATGCTGCCGGCCGACATGGCGCCGCGCGAAATCTGGGACCTGGGGTGTGGCATGGGCGAGCAGGCCGCCGCACTAGCTGAGCGTTTTCAGCAAGCTAGAGTGCGCGGCCTGGACTCCAGTCCCGAGATGCTGCGGCGGGCCCGGGCGCTGTCCGATCAGGTGGAATGGATCGAGGGCGGCATTGAGGACTTCGCGCCGGACGCGCCCGCGGACCTGATCTTCACCAACGCCGCCCTCCACTGGGTGGGCGATCATAAAATGTTGATCCCCCGTCTCGCGGCCGCTCTGGCTCCGTTGGGCGTCCTGGCGATCCAGGTCCCGGTGGTCGACAGCCTGGGCTGGCGCGGCAGTCTGGCCGAGGTCATCCAGGTGGGGACGTGGGCCGCCAAGCTGACGAACATCGCCGGCGCCGGCCCAACAGCGTCGGCCGAAGACTATTACAGCTGGCTGGCGCCGCTATGTTCCGAGATCGACATCTGGACCACCACCTATCTGCACGCGCTGCGCGGCGAGGACCCGATCGTCGAGTGGACGATGGGCGCGACCCTGCGCCCCTATCTTGACGCGCTGGATAATGGGGAGCGGTCGCTGTTCCTCGACGCCTGGCGCGCTCGACTGGCGCGCCGGTTCCCGCGCCGGAAGGACGGGGTGACCCTGTTTCCCTTCAAACGCCTGTTCATCGTGGCCCGGCGGTCAGCGACCTGAAGCGGCTTGGCGTTCGCGCAGACTTAGACGGCGACGCAGCGTCGTCACGGGCTGGCGCAGGGTGTCCAGCGCGAAGCCGGCGGCGACGCGCCCGGCCTTCACCGAGGGCTCGAAGGCGCGCCAGTCGCGAATGTCGACGCCCTCCAGCTTGGGCGTGATCAGAACATCGGTGGCCTCTCGCGCGGCGGTGATGTCGCGTCCGGAGGTGACCGTGGCCGCCCGCATCAGCAGGGCCACGATCGGCGGGCCGCGCCGCCACTCGCCCGAGGTGATCCAGTTCCAGAGGGAGGGCGGCGTGACGATGTCGTCCGGCGTGATGCTGCGGCCGCGGGTGACGTCGACGCCGACGATCGGACCAGGCTGGAGCGCGCGCATGACGTCGGCGGGGAAGTTCTTCATCACCGCCCCATCGACCAGCACCGAGCCGTTGAAGGTGGCCGGGGGCATCACGCCGGGCAGAGCGATCGAGGCCCGCAAAGCCGCCTGCAGCTCGCCCGTGCGGTGCAGTTGGTAGGCGCCCGAGGTCAGGTTCGACGAGACGCAGAAGAACGGCAGCCAGAGATCGCTGATCTCGACGCCGCTGAAATGCTCTTCCAAGCGGGCCCTGACCTTCTCGCCGCGCGTCATGGCGATCATCGGAAAGGCGATGTCGTCCAAGGGGCTGGAGTCGACGAAGGCCTTCTGGATGCGCGCCTCCATCTCGCCGTCGTCCCAGCCCATGGCCAGGCCCGCGGCGATGATCGCGCCCATCGAGGCGCCGCCGACGAAGTCGATCGGAATCGCCCGCTCACGCATGGCCTGGATCGCGCCGATATGGGCGTAGGCCCGCGCGCCGCCGCCGGACAAGACAAGGCCCACGGACTGCCCGGTCATCACCCGCGCCAGCCGTTGGAGGTCGGCCACCCCGTTCTCGCGCAAGTGGAACAGGCGCGCGGGCTGGGTCGCGGCGACCCAGGCCTCCGACCCGCTGGGGCGAGCAAGGCTGG
>NZ_CALCDX010000035.1 GCF_937900395.1 uncultured Caulobacter sp.
AGATGAAGGTCGGCACCAGCGACATCGGCATGGCGATGGCGGTGATCAGGGTGGCTCGCCATTCGCGCAGGAACAGCAGCACCACGATCGCGGCCAGGATCATGCCCTCGACCAGGGTGCGGACCGTGGCGTCGAAGCTGGCGCGGGTGTCGTCGACGACCGAATAGATCTTGGTGAAGGTCACGCCCGGATGGGCCGCCTCCAGCTTCTTGATCGCGGCGTTGACCCGGTCCTCGACCTGGACGTCGCTGGACTCCTTGGTCTTGCTGACCTGGAAAGCCACGACCGGACGGCCGTCGAGGCGGGCGAACGAGCGGGGCTCGGCCGCGCCGTCGCCGATCTGGGCGACGTCGGTCAGCTTCACATAGCGGCCGCCGGCCACCGGGATGGTCAGAGCGCGCAGGTCCTCGGCCGTGTGGGCCGCGGCCAGCACGCGAACGGTCTGCTCGCGGTCGCCGACGATGGCCCGGCCGCCCGGGACGTCCTGGCTGAACTGGGCCAGGGCGTTGCTCAGCTGCGGGGCGGTGACGCCCGCGGCGGCCATGCGCTCGGGGTCGACGACGATGTTGATCTCGCGCTCCACGCCGCCGACGCGGGCCACCTGGGCCACGCCCTTCTCGCCCTGCAGGGCGCGGGCGATGGTGTCGTCGACGAACCAGGACAGGTCGGTCATCGACATGTCCGGAGCCGAGACCGCGTAGGTGTTGATCGGCAGGGAGTCGAGCTCGATGCGCTGGACGATCGGCTCGTCGATCTCGCGCGGCATCTCGGTGCGGGTCTGGTCGACCTTGGAGCGGACGTCGTCGACGGCCTTCTGCAGGTCCATGCCCATCTCGAATTCGATCTGCGTGGTCGAGGCGCCCTGGACCACGGTCGAACGGATGCTCTTGACGTTCGAGAGGCTGGCCACCGCGTCCTCGATCGGACGCGTGATCTGGGTCTCCATCTCGCCGGCGGCCGCGCCGCTCTGGGTGACGGTGACGACGACCATCGGGAACGAGATGTTCGGGAACTGCTTGATCGGCAGCATGAAGTAGCTGGCGATCCCGCCCAGCATCAGGGCGATGAACAGCACCGCGATCGGGATCGGGTTCTTGATCGCCCAGGCGGAGACGCGAAGTTGCGACGACATCAGCGGGCCGCCTTTTCGACCGGCTTCACCTTGTCGCCGTCCAGGGTGAAGGCCGAGCCGCCCAGCAGGACGCGCGTGCCGACGGCCGGGCCGTCCAGCAGCTGCACCCAGCCGCCGGACCGGGCGCCGGTCTTGACGGGGATCTGGCGGGCGCGGTTCTGGTCGTCGACCGCCATCAGCGAGGCCCCTTCGGCGTCGAGGCGCAGGGCCGCCTCGGGCACGGCGGCGACCTGGGCGCCGGACGCGCCGAACACCGCCGTGGCGACCCCGCCGGCGCGCAGGGCGTCGTTCAGCGGCAGCTGCACGCGCACGCGGCCAAGGCGGGTGTTAGCGTCGATCAGCGGGCTGATGATGCGGACCTTGCCCGACACCGTCGTCCCGCCGGGAATGGTCACCTGGGCCGGCTGGCCGACGCGGACATTGGCGAGATCCGCCTCGTTGACCTCGGCGTTCAGCTCGACCAGGCCGTCGCGGGCGATGCGGAACCAGGGCGTGCTGCCGCCGGCCACGTCGCCGGGACGCACGGTCCGCTCCAGCACCCGGCCCGAGACCGGGGCGGTGATGGTCATGCGGCGGTCGCGGGTCCGCAGCTCTTCCAGGGCGGCGGCCTGGGCCTTGGCGGCGTAGCGGCGGCTCTCGATCTGCTCCTGGCTGAGGATCCCCTGGCCGTCGAGGCCGGTGACGCGCTTGGCCTCGGCCTCCGCCTGGGCGGCGACGGCCGCCTGCTGGGCGATCTGGGCGCGCAGCAGGGTGTTGTCCAGCTGGGCCAGCGGCTGGCCCGCCTTCACCCAGGCGCCTTCCTCGACGAAGACCTGGGCGACGCGATAGCCGGAGAGCTCGGAGCCGACGGCGGCCTCCTCGCGCGGGATCAGCTGGCCCGAGGCCTTGAAGCCGCCGCCGAGGGCGCGGGTCTCGACCCGGGTGACCGAGACGGTGCGGGCCTGCTGGGCGCCGGCGGGCTTGGCGGTGTCGGTCTCGGCCTTCTTGCCGCAGGCGGACAGGCCTCCCCCGACGCCGACGAGGGCGGCGCTGACCAGGGCGGTGGCGATCAGGGAGCGGGTCGTCATCGGGGCGGGTCTCATTGCGCGGAAGGCTTCTGGGGAACGCTGGCGGGCGACCATCCGCCGCCGAGCGCCTTGTAGGTCTGGACGGCGCGTTGCAGCGCCTGGGTCTGGGCCCCGGTCAGGGCCGTGCGGGCCCCGCGCCAGGACTGCTCGGCCTGCAGGGCCGTGGTCAGGTCGGTGAGCCCGGCGGCGTAGCCCTTGCGGCTGGCCTCGTAGGCGACGGCGGCGCGGCGTTCGCCGGCGGCCAGCAGGGCCACGCGTCGCTGGTCGGCGTCATATTGGACGATGGCGTTCTCGGCCTCGCCAAACGCCTGCTGCACGGTCTGCTCGTAGGTGATCGCCGCCTGCTCGACCCGCGCGCCCTGGGCCTTGATGTCCGAGAGGAGCTTGGGGATGTCCAGAACCGGGATCGACAGGTTGGCCCCCAGGGTCCAGGCCGAGCTCGTGGTCGAGGCCGTGGAGCCGGGCTGCAGGAAGCTGGGGCTGACCGACTTCGACAGGCCAACGCCCGGCGTCAGGGTCAGGGTCGGAAAGAGCGCCAGCTCGTTGACGTTCAGGGTCGCCGACGCCGACAGCAGCCTGGCGGCGGCCTCGCGCACGTCGGGGCGGCGGGCCAGCAGCTCGGCCGGGGCGGCGGCGGGGATCGGCGGGGTCTTGGCTGGCACCGGCGTGATCGGCAGGCTCGCCAGCGGATCGACGCCCTTGCCGACCAGGATCAGCAGGCTGCGACGGGCGGCCTGCAGCTGCGCTTCCAGCTGGGCGACCTGGGCCTGGGCCTGGGCGAGGTCGGCGGCGGTGCGCTCGCCCTCGGAAGTGGCCGAAAGACCGCGGCGGCCCTTCTCGGCGGCGACGTCGTACAGGCTCTGGGCGATGCGGGCGTTCTGGCGGGCGTCTTCCAGCTGCACCGCGTAGCCGCGCGCCTCGAAATAGGACTGGGCGACATTGGCGGCCAGGGCCGCGCGGGCGCCCTCGTACGAGAAGCGCGCGGCGGCCAGATCGTTGTCGACCACCTTGCGGGCGGTGCGGCGGCGGCCGATCAGATCCAGCTCCCACGAGACATCGAAATTGGCCGAATAGGTCTTGCTGACCCCGCCCTGGGTGAAGCCGCCCGAACCGTTCTGGTCGATGATGTCGGTGTCGGTGCGCTTGGCCGAGCCGGTCAGCGGCGTGGAGGGAATGTAGAGCTGGCGGATCTGGCCCTGGCGCGTGGCGCGGGCCTCCTCCAGTCGCGCGGCGGCCAGGCGCGCGTCAGGCGCCTGGGCCAGGGCCGTCGCGACCAGTTCGTTCAAGACCGGATCGTCGAAGCTGGTCCACCACTGGTCCAGCGTCGCGGTCGGCAAGGCCTTGCCGGCGGGCGCCTCGTAGGCGGCGGGCAGGCGCGTATCGACCTTGGGGGCGGGCGTGACGCAACCGCTCAGCGCGACCGCCGTTGCCGCCAGCAAGGCCCCGCGCGCGCGGAAGGAGGAGCCAGAACGCCCGGCCGCGCCGGTCTTGGCGAAACGCATGAAGATCAGTTCCGATTGTTGCGGCGGCCGGACGCGAGACGGCGACCGATGGTGTCCCACTTAAGCGTCCCCCGAGAGATGCGAAACCCCTCGTCGAACGTCTCGGCGAAGCTTCTGTTGCGACGCTCCCAATCCTGTCACCAGCATCCCCTATACGCGTCACTTATACGAGGCGAAGACGCCGTCGGACGCAGCCAATCCCTTCGCAAGCTTGACCTTCGGAGGGATGTGATAGACGCAAGGACGCATGAGCGAGTTCCCAGCCGACATTTTCTCCGAACCGGAAGACGTTGATCCTGACACCCTGGCCAATCTGGGGCCTTTGACCCGGCTGGCCGGCGTCTGGGAAGGCCGCAAGGGCGTCGACGTGAACCCCAAGGCCGAGGGGCCCGAGCGCCGCGAGTTCCTCGAGCGCATCGAACTGCATCCGATCGACCCGCAGGCCAACGGTCCGCAGCTGCTGTACGGCCTGCGCTACCACATCCACATCGTCGCCTCGGACGAGGACGTGACCTTCCACGACCAGATCGGCTACTGGCTGTGGGAGCCGGCGACGGGGCTGATCATGCAGACCCTGGCCATCCCGCGCGGCCAGGTCGCGCTCGCCAAGGGCCAGGCCAGCCCCGACGGCTCGGGCCTGTCGGTGCGCGCCGAGCGCGGCGACCTCGCCTACGGCATCGGCTCGACCGACTTCCTGGAGTGGGCGTTCCGGACGGACTCCTACCAGCTGGACGTCCGGTTCGAGGCCGATGGGAGCTGGTCTTACGTCTCGACGACGATGCTGCAGGTCCGCGGCCGCGACGAGCCGTTCAAGCACATCGACCGCAACACCCTGGTCAAGGTCGGCGACCCCAAGCCCAACCCCAGCGCCCGCATCGCCGCCGGCGAAAGCCTCGTCAAGGCGCACGGGTTTCTGACGCTGGGGTGAGTTGGAAAACCCTCTCCCGAGGGGAGAGGGCGGGGCCCGCCGCGAAGCGGTGGGAGGGTGAGGATCAACCCTCAACTTCCGCCTTCCTGGGCCTTGTGCCCAGGACCCATTGTTCCGCTTTCGTTGAATTCAACCAGCGACCTCGGCCTCTCGGCTTTTGCTAGTTCTCAATTTCATACCCGCCGCCAGCATGGGTCCTGGGCACAAGGCCCAGGAAGGCGGGATTCTTGCTTCATAGCCCTGTTGAATGTCGATCCGTCTTGAGGCTTTGCAGCACGCGAGCTCGGAGCGCCTTGAAGTAGCTTTCGTCCACAGGCGCACCGGCAGGGAAGTGAGCACCTTCGCGCAAGAGCTCGCGAAGCCGGGCCCGATCTCTATCCCTGTCCCGTGGAGTGATGTGAGGCGTGCTACCTACAGATAATCCAACAAGCTCGGCGGTCCCGCCATGGACCCATCCGCGTTGAACATCTGGCCCAACTTGTCGCGCGAGGCCTGGAGTTCGACCATCTTGCTGTAGGTCTGCGGCGTCCAGCCGGAGGCCTGGCGCTCCTCGGCGGTCATGCCGGCGTAGCGGGTGATCATCGCCTTGCCAAAGCCCCCCTCGTCGCTGCTGGTCGATTGGTAGCTGGCCTTGATCGCGGCGCTGTCGCGCGAGCGGATCTCGATCTGGGCCATGCGGGCCTCGTGGGTCGAGAACTGGTCGTCCTGGTTCAGGGCCACGGCGGCCAGCGAGCGGTCGTCGAAGCGGCGGAAGTCGATGTCGCCGCTGTCGGGGCTCTTGGCCGCGTCCGGATGCACGGCCAGGGAATACTGCTTGTCGAGGGCGGCGCGGACGTCGGTCGCGACCTTGCCGAAGTCGCGGGTCTTGGCGCCGGCCACCACACTGCCGGCCTCGTGCATATAGGCCGCGACGGTGTCGTTCTGGACGCCGACGGGCGCCAGGCCCGGGCGGGCGATGGCCTGGCCGCGGGCCTCGACCAGGGCTGCCCGGTCGCGGCTCCAGGCGGCGGAGGCCTTCTCCTCCGGCCCGGCGGCGTCCATCTGGTCGATGGCGGTCTGGTAGAGGGTGGCGTAGTCGCCGGTCAGCCGCGCCTGGGCGGCGGGGGCGGCCAGCGTCTGGTCGCTCTGGGCCTTCAGCGCCAGGGACGCGACCACCTGCTGCTCGATCGGGAAGCCGCCGCCCTGGTTGCTGGCCACGGCGTAGAGCGTGCGACGGTCCAGGCCCGAGACATCGATCGTCGGGTCGCCGTCCTTCAGCGCGCTGGTGGTCTTGGCCGCCTTCAGCAGCGAAGCGATCTGGGCCTTGGCCTCGGCGACCACGCCCTCGGTCGTGCGGGAGTCGGTCTGGGCCCGCAGCGCGGCCTGGGCGGCGGGCGAGAGGGTGACGTTCACCGCCGGGGTGTTGATCGTCGGGCTCTGGTCGCGGGTCTGGCCGTAGCCGGTCGCCTGGTTGGCGCGCTGCGTCGCCGTCTGGCCGGCGGTCAGGCCGGGCGCGTAGGTCGACGAGTACGGATTGATCGTCGTCATGCGGCGAGACTCGAGGCGAATCAGTGCCTTGAGGGTATCAGGCGACGGCGGCGGGACCTAGGTTATGGTTAATGTGTCGCAACACTTTGCAAGGGGAGAAGGGAACTACCCCAACACCCCCGTCAGCAGCGGCCGGGCGAACAGCTCGGCGGCTTCGTCGCCGTCCAGGCCGGGGACCCAGGTCGGCAGCGAGGCGGCCGCGTTCAGCATCGAGTTGATCATGTGGGCGGCGATGCTGGGGTCGATCGGGCGGATCGAGCCGTCGGCGATCCCGTCGGAGATGATCGAGGCGAAGCGCTGCCAGCCGCGCATATAGCCGTCGGCCATGTCGCCGCGCAGGGGCTCGGGCAGGGCGCCCAGCGACGAGGCGCGCAGCAGCGGCCCGTGTTCCGACAGCTGGTAGCTGGTCAGGCCGGCGGCGGTCGAAACCAGCTGGGTCCAGCAATCGGCGTCCGGCGTCCCTTTTCCGAGTTCTCTGGCGTCCAGCTGCGAGCGGCGGGTGACGGTGAAGGTGCGCTCGAAGCACTCGGCGACCAGGGCGTCCTTGTCGTCGTGGTGGTGGTAGAACGAGCCCTTGGTCACGTTCAGCGCCGCCGAGATCTCCTCGACCGAGGCCCCGCGATAGCCGCGCTGGTTGATCAGTCGGGTGGCGGCGACCAGGAAGGTCTCGCGCCACTCCAGGCCGTCGGGAGACGTCGGGGTCGGGTCGGGCAGGGGGCGCGGCGCCCAGGCCCGGCCGGCGGCCGGCAGGCCGTTCAGCAGGATGTCGCCCATCCGGTCGCGCACCCGGCCATAGTCCTCGACGTCGTAGCGACGCAGCCACCGGCCCGACCAGAACACCTGCTCCATCAGGAGGTGGGCGCGGGCGTTGCGCTGGCGTTTGTCCAGGTGCGCCAGGGACGGGTCGTCGAAGAAACCGCGCACGCGGCGGAACAGGTTGTTGAACGCCTCGACCACCGAGCCGCGCAGGGGCTCCTTCAGCGCCTTGACCTCGGCGAAGCTGGTCAGGGGCGTGGCCTCGCCCAGGCGCACGCTCCGGTGCAGGTCCAGATAGAGGTCGAGGAACTTGACGATGCGGTCGGCGGGCGAGCCTTGGGCGGCGGCCTCCTCGACCATGGCCTCCAGGCGCTCCAGCCCGCGCATGAAGCAGGCGGCGGCCAGGTCGTCCTTCTTGCGGTAGTAGTAGGTGACGCTGGTGGTGTTGAGGCCCACCTGGGCGGCGACGTCGGCCAGGGTCATGCCGCGCACGCCCTGGCGGTTCAGGATCGCCGTGGCCGCCGCCAGGATCGTCTCCTTCTTGCGGGCGTAGCGCGCTGTCGCCGCCCCGCCGATCCGACCATCGTCCATCGAACTCACCCCAAAAACGCGCGGGCCAGGAGCCGGCGCGATCGGACGTTTCGCCTATCTAGGCGTCCGAGGCGCGGCCCGAAAGACCATCCCTTCCGTAGAGGGACAATCGCCTCCCCTAGCGTCGAGGTTTGTCAGGAATGTTTCAGGGGGGGCGCTAGCTGGGGAGGGCTGATCGCCGAGACATGCCGATGGTCTGCTAAGGGTGGAGAGCGGACGTTTGGAAGCCCTCTCTCTTAGAGAGAGGGAGGGGCCCGCCGCGAAGCGGTGGGAGGGTGAGTGGTTACTGAGCTAGATCCGTTCCCCGAGCCGTTCGGCCGCCTTATCGTCACTGCCCAGTCCGGAGAGTTTCTACCCACTCACCCTCCCACGCCTGCGGCGTGGGCCCCTCCCTCTCTCCATGAGAGAGGGATTCCGTTTGGCGTCCGACTAGGGTCGATCCGAACCTCTTGTATCCATCCAGAAAACCCGACCTTCCCGGCGAATGCCGGGATCCAGATCGAACCCATTGATGCCCGGCAGTATAGTCCAGAGCCATGTCGCGTCATCCCCAGCCGCTCCGGATGAAACTGGGCCCCGGCATTCGCCGGGGAGGTCGGTCTATTTGGAGGGCCTCTCGGATCACCCCTACGACGCCTTCAGCGTTCCCGTCCTGTCGCTGGTCAGCACCTGGATAATCGCCCGCGCCAGGGCGGCCGGCGACAGCGGCTTGGCGATCGCGCCGTCCATGCCGGCGGCGACATAGCCGGCCTGCTGGTGGGCCATGGCGTTGGCGGTCATGGCCAGGATCGGGGCGGTCCCGATCGGGGCGGGCAGGGCGCGGATGCGCTGCGTGGCCTCGACGCCGTCCATGCCGGGCATCTGGATGTCCATCAGGATCAGGTCGAAACCCTCGCGGGCCATGGCCACGCCCTGGACGCCGTCCTCGGCCAGGCTGACCTGAGCGCCCAGCGCTTCGAGCATGCGGCCGGCGATCAGGCGGTTGGTGGCGTTGTCCTCGACCAGCAGCACGCGCAGGCCGGCGAACAGCGGCGCGTCGTCGTCGTCGTCATGGACCTCGACCGGCGCCGCGCCGGCCTCGGCCTCGATCTCGATCCAGAAGGTCGAGCCCTGGCCCGGCGTGCTCTCGAAGCCGACGTCGCCGCCCATCAGCTCGGCCAGGCGCCGGCAGATGACGAGGCCCAGGCCCGAGCCGCCGAAGCGCCGGGTCGTCGAGCCGTCGCCCTGCCGGAAGCGTTCGAACAGCTTGGCGGCGGCCTCGGGGTCGATGCCGACGCCGGTGTCCTCGATCTCGTAGCGCAGGCGTACGTTGTCCCCCTCGCGCCGGCCCGAGAGGCGCGCAACGACCCCGCCCTCCAGCGTGAATTTCACGGCGTTGCCCAGCAGGTTGAACAGGGCCTGGCGCAGCCGCAGCGGGTCGGTGATCACCCAGCCGAGATCCCCAGCCGCTTCCACCCGCAGGTAAAGGCCCTTGGCCTCGGCCTGGGGGCGCAGCATCTCGGCGACGCCCCGCAGGAGCTCGGCCGGTTCGGTCGGTTCGGGGGCCAACTCCAGCTTGCCGGCCTCGATGCGCGAGACGTCGATGATGTCGTTGAGCAGCTGGGACAGCATCTCGCCGCAGTCCAGGGCCTCGTTCAGCAGGCGGCGGCCGTCGGCAGAGAGGCGCTCCTTCTTCAGAAGATGCAGCACGCCCAGCACCCCGTTCATCGGCGTGCGAATCTCGTGGCTCATATTGGCCAGAAACTGGCTCTTGGCGTCGGCGGCGGCCAGGGCCGCGTCGCGGGCCTCGACCAGTTCGGTGACGTCCTGGCTGATGCCGATCACGTCCCAGGTCTCGGGGCTGGCGCCGCGCACGCCGCGCCAGGACGAGTGGATGTGGGCCCAGCGGTTCACGGGCGGATCCAGGTAGCGGTAGTCGATCTCGATGTGCTCGCCGGTGCGCAGGGTGCGCGACAGAGCATCCCAGGCGCGGTCGCGGTCGTCGGGATGGATCGACTGGGTCATCTCCGAGATCGACATGGTCCGCACCCCGCCTTCCGGATGGCTGGGCGTGGGGATGTCCTGCTCGAAGACGTAGATTCCCTTGCGGGCGTTGAAGCGCCAGACATAGACGCCGGTGGCGGTGCGCAGGAGCTCGTTGGAGCGTTCGGCCTGCTGGCGGGCGATGTTGCGGGCCCGCTCTTCGCTGCGGTCCTGGAAGACGATCAGCAGATCGCCGCCCTCCAGCACCTTGGACTGCGAGCGCACCCACAGCCAGCCGCCGCCCTTGCGGGCCAGGCGGTGTTCGCCGGTGGCCTGGCCGCGCGCCTGCAGGATGCGGCCGATATCCTCGATGATCGGCGTGTCGTGCAGGTGGAAGAAGTCGTGCATGTGCCGGCCCAGCGAGTCCTCGGGACTCCAGCCGGTCGATTGCGTCCAGGCGGGATTGACGCGGGCGATGGTCCGGTCGTGCAGCACGACGAACATGTCGAGGCTGTTCTGGAAGAACCAGTCGGCGGCCGCCGCTTCGATCCTTGAGGCAGCCCCCGCGTCCAAGTGCTTGCCCATCCTGATTCCCTCGTCTTCAATTAGGATGCGCCCATCCGGGTAAAGTTTGGGTTGCGACGGAACGTCGCGCTCGCTTTTTCGGGCGACGCCAAGAAGACAACGCGCAGGGGAGAGAAAATCTTGAGTACGCCGGAAGCCGTGGGAATGTCGTCCGAGCGCTTGAAGCGCATCGATGGCTTTATCCAGTCCAAATATATCGACAGTGGAAGACTGCCCTGCGCCCTGACCCAAGTTTGGCGGCGCGGCCAGCTAGCCTACACCTCGGTGCTGGGCCATGCGGATGTCGAGCGCGGAAAGCCGCTGAAGGCTGACAGTCTGTTCCGCATCTATTCGATGACCAAGCCGATCACCAGCGTCGCCTTCATGATGCTGGTCGAGGACGGCCTGGTGGCGCTGGACGATCCAGTGCACCGCTTCATCCCGGCCTGGCGGAACCTCGGCGTCTTCAACGGCGGCGTGCAGGGCGCCTTCCTGACCAAGCCGGCCACCGAGCCGATGCGTATGATCGACCTGCTGCGGCACACGGCGGGGCTGACCTACGGCTTCCAGCAGCGCACCAATGTCGACGCCGCTTATCGCAAGCTGAAGCTGGACGGCGTGGACAGCGAGGGCGGCCTGCAAGCCTTCGTCGATGCGCTGGGGACCGTGCCGCTGGAGTTCTCGCCGGGCGAGTCCTGGAACTATTCCGTCGCCACCGACGTGCTGGGCTATCTGGTCGAGACCATTTCGGGCCAGCCGTTCGACGTGTTCCTGAAGACCCGCATCTTCGACCCGCTGAAGATGGTCGACACTGGCTTCTTCGTTCCCGAAAGCCAGCGCGCGCGCTTCACCGCCTGCTACGCCCTGACGCCGTCGGGCAAGGTGGTGCTGCAGGACGACCCGGAAAAGAGCCGCTACCTGAGCGATCCGTCCCTGAAGTCTGGCGGCGGCGGCCTGGTCTCGACGGCCGACGACTATATGCGCTTCTGCCGCATGCTGCTGAACGGCGGCGAGCTGGACGGCGCGCGCCTGCTCAGTCCCAAGACCATCAAGCTGATGACCATGAACCACCTGCCCGGCGGCCAGGAACTGACCCAGCTGTCCAAGTCGCTGTTCAGCGAGGCGGTGTTCGAGGGGCTGGGCTTTGGTCTCGGCTTCGCCATGACCGTCGACCAGGCGCGGACCAAGAATCTGGGCTCGCTGGGCGAATACTTCTGGGGCGGCATGGCCTCGACCGCCTTCTGGGTCGATCCGGTCGAGGACCTGGCGGTGGTGTTCATGACCCAGCTGATGCCGTCGACCTCCTATCCGATCCGGCGCGAGCTGCGGACCCTGGTCTATTCGAGCTTCACTGAAAGCGCCGGATAGGCGCTTTATCACGGATAAGAAAACGGCGCGGGAGGGGCTCCCGCGCCGAGTTGCGCTTTACCAAAGTCCGACGCGTCGCGAGCAACGCGCCACGCTCGCGGAATTCACCGACTTCGAAGTGTGAGGACGCGTGCAAGGCGCATCCAAAGTCCATGGCTTCCCGCGAACGTCCTCCCCAGCGCGGATCATTCTCTCTGGATTTCAGACGGGTGCGGCGCCGGTCAGCCCCCCGGCGCCGCCTCCGCCCCCACGGATAATCTCGGCCGAACTTCTGATTTCGAATTTGGAGTATGGCGTTCGGGCCGTCAACAGGCGGCGCCTTTGAAACGGGCGCCGTCGCGTAGGTCTGGACATCCGCGACGGAGCATGCACGCTGCGGTCAAACAACCGTTCAAACCAAGAAACAGGGGTGGAAGCCGCCATGGCCGCGATCAACGCCGTCACCGATTTTTCCGTCGAAGGCGACATTGGCGTCGTCACGCTGAACTCTCCGCCGGTCAACG
>NZ_CALCDX010000036.1 GCF_937900395.1 uncultured Caulobacter sp.
GCCGCGCCGCGACCTATGGCGACAGCGGTGGTCGGCATCACCCGCGCGACGCGGCGGCCGCCGAAGGCCTCGGAGATGTCGGCGGCGCGAACGCCCGCGGCGATCGAGACGATCACGGCGTCGGGCGCGAGGTGCGGGACCACGTCCTTGACCGCCTCGCGCCAGATCTGCGGCTTCACGGCCATCAACACGGTCTTGGCCGCGCCGAGCGCCTCCAGCGGCGGATTGACGACCGCGCCAGGAAGCGCCGCCGGTTCGATATTCGGATCACGGACGATCAGGTCGACGGCCGCGAAGGCCCCGGCCTCGCGCCAGCCCTGGATCAGCGCGCCGCCCATGCGTCCGGCGCCGAGGAGAAGGATGGGAGTCATGACGGAGCCTTTCGCAATCATCCCCTTCTCCCCTTGCGGGAGAAGGTGTCGCGAAGCGACGGATGAGAGGTCGCGCGGCGACGCCCGTCAGGCCCATCGAACTTCGGACGCGGAGAGACCCCTCATCCGACCTGCTTCGCAGGCCACCTTCTCCCGCAGGGGGAGAAGGGAAGTCCAGACCAAATCAGGCCTGGCCGACCGTCTCGAACATGCAGGCGGCCATCGCCTGGTCCGGGGTCTTGGCGCCGTGCAGCAGGAAGTCGAAGGCCGGATAGAAGCGGTCGGCCGCCTCCACCGCCGCGTCGATCATCGAGGCGGCCTGGGCCATGGTCGGGCGCTCGCCGGCCGGCAGGGCCAGGGCGTGGCGGAACACGACCTCGCCGTCTTCGGTCCAGACCTCGAAATGGCCCAGCCAGACGCGCTGGTTGATCAGGGCCAGCAGCTCGTAGGCGTTGGTGCGCTTGGTCTTCGACGCGCGCAGGTCCAGCGACAGGCACAGCTGCAGGCAGTCGGCTTCGGGCCGCCAGGCGAACCACAGCTCGTAGTCCTTCCAGTCGCCTTTCAGCGCGAAGGCCAGGTCGCCGTCCTCGGTGCGATCAAAGGTCAGGTTTTCGGCCGACAGCACATGCTCGACCACCTCGAGGGGGTCGAGAGCCATCAGGACGTCGTCTTCTTCCGGTTGGGTGTCCATGAGAATCCTGCGTCCCCGCCAGCGCGGGCGGGGGTCGCCCCCGCCGTGATTCGCTCACGTACCGAGGACAGTAATCTGCTTCGCGGCGTTCGTCTCAACTCGCTTCACGCCGGGGGCGAGCTGTTAAGCCTGTTATTCGCCCGTCGCCGCGCTCTTCTTGGCGGGCGCCTTCTTGGCGTCCTTAGGAGCCGCCTTGAGGCTGGCGATCTCTTCCCGCAGCGCCGCCACCTCGGCCTTCAGCGCCTCGAAATCGTCGCGGCGGATCAGGTCGAACTCAGCCGCCAGCCGGTCCGCCTGGGCGCGCATCGCGGCCTTGGCCTCCTCGCCGGCCGTCTGGGCGATGCCCATGGCCGCCTGGGTCAGCTTGGCGAATTCGTCGAGGATCGGATTCTGGGTTTGCATCGGCTTTCCACGCGCCCGCGGATGGGCGAGCCCTCCTTATATGGGAAACAAGGGGTGAAAGCGAAGAGCCTAGGAGTCCTTAGGCGCGCGTCGGAGCGGCGAAACCGCTCACACTTTCGCCTGACGCGACTTTCCTGGACGCGCGTCCGAGCGGCGAAACCGCTCACACTTTCGCCTGACGCGCTTTATACGACTGCGACGATCTGTCCCGAGCGGAGCCCGAGCACGTGATCTTCCCCGACATCGACCCGGTCGTTCACATCGGTTCGTTCGCCCTGCAATGGGGCCCGCTGGCGCTGCGCTGGTACGCCCTGGCCTATGTGGCGGGCATCCTGCTGGGCTGGCGCTACGCGGTGCGCCTGGTGAAGACGCCCAGCCTGTGGGGCGGCCGGACGCCGACCGCCACGCCGCTGCAGATCGACGACCTGGTCCTGTGGATCACGCTCGGCATCATCCTGGGCGGTCGCCTGGGCTATATCCTCTTCTACATGCTGCCGAACGAGGCCCAGCGGACCTGGCTGCTGGCCCATCCGACCGACGTCTTCAAGATCTGGGAGGGCGGGATGTCCTTCCACGGCGGCTTCCTGGGCGTCTGCGCGGCGATCGCGCTGTTCGCCACCCGCAACAGGATCGACATGCTGAAGCTGGGCGACCTGGTCGCCCCCGTCGCGCCGATCGGCATCTTCTTCGGCCGCATCGCCAACTTCATCAACGGCGAGCTGTGGGGTCGGGTCACGGAGCATCCGTGGGGCATCATCTTCTGCAACCAGACGATCCGCGCCAGCCACCCGCAGGGGATCTGCCCGGCGGGCGAGCTGCCGCGCCACCCCAGCCAGCTCTACGAGGCCGGCCTCGAAGGCCTGCTGCTGTTCCTGATCCTGACCTTCGCCATCTACCGGTTGAAGTGGCTGCAGCGGCGCGGCGCGATCGTCGCGACCTTCCTGCTGGCCTACGGCCTGTTCCGCCTGTCGCTGGAGAACGTGCGCAACCCCGACATCGGCATGCCCGATTTCCCGTTCGGCCTGACCATGGGGATGATGCTGTCGGCGCCGATGATCCTGATCGGCGGGTGGATGCTGTGGCGCGCGCTGCGCGCGCCCGCCGAGACCGCCGCCTGAGCCCATGAGCCTGCTGGAGCGCCTCAAGGCCCAGATCGCCCATGACGGGCCGATCGCCACGCCCGAATTCTTCACCCGTTGCCTGCACGACCCGCGCGACGGCTACTACGCCACGCGACCAGATCTGGGGGCGGGCGGCGACTTCATCACCGCGCCCCTGGTCAGCCAGATGTTCGGCGAGCTGATCGGCCTCTGGATGATCGAGACCTGGACGCGCCTGGGCCGCCCCGCCCCGTTCCGCCTGGTCGAGATGGGGCCCGGCGACGGCACGCTGATGAGCGACCTGTTGCGCGCCGCGCGCGTGGCGCCGGACCTTCTCGACGCGGCCGACGTGTGGCTGGTCGAGGTGTCCGAACCGCTGAAGGCCCGACAAGCCGAGCGGCTGGGCGATCGCGCCCGCTGGGCCTCGCGCCTCGACGAGGTCCCGGGCGGCGCCCCGACGCTCCTGGTCGCCAACGAGCTGCTGGATTGCCTGCCGGCGCGGCAGTTCGTCCGCACCCAGAACGGCTGGGCCGAGCGGGTGATCGGGCTGGGCGACGACGGCGAACTGGCGTTTGGGCTGCGGCCCTTAAATTCTCCCTCTCGACGCGCCCCCTCCACCGGCTTCGCCGGTCCCCCTCCCCCGCTCGCGGGGGAGGAGAGCCTGCCCGTCGGCGCCGTCTTCGAAGCCTCCCCCGCCCAGGCGGCCCTGGCCTCGGACATCGCCCATCGCCTCGTCACGGACGGCGGCGCGGCGCTGCTGATCGACTATGGCCGCGCCCAGCCGGAAGCCGGCGATACGCTGCAGGCGATCCAGAACCACCAGAAGGTCGATCCGCTGAAGACGGCGGGCCTGGCCGACCTGACGGTCTGGGCCGATTTCCCGTCGGTGGTCGCCGCCGCCCGCGAGGCCGGCGCCAAGGCCGGCCCGATCCTGACCCAGGCCCAGTTCCTGCTGGCGCTCGGGATCCTCGACCGCGCCGAAGCGCTCGCCGCCCGTCAGCCCGACAAGACCGAGCAGATCGGAAGACAGCTTGATCGCCTGCTCGGCGAGGCGCAGATGGGGAGCCTGTTCAAGGTGGCGTGTCTGTGCGCGCCCGACCTTTCGCCCCCCCTCTTCGAGGACGCGACATGACCCACACACCCGACCTGCCCACCGTCCAGTCGCCGCTGCTGGCCAGCCTGCCCGGCGTCAAGCACGCCTTCTTCACGCGCCAGGGCGGGGTCTCGAAGGGGATTTACGCCAGCCTGAACGTCGGACGCGGCAGCCAGGACGAGCCGGCCGACGTCGAGGAGAACCGGGCCCGCATCGCCCGCTGGTTCGGCGGTGGGCCCGAAGACCTCAACGTCTGCTACCAGATCCACTCGACGATCGCGATCACGGCCGACGGTTCGTGGGGCGACGCCCGTCCGCAAGGCGACGCGGTGATCAGCAAGACCCCGGGCGTGATCTGCGGCGCCATGGCGGCCGACTGCGCGCCGGTGCTGCTGGTCGATCCGGACGCCCGCGTCGTGGCCGCCGCCCACGCGGGCTGGCGCGGGGCGCTAGACGGCGTCGTCCAGGCCGCGGTCGACCGCATGGTCGAGCTGGGCGCCAACCCGGCCAACATGACCGGCGTCGTCGGTCCCTGCATCGGGCCGAAGTCCTACGAGGTGGGCCTCGACTTCCTACACAAGTTCGAGGCCGACTGCCCGGGCTCGGGCCGGTTCTTCAAGCCTGGGGTTTCCGAGGACAAGCGCTTCTTCGACCTGCCCGCCTTCGTGCTGGACCGTCTGGAAACAGCCGGCGTGGAACGTCGCGAATGGGTCGGACGGGACACGCGGGCCGAGGAGGAATGGTTCTTCTCGAACCGCCGCGCCTACCTGAACAACGAGGGCGACTACGGCCGCCTGCTGTCGGCGATCATGCTGGAGGCGTGAGGCGCCCGCGCCACGTCGGGGATCGTCCGATCACGGAATCGAAAAAGTCTGGCCGTTAACACTTGTTTCCAGAGCTTCGCCTGCTAGAAGGCGCCGCAACGGCGACCCCCACCCCGAGATATCCCCAATGAAGCTGCTGTCCGGCAACTCCAACCGCCCGCTGTCCCAGGCGATCGCGGAATATCTCGACATGCCGCTGACCCGCGCCCAGGTGCGCCGGTTCGCCGACCTCGAGGTGTTCGTCACCATCGACGAGAACGTGCGGGGCGAGGACGTCTTCGTCATCCAGTCGACCAGCTATCCGGCGAACGACAACCTGATGGAGCTCTTGATCTGCATCGACGCCCTGAAGCGCGCGTCGGGCAAGCGGATCACCGCCGTGCTGCCCTATTTCGGCTACGCCCGCCAGGACCGGAAGACCGGCGGCCGCACGCCCATCTCGGCCAAGCTGGTGGCCAACCTGATCACCCGCTCGGGCGCCGACCGGGTCCTGACCATGGACCTGCACGCCGGCCAGATCCAAGGCTTCTTCGATATCCCGACCGACAACCTGCTGCCCTCGCGCCTGATGGCCGACGACATCCGCAAGCACTATCCGATGGGCGACGACCTGATGGTCGTGTCGCCGGACGTCGGCGGCGTGGTGCGCGCCCGCGCCCTGGCCAAGCGCCTGAACGACGCCGACCTCGCCATCGTCGACAAGCGCCGCTCGGGCCCCGGCCAATCGGAAGTCATGAACATCATCGGCGACGTCAAGGATCGCCGCTGCATCCTGTTCGACGACATCGCCGACTCGGCCGGCACGCTGTGCAACGCGGCCCAGGCCCTGATCAACCACGGCGCCAAGTCGGTCAGCGCCTACATCACCCACGGCGTGCTGTCGGGCGCGGCGGTCGATCGCGTCGCCAATTCGGTGCTGACCGAACTGGTCGTCACCGACTCGATCGAGGCCTCGGATCCCGCCAAGGCCTGCCCCAAGATCCGCTATGTCTCGTGCGCCCCGCTGATCGGCGAGGCCATCCGCCGGATCGCCAACGAAGAGTCGGTGTCGAAGCTGTTCGACTAGGGCCTGTCCAGCTCTAGGGAATGCAGCGGCGATCGTGGTTAATCGCCGCGCCCCCAATTTCCGCGAAACCACGGCCACGCTTGTAAAAGCTTGGTTAACGGAGCGACAGTCACAATGCCGCCCGCCGGAGCTGCTACGCGCTTCGGCCGAGCCGGCCTGCCAAGACTGATGGGGAAGTTTCGAATGCGTTCCTTTTCGCGTACGCGCGTCGTTGTCGCGACGACCGCCGTGGCGCTGACGGCGATCATCGCCGCCTGTAGCTCCCCGCCCCCGCCGCCGCCGCCGGTCGTCCAGGCGCCGCCGCCCGTCCCGCCGATCACGCTGTCGGCCCAGGTCATCGAGCGCGCCAGCGCCTTCCGCGGCTACATGAGCCGCGCCGCCGCCGTCTCGCCGACGTTCCAGAACGGCGACCAGATCCAGGCCTCGTTGAAGGTCGGCGCCGCCTATGAGCCCAAGTCGTTCATGAACGGCGCGGTGGCCTACGCCGCCGTCCTGGCCCTGCAGGACCCTACCTTCGTCGCCTCGGTGCGCGAGGTCGCGGCCCATCCCGCCCAGCGCCAGGAGATGATCAACAACATCTTCTCCAACCCGTCGTACGCGGCGGTGTTCAAGGGCGCCGACAGCGCCGCCGGCCTGATCATCGACCAGATCGGCGGCGATGGCCTGAAGGTCTACGCGGCCGGCAAGGCGGTGAAGCAGGCCGCCTACGACGTGCAGCACTCGTCCTGGTCCAAGGGCGTCGTCAGCGATCGCGACGGCCGCCTGGCCGCGGCCAAGACCCTGTCGGCCACGCCGGCCCTGGCCGAAAGCGCCGATGTCGCGGTGCTGCAGCAGGCTTCGCTGGGCGGTCAGACCCTGGGCCTGACGCCCCGCGCCGCCCCCGCCCCCTACCAGCCCGTCGTGATCCGCGGCCTGGCCGTGGCGGCCCTCGCCGCCCTCGGCGCGGCCGGCGACAACAACCTGGCCTCCATCGACGCCCTCAGCGCCGACTGGGCCACGGGCAACTGCCTGAACATGGCCAAGCTGAACCTCTATCAGTGCCTGGCGGTGTCCAAGCCGCACTACGAGGACATCTTCTGCCTGGGCCAGCACATCCTGATGGACACCGGCGCCTGCATCGCCAAGGGCGCGGGCGCCAATCTGCCGCCCGAGGCGCCGCGCGTGCTGCCGGTCAAGGAGTCGATCGCCGTAAGGGGCGCGGGCAGCAACTCCCGCAAGGCCAAGACCGGCGGCAAGAAGCCGGCCGCCAAGAAGAGCTGATTTTCCCATCTCCGACGCGGAAAGGGCCGGGCGTTGCGTCGCCCGGCCCTTTTGTGTATGTAGCGCGACCCCAAAACGACCGGGCGAGCGTGGCGATACGGCCATAGGCGCCAGGTCACAGACGAGAGCATCCGGCTCTCGAGAAAGACAGCCTCATGGCCGAGATCATTCTGAACGTTGAAGTCCGCGACGGCGCCGGCACCGGCAACGCGCGCGCCACCCGCCGCGAAGGCAAGGTCCCCGGCGTCCTGTACGGCGGCGGCAAGGCTCCGGTGAACATCGCCGTGAAGGCCAACGAATTCCGCAAGTCGCTGTATACCGGCAAGCTGCTGGGCCACCTGGTCACGCTGCAATACGGCGAAGAGAAGCAATCGGTCATCGCCAAGGCCGTGCAATTCCACCCCGTCACCGACGAGCCGATCCACTTCGACCTGTACCGCGTCGACGAGCACCAGCTGATCAAGATCGAAGTGCCGGTTCACTTCAAGAACCAGGACATCTCGGTCGGCCTGAAGAAGGGCGGCACGCTGGAAGTCATCCGTCACACCGTCGAGCTGGCCTGCCCGGCCGACCAGATCCCGGAAGAGCTGGTCATCGACCTGGCCTCGCACGATATCGGCGACGTGATCCGCATCTCGGAAGTCAAGCTGCCGGCCGGCGTGAAGCCCGCCATGGACCGCGACTTCGTGATCGCCAACGTCAAGGCCTCGTCGGCCGCCCAGTCGGACGCCGGCGACACCACCGTCGAAGGCTAATCCGCTCGGTCTTCCGACCGAACCGATATAGAGACGGGCGGGCCTTCGGGTCCGCCCGTTTTCGTTTGAGCTTCCCGAGAACTCCGCGATGCTGATCCTCGCCGGCCTGGGCAATCCCGAGCCCAAGTACGAGAAGAACCGCCACAACGTCGGCTTCATGGCCGTCGACGCCCTGGCGCGGAAGTGGGGGACGGCCCCCTGGCGCGCGCGTTTCCAGGGCCTGGCCTGCGAGGGCCAGGTGTCGACCCCCGACGGTCCGGTGAAGCTGCTGCTGCTCAAGCCCAAGACCTATTACAACGAGAGCGGTCGCGCCGTGGGCGAGGCCATGAAGTTCTTCAAGCTGACGCCCGCCGACGTCATCGTCTTCCACGACGAGATCGACATGGCGCCGGGGCGCTTTCGCATGAAGGCCGGCGGCGGGGCGGCGGGCAACAACGGCATCCGCTCGGTGACCAGCCAGGTCGGCGACGCCTTCCGCCGCGGCCGGATCGGCGTGGGCCATCCGGGCCACAAGGACGCGGTCATGCACTACGTGCTGGGCGACTTCCACAAGGTCGAGCACCAGTGGCTGGACCCGATGCTGGACGCCATCGCCGACGCCCTGCCCTTTGCGGCGGCCGGCGACGACGAGCGCTACCAGGCCGAGGTCATGCGCCTGGCCCCCGCGCCCAAGGCCGATCCCCGCAAGCCCTCGAAAACCGACGATTGACGCCGTCGGCCCGGCGCGAGAAGACGCATACATGTTCTCGCTTCCGTTGCCGCTGCTTGGCCTGTCGCTGCTGTTCTCGATCGCCCTGTGCGTCCACGTCGTTCGGACGCACCGCGAGATGTACTGGCTGTGGATTATCCTGCTGTTCCAGCCGGTCGGCGGAGTGGTCTATCTGGTCGCCGTGATCCTGCCCGAGCTGTTGGGCGGCCGCGCCGCCCGGAAGGTGGGGCAGGCCGCGCGCCAGGCGCTGGACCCGCAGCGCGAGTACCGCGAGGCCGCCAAGGCCGTCGATGACGCCCCCACCGTCGCCAACCGCGTCCGCCTGGCGGTGGCCGCCACCGAGCTTGGCAAGCACGCCGAGGCCGAACGCCTCTACGCCGACAGCCTGACGGGCATGTACGCCGACGACCCACAGCTGCTGCTGGGCCGCGCCAACGCCCTGATCGAGTTGAACCGACCGGGCGAGGCCCTGCCCCTGCTGGAAAAGCTGGGCGAAACCCCCAACGCTGGCCGCACGCCCCACACCATGCTGGCGCTGGGCCGCGTCTATCAGGCCCTGGCGCGCGACGAGCAGGCCGAGACCGCCCTGCGCTGGGCCGCCGACCACTATCCGGGCTTCGAGGGCGTCGCCCGCTACACCGTCTTCCTCGCTCGCCAGGGCCGCAAGGACGAGGCCCGCGCGCAGCTGGCCGAGATCGACAAGCGCCTCGCCAAGACCCACAGCCACTTCCGCAAGGAAGCCAAGCGCTGGCGTGATTTCGCGGCGGCGGCGGTCGGCGGCTGACAAGCTTGGCCATTGCGTGACGCTAGCCGCTTCAAGACTTTTCCAAGTCTTCGAAGCCGACCTTGATCCGGAAATCCGTTGAAGTCCCGGCGAGCGACACCCAGCTTGCGGCTCCACGACAGGGCCGCCGGCCTGGGGTTGCATTGACATCCTTGGCGTTCGCCCAAAAAGTGTACAAAAAGGCGGTGAAATCCGCTGGGAATGGGGTCGATCGCTTTGTCGCATGAGGTCGTCAGGCGAGCTCACGCCTTCTCCGAACGCGAAGAGGCCATGCTCAGGGCGCACGCCGTCAATGAGATGGGAGCCGGCGAGCCTCCGCTCGTCCTGCTGCACGGCTTTGGCACCGACCAGACGATCTGGCGTCGGATGGCGCCGGAGCTCTCCGCCCGCCGGCGGGTGGTTCTCTACGATCACATGGGCTCTGGCGCCTCGGACTTCGCGCATTACGACCCCGAGCGCTATCGCGGTCTCGAGGGCTATGCCGACGACCTGGTCGAGATCCTGGACGCGCTGGACCTGCGGGACGTCAGCGTGGCCGGCCATTCGGTCTCGGGCATGATCTCGCTGCTGGCCAGCCTGCGCACCGACCGGATCGGCCGGCTGATCATGATCGGCGCTTCGCCACGCTATCTGAACGACGGCGACTACGAGGGTGGGTTCGATCCGAAGGATGTCGAGGACTTCCTCGGCCTCATGGAGCTGGATTTCCAGGGCTGGGCCAGAGCGCTGGCGCCCAAGGTGATGGATCAGCCCGACAATCCCGCCCTCACCCAGGAACTGATCTTCAGCTTCAGCCGCGAAAACGCCGAGCTGACGCGCCGCTTCGCCGAGGCGACCTTCATGTCCGACCATCGCGCCCATCTCGGCGAGTGCAAGGTCCCGACGGTCGTCCTGCAGGCCAAGGCGGACGTGGTCGTTCCGCTGGCCGCCGCGCGCTTCCTGGCGGATCACGTCCCGCGCGCCCGCCTGGAGATCATGGACGTCCGGGGGCACTATCCCCAGCTCAGCGCCCCGGGGATCGTGATCGACGCCATCGAGCGGTTCCTGGCGGAGACGCCCTCTTGAGCAGCGGCGGCAGGGCGCTGGGAGAGACCGCTCCGGTCGGTCTCTTCGAAGCCGACGGCGACATGATCATCCGCGCGGCGAACCCCAGGATGGCCCGGATGGTCGGGACGTCCCAGCAGGACCTTGTCGGTCGCCCCTTGCGGGCCCTGCTGACCCGGTCGTCGCAGTTCATCTACGCGTTGAAGGTCGAGCACGCCCTGCTGAACGAGGGCGCGGCCGAGGAAATCTTCCTTGAGCTGGAGCATGCGGATGGGCGACCGCGCGCGGTGCTGTTGACCCTCACCCCGGACGAAACGGACAATGACCGACGCTACGGCGCGCTGTTCTCGGCTCCCGAACGCCGGGCCTACGAGTTGGAGCTGATCGCCGCCCGTCAGGCCGTGGTGGAGAAGATCAAGGAAGAGAACGCCGCCCGCGAGGCGCTGAGCGAGGCCAACACGCAGCTCGAACAGTTGGTGGCCGAGCGCACCGCGGCGCTCGAACAACGCGACCTCCTGCTGCGCGAAGTCTATCACCGGGTGAAGAACAACCTTCAGGTGGTCGACGGCCTCTTGCTGATGCGGGCGCGCCAGTTGGGCGATCCGAGCGCGAGGGCCGCGATGGAAGAGCTGCGCAAGCGGATCTTCGCGCTAGGCCTCGTGCACCACCAGTTGATGGGCTCGAAGGACCTCAAGACCTTCGACGCCGGCGCCTTCCTGACGGAGCTCGTCGCGCACCTGAGGATCGACGCGCCCGAGAACGTCACCCTGGCGCTCGACGTCGCGCCGCTGGCCGTCGATCTGGACTTCGCCGTGCCCCTTGGCCTGCTGATCACCGAACTGGCGACCAACGCGCTGAAGCACGCCTTTCCGTCGGGATCAGGCAAGATCCAGGTCACCCTCGGCGCCGCCGAGGCGGGCGAAGTGGTGTTGCGGGTCGCCGACAACGGCGTCGGCCTGCCCGCGAATTTCCAGAAGCAGCGCCGCTCCGGCTTGTCCATCGTCGACGGGCTCGTTCGACAACTGGGCGGACGCATCGAGGCGATTCAGACTAAGGGCGTCTGCTGGGAGGCCCACCTCCCCCCGCCGAGGACCGCCTGATGCTGCACCCCAATCGCGTCCTGATCGTCGACGACGAGTTCATCATCACCGAGACGCTGCGCATCTATGTCGAGGACATGGGCCTGGAGGTCTGCGGCACGGCCGCCACCGCCGACGGCGCGCTGGAGATGGCCCACGCCCACCAGCCCTACATCGTGCTGATGGACGTGCGCCTGCAGGGCGAGCGCGACGGCATCCAGGCCTCGGCGGACATCAGCGAGCAGGTCGGCTCGAAGGTCATCTTCATCACCGGTTCGCGCGAGCCGGCGACGCTGGAGCGCATCGAGAGCCACCACCCCGCGGCGGTGCTGTTCAAGCCGGTTTCGGAAGGCCAGCTGGGCTCGGTCGTCCAGCGGGTGCTGAAGGACGCCCCGCCGGCTCTGGCCTAGAGGCGCATTCGGAACGTGCGCCAAATTCCCACGCCCGTGTCGTGAAGATAACCGCCCCTAGAACCGTCCCCGCTGGAAGTCGTCGAACGCCTGGACGATCTCCTCGCGCGAGTTCATCACGAACGGCCCGTGCCAGAAGACCGGTTCGTTGATCGGACGACCGGCCAGCAGCAGGACGCGGGCGTCGGTCACGGCCTCGACGCGGACCGTGTCGCCGCGGCCCAGGAACACGCCCGACAGCGCGTCCACCGTGTCGTGGGCGACGCGGACCTTGCCCTCATAGACCGCCAGCATGGCGTTGCGGTCGTCGCCGAC
>NZ_CALCDX010000037.1 GCF_937900395.1 uncultured Caulobacter sp.
AGCTCGCCCCCTCCGGCCCTCTGGGCCACCTCCCCCGCGTCGCGGGGGAGGATCTAAAAAATCCGGCGCGGGAGGGGGCTCCCGCGCCGAGGGACACACCGAAGTCGGTCGCGCCGGGGGGAGGCGCGCCGCGCTCGCGGAGCACGAACTTCGAAACGTCGGGACGCGTGCAAGGCGCGTCCAAAGCCCGTGTCTCACCGCGAACGCTCTGAACAGGCGCGATCATTCTTTCGAAAATACAGACGCAACGCCGTCCGCCGCCGGCGCGCTAACGGCCTGCTTGATCACGACTGAAACTATTGTTCGAATTTGCAGTATGGAGGCGCGGTCCGTCAACGGCGGGCGCCTCCGAATTGGGCGCCGTTACGGCGGTCTGGACATCTTCGCCGGAGCGTGCAGGGTTTCTCAAACGGTTGTTCAAGCCGAAAATCAACAGAGAGCAAGGGTGGAAGCCGCATGGCCGCGATCAACGCCGTCACTGATTTCTCCGTGGAAGGCGACGTCGGCGTCGTCACGCTGAACTCGCCGCCGGTCAACGCGCTGTCGGCCGTGGTCCGCGAGGGGCTGAAGGGCGCCTTCGAGGCCGCCATCGCCGATCCGGCCGTCAAGGCGATCGTGCTGATCTGCGACGGCAAGACCTTCATCGCCGGCGCCGACATCACCGAGTTCGGCAAGGCCATGACCGGCCCGTCCCTGCAGGACGTCCAGAACGTCATCGAGAACGCGCCCAAGCCCGTCGTCGCGGCGATACATGGCACCGCCCTGGGCGGCGGCTTAGAGGTGGCGCTGGTGGCGCACTATCGCGTCGCCGTCCCCTCGGCCAAGGCCGGCCTGCCCGAGGTCAACATCGGCCTGCTGCCCGGCGCCGGCGGCACTCAGCGCCTGCCGCGCATCGTCGGCGTCGAGAAGGCTCTGGAGATGGTGACCAGCGGCCAGCACGTCCCGGCCAAGGCCGCCCACGCCATGGGCCTGTTCGACGAGCTGGTCGAGGAGGGCAAGCTGCGCGAGGGCGCCATCGCCTTCGCCCGCAAGGTCGTGGCCGAGAACCGTCCGCTGAACAAGGTCCGCGAGCTGAACGCCAAGGTCGAGGCCGCGCGCGGCAAGCCCGAGATCTTCGAGGCCTTCCGCAAGGCCAACGCCAAGAAGTTCCGCGGCTTCATGGCCCCCGAGAACAACATCAAGTGCATCGAGGCGGCGGTGAACCTGCCCTTCGACGAAGGGCTGAAGGAAGAGCGCCGCCTGTTTATGGAGCTGATGACCGGCAGCCAGTCGGCCGCCCAGCGCTATGTGTTCTTCGCCGAGCGCCAGGCCGCCAAGATCCCCGACGTGCCGGACGACACCCCGACGATCCCGGTCAAGAAGGTCGGCGTCATCGGCGCCGGCACCATGGGCGGCGGCATCGCCATGAACTTCCTGAACGCCGGCATCCCGGTGACGATCATCGAGGCCAAGCAGGAGAACCTGGAGCGCGGCGTCGGGATCATCCGCAAGAACTACGAGAACACCGCCAAGAAGGGCCGGCTGACCCAGGACGACGTCGAAAAGCGCATGGGCCTGCTGACGCCCTCCATGGAGATGGAGGCCCTGGCCGACTGCGACATGATCATCGAGGCCGTGTTCGAGCTGATGGAGATCAAGAAGGAGGTCTTCACCAAGCTGGACAAGATCGCCAAGCCCGGCGCGATTTTAGCCACCAACACCTCGTATCTCGACGTCAACGAGATCGCGGCGGTGACCAGCCGGCCCGAGAGCGTGATCGGCACCCACTTCTTCTCGCCGGCCAATGTCATGCGCCTCTTGGAACTGGTGCGCGGCGACAAGACCTCGAAAGAGGTGATCGCCACCTGCATGAAGCTCAGCAAGGCCATCGGCAAGGTCCCGGTGCTGGTGGGCGTCTGCTACGGCTTCGTCGGCAACCGCATGCTGGCCCAGCGCCAGCGCGAGGCCCAGAAGCTGATCCTGGAAGGCGCCATGCCCTGGGACGTCGATCGGGTGCTCTACGACTTCGGCCTGCCGATGGGGCCGTTCGCGATGAGCGATCTCGCGGGCCTCGACATCGGCTGGGACCCGGCCAAGACCAGCTCGTCGACCGTCCGCGAGGTGCTGTGCGAGATGGACCGTCGCGGCCAGAAGAACGGCAAGGGTTTCTACGACTACGACGAAAGCCGCAACGCCAGCCCCTCGCCGGTGGTCGAGCAGGTGATCCGCGACTTCGCCGAGAAGCGCCAGATCCAGCGCCGGCAGATCACCGACCAGGAGATCCTGGAGCGCTGCCTTTATCCGATGGTCAACGAGGGCGCGAAGATCCTCGAGGAAGGCAAGGCCATCCGCGCCTCGGACATCGATATCGTCTGGATCAACGGCTACGGCTGGCCGGTCTATCGCGGCGGCCCGATGTTCTGGGGCGAGCTCGTCGGCCTCGACAAGATCCTGGCCAAGATGAAGCAGTTCCACGCCGAGCTCGGCGACGACTTCAAGCCCTCGGCCCTGCTGGAGCGCCTGGTCGCCGAGGGCAAGGGGTTCAAGGACGCTTAGTTCAATTCCCCTCCCCTTGATGGGGAGGGGGAGGGTCAACAACCTCCGCTCATCCCCGCGAAAGCGGGGACCCAAGCCGAATCCGAACATTGGTCTCGGATCGCGCCACAACTGAAAGCCAGCTTGGGTCCCCGCTTTCGCGGGGATGAGCGGTGTTTGAGATCCGATGAGTTAGGAGTTTCCATGCCCGCCATCGCCGCCATGATGTCCGCCGACTACGGAACGATGGGCGACATCCTTCGCGAGCGCGCTAAGGAAGGTCCCAACCATCCGGCCGTCGTCATGGAGACCGGCGAGGCCGTCACCTACGCCCAGTTCGACGCCCTGGCCGACCGCGTCGCGGCCGCCTTGCAGCGGGACGGGATCGCGCCCGGCGAGGCCGTCGCCGTCTGCGCCCTGTCATCGATCCCCTACGCGGCGCTGTTCCTCGGCGCGCTACGGGCCGGGGTGGCCGTCGCGCCGATCGCGCCCTCGTCGACGCCGGAGGCCATCGCCGGCATGGTCGCCGACTGCGGCGCGAAACTGTTCTTCCTCGACGCGGGCGTCTCCGAGGCCCAGAAGCCCGCGCCCATCCCGGTGCGCCAGATCGCGCTCGATGGCTCTTCCGCCGGCGAGGCGTTCGACGTCTGGCTGGCGCCCGAGGGCGCGACGCCCGCGCCGGTCGAGATCGGGCCCAAGCACCCGTTCAACATCATCTATTCCAGCGGCACCACCGGCACGCCCAAAGGCATCGTCCAGTCGCACGGCATGCGCTGGAAGCACATCTTCGTCGGCGACACGATCGGCTACGCCCACGCGCCGGTCAGCCTCTTGTCCACGCCGCTCTATTCGAACACCACCCTGGTCTGCTTCTTCCCGACCCTGGCCGGCGGCGGGACCGTCGTGCTGATGAAGAAGTTCGACGTCGTCCGCTATCTGGAGCTGGTCCAGAAGCATCGCGTCACCCACACCATGCTGGTGCCGGTGCAGTATCGCCGCCTGATGGAGCATCCCGACTTCGACCGCTACGACCTGTCGTCGACGCGGATGAAGTTCTGCACCAGCGCGCCGTTCTCGGCCGAGCTGAAGGGCGAGGTGCTGCGTCGCTGGCCGGGCGGGCTGGTCGAATATTTCGGCATGACCGAAGGCGGCGGGACCTGCATCCTGATGGCCCACGAGCACCCGGACAAGCTGCACACGGTGGGGCGCCCGGCGCCCGGCCACGACATCCGCCTGATCGACGAGGACGGCGTCCAGGTCGGTCCCGGCGTGGTCGGCGAGATCGTCGGCCGCTCGGCCTCGATGATGAACGGCTATCACGGCCGCGCCGACAAGACCGCCGAGGCGACCTGGATCTCGCCCGAGGGCTGGACCTTCATCCGCACCGGCGATGTCGGCCGCTTCGACGAGGACGGCTTCCTGACGCTGATGGATCGCAAGAAGGACATGATCATCAGCGGCGGCTTCAACATCTATCCGTCGGACCTGGAGGCGGTGCTGGCGACCCATCCGGCGGTGGTCGAGGCGGCGGTGGTCGGCGTGCCCTCCGACGCCTGGGGCGAGACGCCGGTCGCCTTCGTGGCCGCGCGCGGCGAGGCCGACGCCGAGGCGATCAAGACCTTCGTCAACGACAAGGTCGGCAAGACCCAGCGCCTGGCGGAGGTTCGTTTCGTCGACGCCTTGCCGCGCAGCCATATCGGCAAGGTCCTGAAGCGCGAACTGCGCGAAACCTGGCAAAAAACGCCTACCGCCTAGACAGATTTGCCGCGACGGCGCGCCGCATTAGGGGCGGCGGAATCGCTGGATACGTTTGCTTAACCATAAGACGCGGCCCCTGGGGTCGCCTGGTTCTTCGCGGATCCAAGTTCACGCCATGCTGCCCAAGCCCTTCGCCGCCTCGACCCTGTCCACGCCCGTCCTCGAGCCCGCCTCGGTCGGGCTCGAACCGGTGGATTTCGATGCGGTCGCCAAGGCTCTGGGCGCGCGCGGCTATGCTTCGGATCTCGAGCAGCGCCTGGCCGGCCGCTTCGCGCGCCCGGTCCGCGCCCGCGCCTTCACCGACCGTGCGACGACGGTGGCGGCGGCGCTGAAGGCGCTGGGCGTGCGCCCCGGCGGCGTCTGCGTCGTCTCGGCCCTGGCCGATCTGGAGACCCTGGCCGGCGTCGCCGCCGCCGGCCTGACGGCGTGGCTGGTCGACGTCGATCCGTTCAGCGCGATGTTCGATCCCCGTCACCTGCGCGAGCGCCTGCCGCATGCGCCGGGGCCGCTGGAGGCCATCGTGCCCGCCGCCGCCCATGGCCGCGCGCCGGACATGCGCGCCTGGGCCGCCTTCCGTGACGAGACCGGCTTGCCGGTGCTGGTCGACGCGTTCGGCGCCTTCGACGTGATGATCGAGGCCCCCGTGCCGGTGCTGATCGGCCTGCCCAGCGGCGAGGGCGTGTTCGTGGCCTGCGAGGACGCCACCCCGATCAACGCCATCGAGGGACGGCCCTTCGTCGGCGACGACGGCCTAGCCGCCTGGGCCCGCCTGCGCCACCGCCTCTGCGCCACGGCCCAGCAGCTGCGCGTGCTGCTGCTGGACAGCGGCGTCAGCTTCCAGCCGGGCTGGGGCATGAGCTGGATCTCGCCGACCTGCGCCCTGACCCTGCCAGGCGACGACGCCGGGACCGTGGCCTGGAAGCTGCGCCAGGCCGGCGTTCCGGCCAGCTGCGCGGTTCGCGACCTGACCGTCAAGGCCGACGACACCCCGACCGCCGACCACATCGCCGCCTCGACCGTGGTGATCGCGCTGGATCCGGGTCTGGACATCGAGGGCCTGGACCGCCTGTGCGACGCGCTGCGCGAGGCGTTGAGCTAGTTCGCCTCCCGCTCCCATGGGGAGAGGGTAGGGTGAGGGGCTAAGCCCTCTACCGCCGTAACCCCTCACCTCCCACCGCTACGCGGCGGGTCCCTCCTCTCCCTATGGGAGAGGGTTCTTACGCATGGCTCGCCGCGTACGCCTCGACCTTGGCGACCCGCTCGGCCTTTTCGGCCTCCGACAGGAACGATCCCTCAAAGCTGTTCTTGGCCAGGGTGACGATCTCGTCCCGCGTCAGGCCCACGGCGTCGGCGGTGGCGAGGTAGTTTTCCAGCAGATAGCCGCCGAAATAGGCCGGGTCGTCGGAATTGACCGTGGCCTTCAGGCCCAGGGCCAGCATCTTCTTCAGCGGGTGGACGTCGAGGCTGGGCACGCCGCACAGCTTCAGGTTCGACAGCGGGCAGACCGTCAGGGTCGTCCCGTCCTTGACCAGGCGCGCGGTCAGGGCCTCGTCCTCCAGCGCGCGGTTGCCGTGGTCGATGCGGTCGACCTTCACCAGGTCGATGGCTTCCCAGACGTATTCGGGCGGGCCTTCCTCGCCGGCGTGGGCGACGACCTTGAGGCCGAGGTCCCGAGCGGCCTGGAGCACGCGGGCGAACTTGGCCGGCGGGTGGCCGACTTCCGAGCTGTCGAGGCCAACGCCGGCCAGCGAAGACAGCCAGGGCTTGGCCTGCTCCAGGGTCTCGAAGGCGCTCTCCTCGGACAGGTGCCGCAGGAAGCACAGGATCAGCTTGGAGGTGACGCCCAGCGTCTTCTCGGCCTCGGCCATGCCGGCCAAGAGGCCCTTGATCACCGTCTCGAAGGCGATGCCGCGGTCGGTGTGGGTCTGGGGATCGAAGAAGATCTCGGCGTGCGTGCCGCCGTCCGCCGCCAGGCGCTGGAAGTAGGCCAGGGCCAGGTCCTTGAAGTCGGCTTCCGTGATCAGCACGCCCGCGCCCTGGTAATAGATGTCCAGGAAGTCCTGCAGGTTCGAGAACTGATAGGCCGCCCGGATCTCGTCGACCGATTTGTAGGGCAGGGTGATCCCGTTGCGCTGGGCCAGGGCGAACATCAGCTCGGGCTCGAGGCTGCCCTCGATGTGCATGTGCAGCTCGGCCTTGGGCAGGCCGCGAACGAATTGGGCGAAGGAAGCGTCGGTCATGGGGGAGTTATGGGCCGTGGCCTTCCCTCCAATCAACCGTCTCCTTCTCCCCTTGCGGGAGAAGGTGTCGGCGGAGCCGGCGGATGAGGGGTTTCTGGGCAGGGGCCGTGCGACCCCTCACCCGGCCCTTACGGGCCACCCTCTCCCGCAAGGGGAGAGGGAAACGCTTCACGACATCGGCGGCGGCGGCGGCGGCGGGCCTTCCGGCAGCGGGATGAACTCGTCGTGGTCCAGGTCGGGCAGCTTCATGCGGCCGGCGCGCCAGTCGGCCTTGGCCTGCTCGATGCGGTCCTTGGACGAGGAGACGAAGTTCCACTCGATGAAGCGCGGGCCGACGGGCTCGCCGCCCATCAGCATCACGGTCGACCGCTCGAGGGCCTTGAACACCACCGTGTCGCCCGGCGCGAAGACGGCCATCTGGGCGGTGGTCAGCTCGCGGCCGTCGACCTCGACCCGGCCCTCGGCGACATAGGCGGCGCGCTCGGAATATTCGGCCGGCAGGGCGGCGGTGGTCCCCGGCTCCAGCTCCCAATGGACGTAGAACAGCGGCGAATAGACCGGCACGTTCGACTTGGCGCCAAAGGCCTCGCCGGCGATCAGCCGCGCCTTCAGCCCGCCCTCTTCGTAATAGGGCAGGTCAGCCGGACCCTCGTGGTGCGTGAAGCTGGGGTCGATCTCCTCATATTCCTTGGGCAAGGCGATCCAGGCCTGCATGCCATCCATGCGGCCGCCATGCGCGCGCAGGCCTTCGAAGCGTTCGGAGTGGGTGATGCCGCTGCCGGCGGTCATCCAGTTGACCTCGTTCGGCTTGATCACCGCCAGCGAGCCGACGCTATCGCGGTGGGTGATCTCGCCCTGGAACAGATAGGTCAGGGTCGACAGGCCGATATGCGGGTGCGGGCGCACGTCGGCGTCCTTGGCAAAGCCGGGCTGGAAGGTCGCCGGACCCATGTGGTCGAGGAAAGTGAACGGCCCGACCATCCGGTGCGCATGAAACGGCAGCACCCGGCCGACCTCGAAATTGCCGAGGTTCTTGCGGCGGGCTTCGATGACGAGGTCGATCATGGGGGACTCCGGCGAGTGTCGGAGCGGACCTTAGCGGGGAGTGGTCGCTTCAGTCTTGCTCAATTCGTTCCCAATCCGCTCATCCCCGCGAAAGCGGGGACCCAAGCTGACTTCCTGGGTTCGGCGAGGCGGCGCATCATCTTCTGACCCTGCTTAGGTCCCCGCTTTCGCGGGGATGAGCGATGTTAGTATGGCCCTACAGCGCGTCCGCCCGCTTCAGCGGCCACAGCGCCAGCAGGCTGATCGCCCCGGCAGCGGCCAGGTAGAGGCCGACCAGCTTCAGTCCGCCGTGGGTGGCCAGGGCCTGGGCGATGGCCGGGGTCATGCCGCCGCCGATCACGCCGCCGACATTGAAGGCGATCGAGGCGCCGGTGTAGCGCACCCGCGCGGGGAACAGGCTGGGCAGCCAGGCGCCCAGCGGCCCATAGACCAGGCCCATGACCACTAGGGCGAAGCACAGGAAGGCGGTGATGGTCGGCAGCGAGCCCGAGCCCATCATCGGCGCCAGGGCCGCGCCGGCGACGATGGTCAGCAGCGAGCCGGCCATCAGCACCCGGCGGGGGCTCGACTTGTCCGCCCAGTAACCGGCCCCGACGATGCCCGCCGCCATGAACAGGATGGCGAACAGCAGCACGCCCAGGAACTGCTGGCGGCCATAGCCCAGGGCCGTGACGCCATAGCCCAGCGAAAAGGCGGTGGTCAGGTAGAAGAGGGCGAAGCAGGCCACGACGGCGAAGGTGCCGCCGATCGTCTCGCGCGCGTGGGTCTTCATCAACTCGGCGACCGGCACGTGCGGCGGCGGGGCCTCGTGGGCGGCGGCCTGGAAGGCGGGGGTCTCGGTCAGCTTCAGGCGGATCCACAGGCCGACCCCGACCAGCAGGATGCTGCCCAGAAACGGCACCCGCCAGCCCCAGCTCTGGAACTGCTCGGGCGTCAGCACCGCGCCGAGGATCAGGAAGAGGCCGTTGGCGGCGATGAAGCCGACAGGGGCGCCCAGCTGCGGGAACATGCCAAAGCGCGCGCGGAAGCCGGGCGGGGCGTTCTCGACCGCCAGCAGCGCCGCGCCGCCCCACTCGCCGCCCAGGCCGAAGCCTTGGCCAAAGCGCAGCAGGCACAGCAGGAACGGCGCGACCCAGCCGATGTGGTGGTAGGTCGGCAGGAAGGCGACCAGCAGGGTCGAGCCGCCCATGATCAGTAGCGAGGCCACCAGGGTCGACTTCCTGCCGATGCGATCGCCGAAGTGACCGAACACGATCGAGCCCAGCGGCCGGGCGATGAAGGCCACGCTCAGGCTGGCGTAGGAGGCCAGCAGCTGCATGGCCGGCGAGGAGGCGGGGAAGAACAGCGGCCCGAACACCAGCGAGGCGGCGGTGGCGTAGATATAGAAGTCGTAGAACTCGACCGCCGTGCCGATCAGGCTGGCGGCCAGCACGCGTCGCGTCGACGCGCCGCTCGCGCTCGATGGGGCCATGGGAGGCCTCTCCTTGGACTAACTAAATTTCGCTCATCCCCGCGAAAGCGGGGACCCAAGCCGAGTTGGACGATCTATTCCGAACCGCGCCGCACACTGAAATTCAGCTTGGGTCCCCGCTTTCGCGGGGATGAGCGGTTTAAAGGCCCTTAGCCCAGCGGGCTCACATACGGGCTGATCAGGCCCAGCGGCACGGCGGTCGAGTTCTTGACGCCGCGGATGACGATGCGGCTCTCGATGTTCGACACCAGGCCCAGCGACAGGAGCTTGTCACGCAGGAATTCGTCGAAGGCGCGCATGTCGCGGGTGACGATGCGCATCTCGTAGTCGGCGGCGCCGGTCACGGTGGCGCACTGGACGACCTCGGCCCATTTGGCGACCGCCTGTTCGAACGTGTCCAGATTTTCCTTGGTCGGAAGGGACAGCTTGACGGTGCAGTAGACCTCGAAGCCCAGGCCCAGCTTCTCACGGTCCAGGATGGTCACGCGACGCTGGATGACGCCCGCGTCCTCCAGCCGCTTGATCCGGCGCCAGCACGGGCTGGACGACAGACCGACTCGTTCGGCGATCTCGGCGACGGACAGTCCGGCGTCGTGTTGGATGAGATCCAGGATCTTGGCATCCACGGCGTCGAGTTGTTCGGACAAGAAATTCCTCCCCCCAGCGGGCGTTGACGCTCACTTCGTGCGCAAAACGGCCACGAGTCGGGCACGCCTTGGGCAAACAATTTCCGCGCTTCTATAAGATATTGCGTTACGGGCGGGAAGACCCGGGAGGAAAATTTTTGCCATGCGGCACTCGGAAGTCACGCTCGACGACAAATATGTGCTCGAAGATGGTCGAGCTTTCATCACTGGCGTGCAGGCGCTGCTGCGCGTTTTGCTCGATCGCAAGCGCCTCGATCGCAAGCTGGGATTGAACACGGCGGGCTTTTTGTCCGGCTATAGAGGCTCGCCGCTGGGCGGTCTCGACCAGCAGGCCGCCCGCATCAACAAGCTGCTGACCGCCCACGACGTCGTCTTCAAGGAAGGCGTCAACGAGGACCTGGCCGCCACCGCCGTCTGGGGCAGCCAGCAGGCGAATCTGTTCCCGGGCGCCCTCTACGATGGCGTCTTCGGCATGTGGTACGGCAAGGCGCCCGGCGTCGACCGCACCGGCGACGTCTTCAAGCACGCCAACTTCGCGGGCGTGTTCCCGACCGGCGGCGTGCTGGCGGTGGCCGGCGACGACCACAACTGCAAGAGCTCGACCCTGCCGTCGCAGTCCGAGTTCGCCTTCCAGGACTTCGAGATGCCGGTGCTGGCGCCGGCCGACGTGCAGGAGGTGCTCGACTACGGGATTCTCGGCCTGTCGCTGTCGCGCTTCTCCGGCCTGTGGACAGGCATGATCGCCCTGGCCGACACCATGGACTCGGGCGTCACGATCGACGTCTCGCTGGACCGCCATAAGCTGGTCACCCCCGACTTCCCGTTCCCGCCCGGCGGCCTCGGCATCCGGCTGAAGGACCAGCCGATGGAGAAGGAGCGGCGCATGCGGCTCCATAAGATCCCCGCGGCCCTGGCCTTCGCCCGCGCCAACGGCATCGACCGCGTGGTGCTGGGCGCCTCGCACGTGCGCGTGGGCAAGGCGCGGCTGGGCATCGTCTGCCAGGGCCAGGCCTATAAGGATGTGCTGGAGGCCTTCACGGCCATGGGCATGACCCTGCAGGAAGCCGCCGACCTGGGCGTCTCGATCTACAAGGTCGGCATGCCCTGGCCGCTGGAACCGCTGGGCCTGCGCGCCTTCGCCGCCGGCCTCGAGACCCTGATGGTCATCGAGCACAAGCGGGCCCTGATCGAGCCGCAGGCTCGCGCGGCGCTCTATGACCTGCCCGCCCAGGCGCGCCCGCGCGTGATCGGCAAGACCGACGAGAAGGGCGGGCCGCTTCTGTCGGAGCTGGGCTCGCTGTCCGTGGCCGAAATCGCCCTCGCCATCTACGACCGCCTGCCTGACGGTCCGCACATGGAGCGGGCGCAGGCCTATCTGAACCGGGTCAGCGCCGCCGGCGTCGCCGCTGTCAGCCTGGCCGCCGACCAGGCCCGCAAGCCGTTCTTCTGCTCGGGCTGTCCGCATAACACCTCGACCAAGCTGCCGGAAGGCAGCCGGGCGCTGGCGGGCATCGGCTGCCACTACATGGCCAGCTTCAACGACCCCTCGACGGATCTGAACACCCACATGGGTGGCGAGGGCCTGACCTGGGTCGGCGCCTCGCCGTTCACCAGCGAAAAGCACGTCTTCCAGAACCTGGGCGACGGCACCTACAACCACTCGGGCTCGCTGGCGATCCGCGGGGCAATCGCGGCCGGGACCAACATCACCTACAAGCTGCTCTATAACGACGCCGTCGCCATGACCGGCGGCCAGCGGGCCGAGAGCGGCTTCACCCCGGCCCAGATCACCCGCCAGCTGGCGGCCGAGGGCGTCAAGAAGACCGTCATCGTCGTCGATGACATGAAGCGCTACGAGGGCGTCGAGGGCCTGGCCCCCGGCGTCGAGATCTTCCCGCGCTCGGACCTGATCCGCGTGCAGGAGATGCTGCGCGACACGCCCGGGACCACGGTCCTGCTGTACGACCAGACCTGCGCCACCGAAAAGCGCCGCCGCCGCAAGCGCGGTTCGATGCCCAAGGCGACCCAGCGCGTCTTTATTAACCCGCTGGTCTGCGAGGGCTGCGGCGACTGCTCGGTGAAGTCCAACTGCGTCTCGGTCGAGCCGCTGGCCACCGAATTTGGCCGCAAGCGCAAGATCAACCAGTCCAGCTGCAATCAGGACTACTCTTGCGTCCAGGGCTTCTGCCCGTCGTTCATCACCCTGGAAGGCGCCGAAAGCGCCCAGTCCAAGAAGGCCCCGGCGCCCCTGACCGCCGAGTCGACGCCGCTGCCCGAGTTCGAGCCGCTGACCGGCGTGCGCAAGATCCTGTTCACCGGCGTCGGCGGCACCGGCGTCACGACCGTGGCCTCGATCCTAGCCATGGCCGCCCACATCGACGGCCGCGCCGGCAGCGTGGTGGACATGACGGGCCTGGCCCAAAAGGGCGGCTCGGTGTTCAGCCACGTCAAGATCGGCGAGACGGAAGAGACCATCGTCGGCGGCCGCGTGCCGGCCGCCAGCGCCGACGTGCTGATCGCTTGTGATCTTCTCGTGGCGGCCTCGCCGGAAGGCCTGTCGCTGTACGCCAAGGACCGCACGCGGGCGTTCGGCAACAGCGACTTCGCGCCGACGGCCGACTTCGTCACCAGCCGCGACATCCGTTTCGACAGCGGCTCCATGGCCCGGCGGGTCAAGGGCGCGACCCAGACCTTCGACGCCTGCCCGGCCCAGCACCTGGCCGAAAGCCAGTTCGGCGACGCCATCTACGCCAACATGATCATGGTCGGCTTCGCCTGGCAGCGCGGGGTGATCCCGGTCTCCAGCCGCGCCCTCTATCGCGCGATCAAGCTGAACGGCGTCGACGCCGAGGCCAACCTGCAGGCCTTCGAGCTGGGCCGCCGCGTCGCCCATGACCCGACCTCGATCGACGTCAAGGAAGACAAGGTCACCACGCCCGAGACCATGCCGCTGGACGACCTGATCGCCCATCGGATCCGCGAGCTGACGGCCTATCAGAACGCCGCCTACGCCCAGCGCTACGCGGAGAAGATCGCCAAGGTCCGCGCCGCCGAGGCTTCGGTGTCGGGCGCCGAAAGCGCCCTGCCGCTGACCCGCGCTGCGGCCACCAACCTCTACAAGCTGATGGCCTATAAGGACGAGTATGAGGTCGCGCGCCTCTACACCGACGGCCGGTTCGCGGCCGAGCTGGCCGGGACCTTCAAGGGCGGCAAGGCCAAGGTCTGGCTCTCCCCGCCGCTGCTGGCCCCCAAGGGCCCGGACGGCAAGCCCAGGAAGATCGCCTTCGGCGGCTGGATGCTGGATCTGGCCTTCCCGGTCATGGCCCGCATGAAGGGCCTGCGTGGCGGCGCCCTCGACCTCTTCGGCCACACCGAGGAGCGCCGGATGGAGCGCGGCCTGATCGCGTCGTACGAGGTGGCGCTGGACCGCCTGGTGGCGGGGCTGTGCGTCGAGAGCCTGCCGCTAGCCCTGAAGATCGCCGAGATCCCGCAGCAGATCCGCGGCTTCGGCCACGTCAAGGACGCCTCGGTCAAGACGGCCAAGGCGGCGGAAGAGAAGCTGTGGGCGCAGTGGGGGGCGAGCTAGCGGCGGGTCAGGACGCTCGTTTCGACCGCGTGCTTCAGGGCCGGCCAGTTGAATTGAACGACGACGAAGCCGTCTTTCGTCGGCGTCTTGTCTTCAGCCTGGGTTGGCGCGGTGAATAGCGGGATAAGCCCGCTGACCGCCTCGACCTGGGTCGGGTCGGCGGGGCCGTTCGGGGAGCAGCCTCTTAGCTTCATGTCCGCGGCGATCGGGCAGAGAACAGTCGTTCTCTCGGGTGTGGCGGCGGCGCGACGCACGAGGTCAGCCGTTTCCGGCAAACTTGGGCGCTGGACCCAGGAGAACCTGTGGACGCTGCAACCTTGGCCAGGCGAGTCCGTCGTCGGGCAGGGGGCGGAGCCCTTGGGCGTCGTCGTCAGAAGGACAGAGGGCTCGCCGGCCAGATAATCGCGCGGCGGCACGGCGCTGTCCGAGGGCGTGAGCATGAGAATGGGGATCGCCACCACGCCGCCCGCCAGCGTCGCGGGATCATTCTTGGCGGGATCCAGCTTGAACTTCGCGGAGAGTTTGAGCGCGGCGTCGCCGAAGCCGAAGTCCTTGGGGCTCTCGCCGAGGACCAGGCAGTCCTTCATGTCGCCCGTCGCGAGCGTCTGGCACTCGATCACCGCCCATCCGCCGCGCTCGGCGCGTCGCGCCTTGGGCGGGTAGTAGGTCGCCATGTCGTCAGCGCTGGGTTTGGCGCGCCAGACGAGCGTTGACCCTGGGCTGTTCGGGATCGGGTGCAGCTGCTGAGCGACAGCGTTGCTAGCGGTCAACAACGCCGCTAGTCCAAGCCAAGTCGCGCGCTTCATAGCTCACCCTTCCATAAATCCCTAGGTCGAGCATAGAGCCCTTCGCGACCTCGGGATGCAAGGCTCGGCTCAAACCTGCGGCACGCCGGCCAGCGGCGGGACGGGGCTCCACTCTTCGGAGAGGCAAGGTGGCTTAAGTCGCCGGCTTCCGCAGGAACGGCACCTTCGTCGTCTGGTACGTCGCCGCGCGCCAGACCCACTCCAGGGGGCCATAGTAGAAGCGCTTGAACCACAGCGTCGCCACGATCCCCTGGACCACCAGGAAGCCGACGCCCAGCCACAGGGCCGTGGCCTGCGGCAGCCACTTCCAGGCGCCCAGGCCAAAGCCGTAGAAGATCGGCACCCAGATCAGCGACTGCAGGACATAGAAGGTCAGGGTCATGCGGCCCATCGGCGCCAGCCGGTCCAGCGCCTTGCGGAACGGGCCGGTGTAGGCCTCCACGATCAGCAACACGTAGACGCCCATCAGCGAGACGTCGAACCAGCCGCCCAGCAGCGTGCCGATCAGCTTGCGGGCCATCGGCGCGGCGGTCGCGTCGGGCGCCAGGGCCTGCAGGGCCGGCGCGCCCAGGTGGCAGGCGATGGCGAAGGCCGCCAGGGCGGTGAGGGCGGCGCGGCGCTCGGCCTTGAAGCGGTTCGGGTCGTCGAAAAAGCCGGCGCGGCCGAGGCGCAGACCGACCAGGAACAGGGCCAGGATCTGGAACAGGCGTCCGGTCTCGATGAAGAACCACCACTTGAAGGTCTGACCCTGGCCGACATTCCACAGCAGCATCTGGTCCAGCGGCGCGGTGCGGTAGAAGGCGGGGCCGGTGTCGGCGTAGTGATGCGGCGGCTGGTTGGCCCAGGCCTCGCCGCCCAGGGCGCCCCAGAGCTGGAACAGCAGGCCCGGCTGGAGCAGCAGCACGGCGGCGACGCCCAGGAGCATCTGGTTGCTGGCGCGGTGATAGGGAACCAGGATCAGGCCCAGCGGCGCCAGCACCATCAGGATGTCGCCGCGATAGACCAGGCTGTGGGCCAGACCGATCAGCGCCAGCACCGCCATCCGCCAGGCGAAGCGGCCCGAAAAATCGACCCCGCGCCGATCGGCCTTGTCCATCAACAGGAAGAAGCTGAGGCCAAAGCACAGGGTCAGCAGGCTGAACGCCTTGCCCATGAAGAAGGTGGTGAAGATCACATGGGTCAGGTTCTGCTGCGGCGCGGCCCAGTAGATCTCGTACTGCTCGAACATGTGGACCATGTAGACGCCGATCAGGGCGAAGGCGCGCAGGGTGTCGATCAGCAGATTGCGCGCCGGCGCGGCTGTCATGGCGTTGGTCATGGTTTCCCCACCTTGTCCGATAGGACGTTCCCGGACGTCTTGGCGTCCTTGGCGAAAGCGCGACCTTGGCCAATCCGACGGCGCTGTCAATTGATTGCCGCTCCGGGCTAAGGTGGCGGCATGACCAAGTACGATTTCGACGCCGTTGTGGTGGGGGCCGGGGCCGTGGGGCTGGCCTGCGGCTACGCCCTGGCCCGGCGCGGCCTGATGGTGGTGGTGCTGGAGGCCGAGGGGCACATCGGCCAGGGGGTCTCGTCGCGCAATTCCGAGGTGATCCACGGCGGGCTCTACTATCCGACCGGCTCGTTGAAGGCGCGGCTGTGCGTCCAGGGGCGGCGCATGCTGTACGCGTTCCTGGATGCGCGCGGGATCGCCTACAAGCGCTGCGGCAAGCTGGTGGTGGCGACCAGCCCGGACGAGATCCCCCGTCTCGACGCCATCTGGGACCAGGCCCTGGCCAACGACGTCGAGGGCATGGCGCGGCTGACCGGCGAGCAGGCGCGGGCGCTGGAGCCGGGCCTCAACGCTCATGCGGCCCTGCTGTCGCCGGAGAGCGGCGTCTTCGCCAGTCACGACTACATGCTGGCCCTGCAGGGCGAGATCGAGGCCGCCGGCGGGGCGGTGGTGCTTTCGACGCCGTTCGAGGGCGCCGAACCCTTCAA